>CAZHCM010000061.1:0-12065 GCA_964531005.1 uncultured Sangeribacter sp. | reverse complement strand
AGAGCATGAGGGGGCGCCCCGGGGTGCGGGTGACGCCGTCGGGGGCGTAGCCGTCTACGTCGCCTACGAGGAGGGTGCCGTATTCTCGGGGGAGGTTCTGGTCGGCCGAGGCCAGCGGGAGGGTGGCCTGGAGGGCGCCCCCCTTGAGGTCTTGGGTGGTGACGACGGAGCTGCGGGGCTCGTCGATCATGTAGTGCTCCACTTCGGGGGAGTTGACCTTGACGCGCTTGGCGCGGAGCATGAGGTTCATGAGCGGGGTGTCGTCGCTGTTGAAGCGGAAGAGCTGCTCGTCGAGGTCGGTTTCGATGAGATGGCCGGGGGCGATGCCGCCGGTGGCGTCTGCGACGCTGGATACTGATGCTATCATATTTTTATTTTGGATTTAGGGATTTTTTCTTTTTTCAGCGGCTGAAGCCGCTGGCCGGTGATTTTCGGCTGAAGCGGCTGGCCGGGGATTGCTGCGAGGGGATTTTAGCGGGCCTGGTCGGCGAGCTGGAAGATGGATTGGGGATGGTTGGGGGTTGAGGCGCATCCGCTGCCGTGGAAGGGGAGGCCGTCGCCTTGGGGATCGGGGGCCTGCATGAGTTCGCTGATTTTGGCGTTGCGGCCTGCGATTTCGCCTGCGGCCCGGGCTGCTGCGAGCTCGGCCTCAATGTTCAGGGCCTTTCTTAGCTGGGCGATCACGTCGGGATTGTTGAGGTCGAGCTTGGAGAGTGGGGATTCTTTTTCCTCTTCTTGCTTTGGGGCCTCCTCGGCGGCGTCCTTGGCGGTAGTCCCCATGGCGGTGTCCTCGGCAGTAGAGTCCTCTGGCTTCTCCTCGGGGGCCTCCTCAGCGGTGTCCTTGGCGGTGTCCTTGGCGGTAGTCTCCGCCGTAGCCTCCATAGCGGGCTCTTCGGGGTCGGATGTCTTGATGAAGTCGATGGCGCTTTCGGGGGCCTCGTCTTCGGGTTGGATTTGCTTGTGCTTCATAAACAATTGGGTTAGGAAATTTTTCATGGTGCAAAATTAGCATCCGGCGAGGCTATGGCTATGCTAAATTTTTACAGTCGTGGCATCCGGGATTTGTGCGTTTGGAGCGAAATGACTATTTTTGCACCAGGCCAGCACAGCATTGGCATCTGAATTTTGAAAAATCCAAGATATGAAGAAGATAGCAAGTTTCACCATCGACCACACCCGGCTGGAGCCGGGGCTGTACGTATCGCGCCGCGACGTCACACCCGCCGGCGACGTCATCACCACCTATGACGTGCGCATGACGCGTCCCAACCGCCAGCCGGCGCTCTCCCCCCAGTCTCTCCATGCCATGGAGCATCTCGTGGCCACCTTCCTGCGCAATCACCCGGTGTGGGCTGACCGCGTGGTGTACTGGGGCCCCATGGGATGCTGCACCGGCAACTATCTCCTGCTCTCCGGC
This sequence comes from uncultured Sangeribacter sp., assembly GCA_964531005.1. Lineage (GTDB taxonomy): Bacteria > Bacteroidota > Bacteroidia > Bacteroidales > Muribaculaceae > Lepagella. Next base: position 10,648 of record CAZHCM010000061.1, on the reverse strand, counting down.
GACTACGCCCCGGCCGATGTCGCGCCCCTGATGCGGGAGGCGATGGAGTTCGTGGCCGGTTACGAAGGAGAGATCCCCGGAGCGACTCCGCGCGATTGCGGCAACTACTCCTACATGGATCTCGCGGGCGCGCGCGAAGCCGCAAGCGCTTTCCTTGCCGAAGACTGGCAGACGGAGTATCCTGCGTAATGCCTTGGGAATCCCGGGCGCAAGTCCTTTAATAGCAGGGATTCTGCGTGGACGCGACTCGCGGCCGATGAAAAAAGTGAAGATTTGACGTTGGCGATGTTAAATATTTGTATTAACTTTGCAAATATAAAACATAACAACGCTAAATCTATCACCAATGACAAAAAATCGAATGCCGTCCGAGTATGGCCCGGACCGAGACCGCGAGTTGCTCTCAGTATTTGACCGCATGCTTCAGGACGCTCCCGTAGGGAAGCCTGTGGTGGACGTGATGGCGGAGGCGGGGCGCCAGCCGGCTTCGCGATTCTATATCGGCGAATTGCGGGCCATCAGGGTTTTGCGCTACCGTCGCCGTCGCGGGGAGTTCATGCCCATGTCGGCCTCCCGCCGCCGACTCTACACCGACCTCCATAAGCGTGTGGAGGCTCTTCAGGAAAGCCACCCCGGGATGGCGCTTGACGATGCAATCGTGGAGGCGGTCAATTCCCCGGCGCCGGAGTTCTACATGGAGCCGGAATCGCTTCGTGTCACGCTCTACGGGCTCCTGCGCCGCCGTCGGGCCGAGCGTCGGGCTGCCATGAAAGGGGGACGCCGATGAGTGGCGTCAAGGTAGGCTACGACACCCTTGACCCCGGACTCCAGGAAGAGGTGAGGGAGCTGCTGCGCGAAAACGAGCGGCGCAACGCCCGTCTCAACGCCCCTTTCGACCCCGTCACAGGGGAGGGCTCCACCGGGGAGCGTACGCTTCTGGAGCTGCCCGACTACGTGATGCCACGCCAGTGGATACCCCTCTCGATGGAGGAGGAGCCGTTGGTGCAGGCGTTGCGCCGGGGTGGGAGCGTGGAAAGGGTGTTTGGCCGAAAGAGATGCGACTTCGACAGGATATGGCCCCTGGTCAGGATGCGCCATGACTTCCCTTACTGGACGGCCACGCTGGTGAGGGTGAAGCGCAAAGGGGGCGGCGACGACATACGGTTCGTGCTCAACCGCGCCCAGAGGAAGTTTGTGGAGCGGCTGGAGGAGATGCGCCTTTCGGGGCGTCCGGTCCGCATCATCCTGCTCAAGGCGCGACAATGGGGCGGCTCGACCTGCTCGCAGCTTTACATGGCATGGCTGCAGCTCGTGCACGAGCGTGGCCTCAACTCCCTCATAATAGCCCATCAGGGGACGGCCTCCGACGAGATCAAGGACATGTTTGACCGCATGATGGCCTCCTATCCCGCGCGCCTCCTGCACATGCCGGGGGACCCGCGCCCCAGGCGCGGCACGCGCAAGACGGAGCGCGTCGGCAAGTCCGGGGCCATCACCCGTGTGCCAGCACGCAATTGCAAGATCAAGATAGGCACCGCCGAACGCCCCGACTCTTGCCGCGGCGGCGACTACAACCTCGTGCATCTGTCGGAGGTGGGCCTGTGGCGCGCCACCGACGGCAAGCAGCCCGAAGATATCGTGCGCTCCGCATGCGGCGGCGTGCTCCTTCGCCCCATGACGATGATAGTGTACGAAAGCACAGCCAACGGCACCGGCAATTTCTTCCACAACGAATACCAGGCCGCCCGACAGGGTGAGTCGCAGTTCGAGGCCATGTTCATCGGATGGATGGATGTCGAGGGGTACACCCTCCCGGTCGAGGATCCCGAGGCGTTCGCCCTGGACCTGATAGAGGGGAGGGGGAGCCGAGCGGAGACGAGCCGCACCGTCAGCGGCCGCTATCTGTGGCGACTGTGGGAGCGGGGCGCCACGCTGGAGGCGTTGCGCTGGTATGTGGCCGAGCGGGCCAAGTATAGCGACCAGGCCCTGATGGCCTCCGAATATCCTTCGGACGACATGGAGGCCTTCTCTCACTCCGGCACACGCGTATTCGACGCCTATCAGGTGGAGGCCCTCAAGGCGGGGTGTCGCGAGCCCCGCTGGAGGGGGGAGCTGGTGGCCCTGGCCGACACTGGGCCCGATGCCCTGCGCGGCATACGCTTCAGCGAGGAGCGTCGCGGGAGCCTGGCAGTGTGGAGCCGCCCCGAGATATGGCCTGGCGAGAAGATGCGCCACCGCTACCTGGTGGTGGTCGATGTCGGAGGACGCTCCAGCAAGGCGGACTGGTCGGTGGTGGCCGTCTTCGACCGCCTGCTCCTCTCCGACGGGGGGAGGGCGGAGGTCGTGGCCCAATGGCGCGGGCATTGCGACATGGACCAGTTGGCGTGGCTCTCAGCCCGCATCGCCAAGTGGTATGACGACGCGCTGCTCGTCATCGAGAGCAACACCATCGAGACCCGCGAGCGGGGCCGTATGCTCGAAGGGGACCAGGGGAGGTATTTGCTCGGCGAGATACGCGACGCATACCGCAACCTCTACGAGCGCACCCCTTCCGAGGAGGACATACGCCAGGGAGCCCCTGCGCGCTACGGCTTCCACACCAACAGCGCGACCAAGCCCGTCATCATTTCGGGCCTGGTGCGCGCTGTCAGGGAACGCCTCTACACGGAGCGTGACCGCGAGTGCCTGTATGAGATGGCCAGGTATGAGCGGCGTCAGAACGGCTCATACGGGGCCATTGCTGGCGAGCACGACGACATCCTGATGACCCGCGCCATAGGGCTGTACGTCTCCTCGCAGATGCCGCTGCCGGTCAGCGGTGGATCGTGCCGTTGCGATAGGCCTTCAAGAGTTCTGTGAGCTCGTCGATCTGCGCCTGCAGCTCCGCGCCCTTGTCGGTGTCGCGCACGCAGGTGCGCTCTGTCGACTGCTCCACGACCTGTGTGGTCGAGCGGATGTCGGCTCCCGTCATCACCGCGTCCTCGGCCGAGGTGAATGGCTCGTGCTGCACGAGCTCGAATCCCCGGCTGTGCCAGACGAGCGTGTATCCCGCGATGCCTGTGGTGTTGTGGTAAGCCTTCGAGAACCCTCCGTCGATGACCATGAGAGCCCCGTCAGCCTTGATGGGGCTCTCCCCCTTTCCGGCCTTCACGGGCACATGGCCGTTGATGATATGGCGCTGCGTGCCCCGCACGCCGAAGGCGTTGAGGATCGACTCCACCACATGACGGTTGTCGCGCATGTGGTAGTAATGCCCCTTCTCCTCGTGCTGCGGCTCCTTCTCGGTGATGAAATACCGCTCGAAAGTGGCCATCTTGGCCTTGTCGAAAAGGGGTGAGTCGGGGCCGCACCACAGATAGAAGTAATAGTCCACGGCCTGCCGGCGCTTCTCCTCCGGGCAATCCGAATTGAAGGCCGACCGCATGACCGCCCCCACATGGTCGAGCAGCTCGCGCCCCTTGTAGCGGTGGCCGAAGACCTCGACCCCCTTCAGGGTGCCGTCGGCGTTGAGGGGCACCGAAGCGTGGTAGAGGAGGTTGGAGTTGCAGATCGTGTACATGTCGCCATGCTCCAGGAGCAGGGCCGTGTGCTGCCGCAGTTTGTCGCTCATCTTGAAGGAATGGACCAGCTTGTCGATGAGATCCTGCTCCTCCGAAGTGAGCGCATAGGGGTCCTGGGGGTCTATGGTGGGGAAATGCGAGTCGCGCAGGGCATACTCCACACCTTCCAACGTGATGACGCCACGCTCGAAGTCGATGAGATGGAGCAGCTTGCGGTCGTCCATCTTCCATTCCGGATGGCGGTCGATGAGCGCGGCCTCGATCTTGAACTGTATGACGCTGATGGCCTTGTGCATACGGGCTATGAGCTGGCGGTTCTTGACTGACAGCTCGGACGTGTCCTTGGGTATCTTGGGGTCGAAGAGCTCGCAGGGGTCGTTGCCGTAGACGTCCATGGCGAAGGCCGCAAGGGGCACGAGGTTGATGCCGTAGCCGTCCTCGAGGGTGGCCATGTTGTCGTAGCGCAGCGATATGCGGAGCACGTTGGCTATGCAGCAGTCGTTACCTGCGGCGGCTCCCATCCAGAGGGCGTCGTGGTTGCCCCACTGGATGTCGAAGTCGCGGTAGTGGCGCAGGCGGTCCATTATGATGTGAGCGCCCGGGCCTCGGTCGTAGATGTCGCCCAGGATATGCAGGCGGTCGATGCTGAGGTGCTGGATGACGTTGCAGATGGCCTTGATGAACTCGTCGGCCTGTCCGGTGGAGATGATGGACTCTACGATACGGTTGTAGTAGGGCTGCTTGTTCTCGCCTGAGGGGGCTTCGTGCAGGAGCTCCTCGATGATGTATGCGAAGGCCTTTGGCAGGGCCTTGCGCACCTTGGAGCGGGTGTATTTCGACGACACCCGCTGCAGCACCTTGACTAGCTGGTGGAGCGTGGTGCGGTAGAAGTCGTCGAGGTCGGTCTCGGTGGCCTTGATGTGGGTGAGCTTGCGGCTCGGGTAGTAGATCAGCGAGCAGAGCTGGCGGATGGCCTCGTCGCGCAGGGAGGTGGCGAATATCTCGTTGACCTTGCGCTTGATGGAGCCGGAGGCGTTCTTGAGGATATGGGTGAAGGCCTCGTGTTCGCCGTGTATGTCGGCCACGAAGTGTTCGGTGCCCTTCGGGAGGTTGAGGATGGCTTCGAGATTGATGATCTCGGTGGCCGCGCTCTGGATGTCGGGAAATGTCTGGGCCAGGAGCTCCAGCACGCGGGGATCCTTGGTGGGTTTGGTGTGAGGTTTTGTCATGGTGTCAGGTGTTAGGGTGTAAGGGAAGTGGCGGGGAGGCGCGGCTAAAGCCGCGACCCGGTAAGGGAGGAGGGAGAGGGGGAGGCAGGACTTAGAATTTGCGGCAGGTGAGGCGCGTCGTGGGGGAGTCGAGCACCAATGTGGAGGATGTCAGGGTCTCCACGGTGTAGGTGGTGCGCAGGGAGTAGATGCCCCATAGCGCGAGGCGCGGCAGCCGGTCGCCGAATTCCGACTCGGGGAAGTCGAGTGTCAGGGTCTTGCCGTTGTAGATGAGGTTGGCCGACGGCTCCACCTGGCCGCCGTAGGAGCGAAGCTGGCAGACGTGGAGCTGGAAGCAGAGATATCTCTGGTCGGGGACGAATTCGCGCACCGTGGCGCCATCCTCCTTGACGGTCACGGACATCACCTGCCACATGCCGTCGAGGTCGCCGTTGATGTTGTGCTTGTCGCAGCTCTGCAGGGTGGCGGCAAGGGCTATGGAGAGGATCAGGAGAAGGATATTGAGTGTCTTTTTCATTGCTTGTCTGATTTGGATTTGGAAACGGAGGCGGAGCCTTCGTGCGGGAAACGAAAAGCTACCTCCACCTTTCGGCACTTGCAGGCTTGGATGGGATCATCGCCAGGATTTGGAGACGCGGAGCTTGATGCCGGCCACGTTGCCTATCAGGTCGCCGTGGTCGATGCCCAGGCCGAGGGTGCCTTCCCAGCCCTTGAGGGTCTTGGGGCGCCAGGAGACTTCCGCCAGGGCGTTGAAAGCCTTCTTCACGTCGGGGAAGACGAGGTTGTAGCGTCCCCAGCTCCGGGTGAAGCTCAGCAGCAGACGCCAGTCGATCTGCGGGGTGGGGTTTCCGCCCAGTCCGAAATGCCAGGCGATGACACGCGTCGACTTGAAGCCGATGCGATGGTCTGTGTTGAAGATGGGCGACAGACACAGCGGCGAACCGGTGGACATGCCCCAATGCTGCCAGCCGTCATAGAGATAATGGGCGTAGTAGTCGTCGGCTCCCGACACCTGCTCCGGGATGCCCGGGGTCTGGTTCCACAGGATGGGGCCCGACTGGTCCTTCATATAGAGGAACTCCCCGACAATCTCCGACACGAAGGGGTTGTCAGGCAGTTTGGCTTCCACGCCATAGAGACCGTCCTTCCAGGGATAGGAGATCCAGAGCATCGAGTGGTCTTCGAAAAAATGCTCGTAATACCCCTTCACCATCCATCCTGCCGGGGATGTCCATGAGAGCTGGAACTGCCATGCGCCCAGCATGTTGCCCTGCACGTTCGACTGCTCGGCGTCGGGCGTGTCGTTGCTTCCGTGCCAGGGTATGAAGGCCTTGACCCAGGCCTTGAAGTCGTCGGGCATCTTCAGGTATGAGCCGGGTCCCTTGTAGTTGTAGATCTCTCCGCCGAACTGCGTGGCCATCTCAAGGCCGGCCTCGAAGACGAGCGGGAACTTGGAGGCGTTGCCGTTGCGGATCCATATGCCCTTGGAGTTGTAGAGCACACCCTGGGTGTACTGCGTGCCCGGGGCAACCCAGTTGCGCTGCCAGCGCGAGTCGGTGTACTTGCCGAAGGCCACATATCCCTTCACGGCCAGCCATCCTTTGGTGCCCCAGATGTCGGCATAGTCGAAGATGCCGAGGCGCACCTGCGGGATGGGGCGGGAGTTGCCCGAATACATGATGTTGCCCGAGGAGAGGCGAGGGTTGTTGAATTCCCCCCACATCTCCTTGCTGCCCACCATTGCGTCGAGGCAGCGGTAGGAGACCTCGCCGTAGAGCTGCTGGATGACCCAGGGGCTTTCGCCACGCCAGGGCACGGCGATGTCGGCGCACGCGCCCCAGGAGAGGCGCGAGGTGGGTTGCTGGCGGAAATGTGCGCCTGCGCGGACATAGCCGCTGTTGATGCGTGCCGATGGGAGTCCCTGGCGGTTGGTCTCCAGCCAGAAGGGGCTGTGGTCGCCTCCCGAGAAGGAGGCCTCCACGGAGGTGGACCAATGCAGGGAGTCGGCCACGGTGGCCGAGGCCGGGGCAAAGGCGGCGAGTGTGAGGATGAGGGCTAAGAGCAGTCGATACATCGTATGGTGGGTATGATGGAAATGGCGGTTTTGTATCCTGGGGCAGGGGTCTGGATGACGTGGAAGTTATCTAAGGATATGGAGGGAGACGGCGGGCGAATGTCCCGAGGAGAGGCGGTAGATGCCGGCGGGCAGCGGCCGCCCCTTGTCGTCGCTGCCGTCCCACTGCAGGGAGTCGGAGGAGGGGCGAAGGGTGCGTACCGCGCGTCCCTCCTCGTCGGTCACAGTCACGTCGGAGCCGGGCACGGTGTTGGAGATGGTGACCCATCCCTTGAACCCGGGTGTCAGTGCGGAGGGCGAGACTGCCAGCGAGGCCCCCGGGAGCAAGGGGTCGGAGGAGGGAAGCACGAGACGTGCCAGGCCCGCACCGGTGGAGACTATCATGTCCCCCGAGGCCAGGTCCTGGCCCAGGGCGAGCACCATGTCGGAGGGGATGTCGCTGTTGGCGGTGGTGTATATTCCCCTAGCCTTGGTGCCTGTGGGGTCGGTGTGCACCAGGCCGGCGTCCTGGAAGCCGATCCATTTGTCGTTGTTGGCGTCGCAGAAGATGCAAGTGACCGGAAGATTCTTGCCCAAAAGGAACTGCGAGCCGTCGGGGGCTGTGCAGTCGATCGTGGCGCCCAGCGAGGGATTGCGCATTGCGCTGCGGGGGTTGAGGGTGTAGAGCCCCTGCTCGGAGCCCACCCAGAGCATGCCCGTCTTGGGATCCTCCGTCAGGCATCTCACCTCCTTCATGGAGTGGATGGGGTAGCCTTCGGCATTGAAGAGGGGCCCTACGGGATAGGAGCTGTCGTCGGAGGGGTCGTCCGGGGTGCCGGCATGGTCGTAGATGATCAAGGCCATGTCGTCATAGGTGTTGGGCACGACCACGACAAGGCCCTCGTTGGAGCTATGGCGCAGGGGAAGCACCTTGGAGAGGTTGGAGCCGGTGGCGGGCACGACGAGGCTTTTCCAGGGGCGGAAGGAGGCGGAGTCGACGGAGGCCAGGCGGTCTTCCGGACTCCACATCCAGAGCACCATCGAGTTGCCAGCCGGGCGGTCCATGTCGAAGTCGCAGCTCCAGAGCCAGCCGTCGTTGTCGAAGGCCGGGGCGGCGAAGCGGCAGACGTCCCAGGCCTTCTGCGTGTCGCGTCCCACCACGAAACCGGGCAGGTTCTTCGACTTGTCGTTGGCCGAGGAGATGTGCATCACGTCCTTCGGGTCGGCGAGGTTGACGCGCAACAGGCCTCGGGTGTAGCTCCCGATGTATGCCTTGTGGGGATCGAGGGGATCGACGGCGATGCCGTCTACGGCCGAGATGACGTCTTTCTGCTCGGGGTTGGTGTAGGCGTAGCCGTAGTGGCTCCATTTCCCGGAGCGGTATCCTGTCAGTTCATAGTAAGTCTGCGAGGTGGTGTTCATGAAATAATGGTCTATGCCGTGGGTGACGGCGAGCACGCCGTAGATCGGCGACCAGGCGATGCTGCGGGCGTGATAGACCGAGGGGAAGTTGGGCAGTGTCGGCTCCACGCCCTCGGGCCAGATGTCGTCCTCACCCAGTGTCTTGGTGCGCACGCCGCCGCGCGGGGTGACGAAGAACACGTTGCGGCCGTCGGTCGTGGCCGTCCAGGCATCCATGTCCTCCTCGGCGCGGGGCAGACGGTTCCATTTGCCGTCGCGGTAGAGGCGTATGTCCTGGTTGGATGCAGGAAACCAGTATCCGTCCGGAGTCTCGGAGGGGGTCTTGGCCTCGTAGCCGAAGAGTGACTCCTTCCAGACCAGTGCGCCGTCCACGACGTGCATCATGGCCACCTTATAGGCTCCCCATTCGACGCGGATGTATGCGCAGAGGGTGTCTCCGAGGGGGAGCAGACGGGTGGCCCCCTTGGCCTTGGAGGTGTCGGTGAGGTTGAAATCGGCTATGGAGGAGGGAATGTCCGCCAGGGGCGCCCAGTAGACCTGGCTGTTGCTTACGAGCACGAGCAGGTCGCCCATCGGGGCCGCCGATGCCACGGGGGCGTCGAGCTGATGGTAGTCCATCCGGCCGGTATTCTCGTCTATGACGGCGAAGCCTGAGGAGAGGGCGAGGTAGACGAGTCCGCGGTCGTGGTCGAAGCGGATGTCGTTGATGGCCGGCCTGGCTCCCCGGGGCCTGAGGTCGGCCAGGTCCGGGACGTTGACGATGCGGCCGTCGTCGAAGACGAGGTCCACATCGAGGTCCTTGTAGGCTATTGCGAGGCACTTCCCCTTCCAGTCATAGCCCATGCAGAGAGCACGCGCGGAGGGGTGGCCCAGGTGTTGCCATTCATGCACCTCGCCTGTGGCCTTGTCGAGGTAGAAGAGTGTCTGCCCAGGGTCGTTGAAGCCGTTGACAGCTGCATTATACACCTGGGGATACCCCATGAAGAAAGAGCGGCCTGGCGTGTCGGCCACATATGTGATTGAGGCATTGTAGGCAGGATACTGCACCCATGTGCCCGGGGCCGGATTTACGGCGGCCCCGGCAGAGGGCACACAAATCCCCACCCCGGACGTAGCCAGGGTGAAAGCAAGTAGACGCGCGATTAATCGTTTCATGTCAAAATAACGCTCCCTCCCCCTCCCTTATTGTCGCAATATGCACTAAGAGCTTACTGATATTCTTCCCAAACGAGTGTGGCAAGATACTTTGGGCTGCGACAGTGCAGGTCAGCCACCTTGTCTTCGATTAGTCGTGCTGTGTCTGATTGGAAATATTTACTCACGGCCTCCTCCATCGGAATGCCGAATAGCTCCGTTAACGCTATGATTATTGCAGTGTTCTTCTCGGCACGAAGTGCCAGGTCTGTCTCACTCATAATTCGATGCTTCCTCCATTCCTCAGGTTCGTATTCAAACTCATAAGTCGAAAGCCATGCTGACTGGTTTCGCCGCTTGAATCGTTGGGCATATTGCACTGCTTGGTCGTAAAGAGAAGTGAGATAGAACCCCCTGCCGAAATCCAGGAAGTTGCGAGAGAAACCAATGTCAGGTCTCTCGACCGATGTGTAGGAGGAATGATATAGCTCCATCAGTCAAGCACTCCTTTCTCCCTCATTAGGTCGGTAAGGTCCTCCATAAGGTAGCGGGACCCAAAAGTGTGCAGGACATCATAGGAGGGCACCATGTAGTCATACAGGATTCCGGAGGCGTGCAGACGCTGGAAAACCTCAGACTGTGAAAGGCCAAGGAAATCCGAGAGCTTGCTGATGCAGAAAGTCACAAATTCAAGTACGTCTCTGTTCATAATACAAAGATAATGCTTTTTTTCAGTTTCTCCTCCATATCCTACAGATATTCTGACATACTGGAGTCGCTTCCGACCCTGAAAAGGGTGGAGGGGAGTGGGTGAGTTGGTGGATTCAAAAAAAAACGTTAACTTTGTAAGGAATTTACACACAACATGGCAGAAGAACAGAACAAGCAATATCAAGCCGACAATATCCAGGTGCTCGAAGGCCTGGAGGCGGTCCGCAAACGCCCGGCTATGTACATAGGCGACATCTCAGGCCGCGGCCTTCACCACCTCGTCTACGAGGTGGTCGACAACTCCATCGACGAGGCCCTGGCCGGATACGCCAACAAGATCGATGTCACCATTCTGGAAGACAACTCCATACGCGTCGTTGACAACGGCCGTGGCATCCCCGTCGACATGCACGAGAAGATGGGCAAGCCCGCCCTCGAGGTCGTGCTCACCGTGCTCCACGCCGGCGGCAAGTTTGACAAGGGTTCCTACAAGGTGTCCGGCGGCCTGCACGGCGTCGGCGTCAGCTGCGTCAACGCCC
>CAZHCM010000060.1:0-12259 GCA_964531005.1 uncultured Sangeribacter sp. | reverse complement strand
CATCACAATGTCCGGTACACCGACGATGCCCTGAAGGCTTGCGTGGAGCTCACCGAACGCTATGTCAGCGACCGCAACTTCCCCGACAAGGCGCTCGACGCCCTTGACGAGAGCGGCTCGCGCGTGCATATCACCAATATCGTAGTGCCCGAGGAGATCGAGCGCCTTGAGCGCGAGGTCGACGAGGCCACCGCCGATAAGCTGGCAGCCGCCAAGGCACAGGACTTCGAGAAGGCGGCCTCCCTGCGCGATCTCGAAAACCGCAAACGAGCCGAGCTGGCCACTGCCCAGAAGGACTGGGAGGCCCGGCTCGACCAGGAGCGTCAAGAGGTCGACGAGGAGAAGGTTGCCGAGGTCGTGGCTATCATGACCGGTGTGCCCACGCAGCGTATCGCGCAGGCCGAGAACTCCCGTCTGCTCGAGATGGGGAGCGCCCTGCAGGGTTCTGTCATCGGCCAGGACGACGCCATCAAGAAGATCGTCAAGGCAATACAGCGCAACCGCATCGGCCTCAAGGACCCCAACAAGCCGATCGGCACATTCATGTTCCTTGGCCCGACCGGTGTGGGCAAGACCCATTTGGCCAAGAAGCTGAGCCAGTACCTCTTCGACTCCAACGACTCCCTGATCCGCATGGACATGAGCGAGTTTATGGAGAAGTTCACGGTGTCGCGCCTCGTCGGTGCGCCTCCGGGATACGTAGGATACGAGGAGGGTGGCCAGCTCACGGAGAAAGTGCGCCGCCATCCCTACTCGGTGGTGCTCCTCGACGAGATCGAGAAGGCCCATCCGGACGTCTTCAACCTGCTTCTGCAGGTGATGGACGAAGGGCGCCTGACCGACTCCCTGGGGCGGCGCATCGACTTCAAGAACACCATCATCATCATGACCTCCAACGTAGGCTCGCGCCAGCTCAAGGAGTTTGGCGGCGGCGTGGGCTTCAACACTGAGACAGTAAGCAAGGAGCAGGCCCACGGTGTCATCTCGAAGGCCCTGAACAGGGTGTTCTCGCCGGAATTCCTCAACCGTGTCGACGATGTCATCATGTTCGACCAGCTCGACCGCGATGCGATCTTCAAGATCATCGATGTGGAACTGAAGGACTTCTACGCCCGTGTCGAGAAACTCGGGTTCAAGCTCCAGCTCACCGAGAAGGCGAAGGACTTCCTGGCCGAGAAGGGATATGACAAGAACTTCGGCGCGCGTCCGCTCAAGCGTGCCATCCAGAAGTATCTGGAGGACGACATGGCTGAGCTGATGCTCACCCTCAACGCCGAAGGGAAGCTCGGTGGCACCATTGACGTGGACCACGTCGAAGGCGCCGACCGCCTGGAGGTGAAGCACACCCCTCTGGCCATTCCGGAGTAATGATTTGGACTCAAGGAGTCAGATATTGTCCCAAGCTGAAGGCCACTGAGCCTCCGCCAGAAGCACAAGACACACTACATAGCAACAGATAAAGGCAGGGCACCCGCAGAATCACTCTGGGGGTGCCCTTACTATGAACATTTTCTTCTTATTTGTTCAACTCAAAAACCTCAAATTTATTATGCCTTTGTCATCCTAATTCGATGACCTCGCAGTCACGCATGTCGTGGCCGACTATGACGAGGCGCACGAGGGTGCGTTTCTTCTGCCATCCCTGGCGCCCTGCCGCTCCGGGATTGATGTGCAGGACATCGAGACGCGGGTCGTGCATCACCTTCAGGATGTGGGAATGCCCGTCCACCATCAGGTCGATGCCGTGCTCACTGAGGAGGTTGGCCATTCCGGGCGACCATTTGCCCGGGTAGCCGCCGATGTGGGTGAGCAGCACGTTGATGTCCTCCACCCGGAAGATCTCGAGCTCGCGGCACTTGCGGCGCACCTCCCCGTGGTCGACGTTGCCGCTGACTGCACGTACGCAGGGGACTACTTCCTTCAGGCGCTCCACGATGGCGTAGTCGCCGATGTCGCCCGCGTGCCAGACTTCGTCGCAATCGGCGAAATACTTGGCGAAGCGGTCGTCCCAAAGGCCGTGGGTGTCGCTAAGGATGCCTATTCGGGTCATAGCTTTTCAATCAAAATTATCAGGATTAATCAGGATTAATCAGGATTAATCTTGACTAATCATGATTAATCATGAAAATCCTGATTCAAGAATCAGTCCCTGTTTTGGGCTTGGCGCTCGGCTCGCTCAGCCTTGCGCTGGGTCTCCAGGGGCTCGTTGTAGTAGAGATCCACACGCTCGGGGAGCATGTTGCGATAATCAGGCATCGCGTCGCCTATCTGGGCGTCATAATAGGTAGGATCGGCAATTACAAACGGCTCCCCTGCATAGTTATAGTAGTAGGAGTTGTTAGTAATCGATTCGGGAAGATGGACGGATGCGGATTCGTGGCCTGGATAGGCGAGCATCTGCGATTCGATGCCGAGGGCGTTCCAGAGCAGGTAGGTGAAGAGAATAGAGCGGTCTTCGCAGTCGTTGGCCGGGTAGAAGAAATTCTCCTCCAGGAAGTAAGGTTTCTCGTAACCGTGCTGTTCGTCGTCGGTAGCATAGTCGAAGCCATACTGAATAAAGGTGAGGAGCTTGTTGGTAGCGTCTACAGGGGAGAGTCCGCTAAACTGCTCCTTGATCTGACGCACGAGATCCTCGTGGAAGGCTGGGTCGATGATCGACTCAGCGAATCCCTCAGTCTCCATTTGGGGATAGCGGCGCACGATGGGCATCATCATGGCATTGACAGTCCCCGTCAACTCGATGTCGCCGAAGGCTTTACAGTATTCTACGGGCATCTGCGGTATGTTGAGGGGATTGAGACGGAAGTCGAAAGTCTTGCCCGAGGGGCCGGTACCATAACCCTGAGGGGAGTATAAGCTGATTTTAACTCCTTCCTTGGGATAGGGATCACCCTCAATGCTGAAGAGCCAGGAAAGACAGGCTGTACCATTGTTGACCACAGGTTGGGCTCCATAGCCGTAGATGTTCTGGGGGGTGGTGAGGCCCACGAAAGCGTGTCCGTCACCAGATACGAGGCGAGTATCATACCCCTGGTGCATCATCAGGTACTGCACAAGGGCGGTACGGGCCATCTTCGATGCATCGGGGAATTTTGCGTTGACGTAGCTGCAAGTCAGTTCGAAGGTGAGGTAGTCGTTGAGATTCATGGAGCGGGCGAGTTTCTTCAGTTCGCCGCCTACTACCTCGCCGACGCGCTCCTTCTCGAGCATGACCCACTGCGCGGACGCATCCTTTTTCAGTTTCATGTCGTCCTCACGGGTTACCATCGGAGCCATCGTGCCCATGATCTGATAGTCGTACATGGGGATGCGCAGGTCCATGTCGTAGAAAGTGAACCAGTCGCCAGGGGTCTGAGCTTCGGGGTTCTTCCAGCGATACTGGGCGTCCTTGATGATGCGGCGGGTGTCAGCCGACTGGGAGAAGGACTGGAGCATGCGCTCATCCATGGCTCCGACAAAGTTCTTCTCGCTGCGAGCCGGAAGGACTGCCCCCTCCATTGCCGGCATCTTGTCGGGTTTAGGCTGAGTATATCTCTGTTGAGGAGGGGTGGGCTCGAACGTTTCCCATTCCCCTTCCAGCCATTTGGCGTAGTTTTCCACCACCTGGCGCTGGAAGTCGCGCATCTCCTCGTTGATCTCCTCCAGGAACTCTTCGAAGGAGGAGCCCGTGGTCAGGGAATTGCCTTTCGAGGCCGACGAGGAGGTGACTGCATTCTGCAAGGATGTGGCAGAAGCCGCAGTCTGCTCGGGATTGATGTTGCCGATCGGCTGCTGGGCCAGCGCCGGGAGTGCTCCGAGTGCCAGCGAGAGCAACAGGGGTGTGCGGTAGCTGTGTTGCATTTGTATGGTCAGTTAAGTCAAATTGTCTTCTTCAAGTTATCAGGGGGGCTCCAACCTGCGCACAAGGCGCACGGTTGCCAGACCCCCTTTGAGATGCAAATTTAACTAAAATTTTCCAATTATACCCACTTTTCCCTATTTTTTTCAGAGCCTGGCTGATCCATTCCTCAGAAGAGCAGGAATATGCGATATGTAAGGAATGAGAAAATCCAGGCCAGGGTGGTGTTGTATATCATCGAGAAGAACACGTAGCCCCATTTGCCCGTCTCACGGCGGATGGCCGCCAGGGTCGCGATGCAGGGGAAGTAGAGGAGCACGAACACCATGAAGGCCATCGCCTTGGCCGGGTCGAAGGGTGCCTTTCCAGTCACGGGGGAGGGGGTGACAAGACGCTCCGAGAGCAACTGCGCGTCGTCGTCGCCCACGTATAGCACGCCCATGGTCGAGACGACCACCTCCTTGGCCGAGGCGCCGGCTATGAGCGAGACGCAGGTGCGCCAGTCGAAGTCCATGGGTCGCACTACGGGTTCGCAGGCGCGCCCGATGGTGCCCAGCACGGAATGCTGCTGCTGGTAGGAGGCCAGGACCATGTCGTCGATCTCGTCGGGAGTGTGCGACTCCAGCGTGGACGCGGGCATGGAGGCCATCATCTCGTCGTGAAACCTTTGCGGCACCTGGTCCTGCGAGTAGCGGGGGAAGTAGGAGAGGGCCCAAATGATGATCGAGGCCACGAGGATGAGTCCACCCATCTTCTTGAGGTATTGCTCCGCCTTGGCCCACATGGCCCGCATGGTGCTCTTGGCCGTAGGTATGCGGTAGGGGGGCAGTTCCATCACGAAGGGTGTCTCGTCGGCATGAAACCAGAACCGGCGCAGAAGTTTGGCGGTAATCACTGCCACAATGATGCCCAAGAGATACAGGCCGAGAAATGCCACCGCTCCATGCCGGGGGAAGAAGGCGCCGACGAGAAGCACATAGATCGGTATTCGCGCCGAGCAGCTTATGAAGGGATTGATCAGGATGGTTATGAGGCGGCTGGAACGGCTCTCGATGATGCGGGTCGACATGATGGCTGGGACGTTGCATCCGAAGCCCATCACCAGGGGGATGAACGACTTGCCATGCAGGCCCATCTGGTGCATCAGCTTGTCCATGATGAAGGCTACGCGGGCCATGTATCCCGAGTCTTCCATGAAGGAGATGAAGGCGTAGAGGATCAGGATGTTGGGCAGGAACACTATGACGCCCCCAACGCCCCCGATCACTCCGTCGAGCAGCAAGTCCTTGAAGGGGCCGTCGGCCATGCGCTCTGATATGAGCGTCGAGATCCAGCTCACACCGTCCTCGATCCACTCCATGGGGTAGGAGCCGAGCTGGAAAGTGGCCCAGAACATCAGGAACATGACCCCGAGGAAGATCGGGAACCCGAAGAGCTTGTTGGTCACGAAGGCGTCGATGATGCGCGTGGTCTTTTCCTCATGCTCCAGGCTTCCCTCCATAGTCTCTGCCAAGGCACCCTGTATGAAACCGTATTTCTCGGCGGCGATGGTGGTCTGCACATCCTCGCCCAACTTCTCCTTCAGCGCCCCGGCGAGCTGGTCGCGGCGCGTGCGGAGCCATTCAGCCTCTGACGACTCCGACACTATGCGCTCAGCCTCGGGGTCCCCCTCCAAATATTTGATGGCGAGATAGCGGGGGGCTATGATGTCGTCGAATTCGGGGCTCTCCTTTATGCGGTCCTTGAGCACGGTGATGGCCTTCTCCACCTCAGGACTCATCTTGACGTGGATGTGGCGCGCCTCCGACGACCGCAGCTCGTAGACCTCTATGACGGTGTCGAGGAGTTTCTCTATGTTCCATCCAGTGGCGGCAATCGTGGGCACGATAGGCACGCCGAGCATCCGCCCGAGGCTCTCGTAGTCGAGCACGGCCTTGGAATGCTCCAGCTCGTCATACATGTTGAGGGCGATGACCATGCTGCGGTTCATGTCGATAAGCTCGGTGGTCAGGTAGAGGTTGCGCTCCAGGTTTGAGGCCACCACCACGTTGACTATGACGTCCGGGGTCTCCTGGCGCAGGTATCGGGTGACGTATGTCTCCTCCGGCGAGTAGGCCGACAGGGAATAGGTGCCCGGCAGGTCCACGATGTTGAGGCGGTACCCCTTGTAGCGCATGGATCCGCTTTTGGCATCCACCGTCACGCCGCTGTAGTTGCCCACATGCTCGTGGGCTCCGGAGACGATGTTGAAGAGCGAGGTCTTGCCGCAGTTGGGATTGCCGAGCAGGGCGATGTTGATTACCTTGTCGCCGCGCACAGGCCGCTTGTCGGGGTCATGCTCCGCGCTGTCGTGGTGCAGCTCATGCTCCAGGTTCTTGCGCCATTCCTCCAGGGGCACTATCTCGATGAGCTTGGCCTCGGATCGTCGCAGCGACACCTCGTAGTCCATCAGGGAATACTTCACGGGGTCGGCGAGGGGTGCCTGGAGGATCATTGTCACCTCGCGTCCCCTGACAAACCCCATCTCCATGACGCGCTTGCGGAAGGCGCCGTGTCCGAGTATCTTCGTTATCACCCCGGTCTGTCCGGGTTGAAGTTGGTTAAGTCGCATTTATGGTAAAATTTGTGCAAAATTACACATTATAAGCGTCCATTCCAATACCTAAATTTGAGTAAATGGACGTCGCAGGTCGGTAATCGGGAGAAATCGAACCGAAATGGGAGGGTGCGGGTTATAACATAGTATAACACATATTGCATTGATTTAATCTTACATATCATGGATCTGACCAAGACCCCGGCGGCCGCCCCGGCTGCCACGCCCCCTGCGACAGGAGGCGTAAAATCTTCCACCGCCCCCGCCTCGGGAGGCTATTTCGTCTTCCTTGTCATATACCTGGCACTGTTGAGCGCCTTCGGGTCGTTTGTCAACGACATGTATCTGCCAACCCTCCCGGTGATGATGCGCGATTTCCACTGCTCGACATCCACCGTCCAGCTCGGCCTGACCATGGGCATGATCGGGCTCGGGGTGGGAGAGTTGATACTGGGTCCCCTTAGCGATCGCTTCGGCCGCAAGCCGATTTTGCTCATCACGCTCGTGGTCTTCTGCATAGGCGCGGCTATGAGCGTATATTCCAAGACCATTCATGTCTTCCTTTGGTGGCGCCTCGTGCAGGGGCTTGGAGCTTCGGGCGGCTACTTCCTTGCCCGCACCATCCCCGCCGATATGTATGCCGGTCGCCAGCTCGCCAAGGTGATGGCCCTTGTGGGCGCCATCAACGGTTTTGCTCCCGCTAGCGCGCCTGTCATCGGCGGCCTGGTGGCGCGCACCATCGGCTGGCAGGGCATCTTCTGGATCCTCTTCGGATTCAGCGCCCTCCTTCTCATACTCTCCCCCGCACTCAAGGAGTCGCTCCCGAAGTCGCGCCGTGTCACCGGGAGATTCGGCACTTCGTTCATCAACTACAAGACCTTGGTGAAGAACCACAAGTTCGTCATCCATGTCATGCTCAAAGGCACCGCGCTGGGTCTCCTGTTCGCCTACATATCGTCGGCCCCCTTCATCATCCAGACGCATTACGGATACTCGCAGCTCGATTTCGGACTCTTCATGGGGGCCAACGCACTGTTTGTGGCCATAGGCGCCACGGCGGCCTTGAAGTTCAAGTTGCTCAAGAAAGCGGCGGTGTTTGCCGGCAGGTCGCTGATGGTCGTTATCCTTGTGCAGGCGGTATGCATGTGGCTGATCGACAACTTCTGGGTTTATGAAATCCTCAACCTCCCGATGCTCGTGTGCCTCGGAATGCTCTTCACGGTGGGCAACACCCTGTCGATGAACGAAGGGCGCAGCCATGCCGGCGACGCATCGGCTCTCATCGGGTTGTCTGGCTACATCTTCGGTGCAGTGGTCAGTCCCCTCGTCGGCATGGGCGACATCTTCCATAGCACGGCCATAGCCTATGTGGTGCTCGCCGTCGGCGTCCTCATCTTCGCCCACATGTCGCGCGAACTTCCCCCGGACCCCAACCAGCCCTGATAGTAAGCATTGTAGGGGCGCGGCCTGCCGCGCCCACATCCGGAGGGCAACTCATAGTCAATCATACAATTGCTGCCACACTTACCCCAATACAAACTCTAAAGCTCCTATCCAGGTGTGTGGCGCTTGAACGCGTCGCTACCGGGCGAAGAGCCACCCGAGTCGCTCCTGGCTGAAGGACTTGTCGCAGGTCCGGCGATGGCTCCAGCCCCTCTCGATATCGGCACGTGCATCGCCTCCCTGGCGAGTCAGGCGCCCGAAGAAGTCTCTGATTTTGCCGAGGTTTCGCTTTCGGTCGTCGTCACCGGCGACGGTGAGGATACGGGTCGAGGTGTAGGTCGCGGGTTGCTCGCGGGGAGGGTCGCATGCCACGGGCATGGCCCCGGTGACGTAGCCGGGATACTCGGTCAGGAGGTTCCATGTGCCGTTGCCTCCCATCGAGCCCCCAAGCACATACACCGGTTTCGCGCCTTCATCGCTGTACTCGTCAAGCAAACCTTTCAGGGCAGGCACAGCCGAGCCCATCCACTGCTGCCCATAGGGAGCCTGCGGCACGAGCATGGTGAACGACATTCCCTCCCCCTCCAAAAACTCATAGATGTCCATGATGGCCGGGGAGGCCATCTGGGAACGGTTGTCGTCGCCCTGGCCGCTGCCGCCGTGCAGGTACAGCACCACGATGCTGGCCGAGTCGCCGACCTCCGCCTTCCGGTATTGCAGTTCCATGCCGGCGAAGAGACCCTTCTCGAAAGAGAAAAGCTCATCCGCCTTTCCCTGCCCCCGGCAAGTCGACCACTCAGCCATTACGAGCAGCCCCACCAACGCCCCCCGGAGCAATAGTTTCGTATTCATGCGACAAAGTTACCCATTTCCGGCCAAAGAGCCAAATGCCCCCGTCCCTCCGGCTGGCTTCGTCGAAGCATGCAGTTGGAGGTGGTGAGACCTGCCCGATGGGAGGGAAGAGGTCGATTGCTGGTAAAGGGGCTGGGAGAAAAGGAGAAGCGAAGAATCGGAGTAGGGGGATAGGTGCTTGCTGAGGGGTGTACTGGATTCGCTGGTTTCGGGGAATTTGTGGAGTGGGGAAGATTGGGGAGGAAAGACTAGCCGGGTGTTGTGCGTCGAAGCTCACGGAGTGAGCGGGGTCGTGGTTAACCCCGCACGGAGGTCGATGATGGAGCGCCAGCGACATCATCGACCGGAGTGTGGGGACAGCGCCATCCCCCGTCCTCGGAGTCCCGGAGGGACGATGTTGGGGTTAGCCCCGCATGGAGTGCGGGGGAGGAGGGACGATGTCGTGGTTAGCACTGAATGGATGTTGGGGAATGTGGGGGAACTTTGGTTAAGGGGCTGGGAGAGGTCGGAGAAGCGGAGAATCGGAGTAGGGGGATGGCTGCTCGCTGTGAGGTGTTGAGGGAGACTACTCTCGTCTGGTTTATGGAAGCTCTCGGAGGGGGGGATCCGGGGGAGGGGAGACCGTCGGGGTGACCCTGGTGCAGTCGCCTACGACAATATCACGTGATGACGCGAATTTTTTCCACTTCCTCCGCTGGCTATGTCGAAGAAATTTCGTAACTTTGCCTTAGACTCACGCCGTACGTCTTCACGGAGCGGAAGAGAAGCGGGAGGTTAAATACACATATGAAAGAAGACTCGATACCACATTTCCTGTCGTTTTGCATTGAGGAGTTCAAGACCATGAAGGGCATCTCCGGGGAGGAAGCCATGAAGATTCTTGACTCTACCGGAACGCTTGATTATCTCGAGAGAAACTATGAGGTACTTCACACCCAAAGCCCGGATTGGATTCGTGAAGAACTGGACGAATATGTAACTTCACACCAACAGAAATGATTACACTGTATCATGGAGGCCTTGATATAATCAAAAGTCCAGAGATCAGGGATCCCAACAGGACCCTGGATTTCGGGAAAGGATTCTACTTGACTTCTTCTCTGTCTCAGGCTTCCGACTGGGTGAAACGACGTTTCGATAAGACAATTAGAGAAGGCTATGTCAACGAGTATGAGTTTTCTATTTCAGAATCCGGTACCCAACTAAAAGTCAAGAACTTTGAAAGTCCGGATGACGAGTGGCTTGAGTTTGTTATGGCAAACCGAAAGATTGTGGGCTTCACACACGATTACGATGTCGTCATAGGCCCGGTGGCCAATGATCGGGTGTACACAGCTTTCGCGCTTTATGAGAGTGGGACTATAGGAAAAGATACATTGATTCAAGAGTTGAAGACTTACAGACTCGTGGATCAGTACCTGTTTCATACAGAAAAGGCTTTGGAATACCTTAGATATAAAGACGCAAAGAAAATACAAGTATGATAAACGCTATCACACAGGAGACACTTCATCTCATCTTGCCGGGTAAGGTAAGTCAGATGGCGCTCTTATACGCCAAGAAGGTCGGCGTAAGTGCGGTGGAAGCCCTCAAGAAGATTTACATGTCTCAGACATACAAGGATCTTGAGCGCGAGGAGACAAAACTGTGGCACCTCGGACCTGTGGGTCTCCTGGAGCATCTTGAGGAACACCAGTAACCTATAAGGCGGGATCTTGGGGGGAGGAGAACTCGTTAACTGGCTTGCGGATGACCATGGAGCGCGAGGGCTTGCCCTTCGCCAACTTGGGGACACCACACCGACTATGGTCGTGGAGGATACTTGTGGATGCCCGTTAGACGCTTAAGGGGCTGGGAGATAAGGAGAAACGGAGAAGCGGGGCAGGGAGCGGGACTCGTCATTATTCTGGGAGCTTTCGGAGGGGGGAGCTTGGGAGGTCGGACTCGTGGTTTTGTTATGGGCTAACAGAGTGGGCGTTGTGGGAGATTGGACACATAAGTTTTGCTGGGAGCCCGCGGAGGGGGGAGCTTGGGGAGCCGGACTCGTTGGCTGGACGCGTCGAAGCTCACGGAGTGAGCGGGGTCGTGGTTAACCCCGCTCGGAGGTCGATGATGGAGCCCCAGCGACATCAGCGACCGGAGTGTGGGGACAGACGCCATCCCCCCGTCCTCGGAGTCCCGGAGGGACGATGTTGTGGTTAGCCCCGCATGTAGTTTGGGGGAGGCTGCTCTTGTTGGTTTATGGAAGCTCTTGAAGGGGGGTGTAGGGGGAGGGGCGTCACGTCGACCCACTTGTCGGGCTGCACCCCTTGTGCAGCCGCCGGCGACAATATCGCGTGATGACACGCATTTTTTCCTCTTCCATCGCTGGCCATGTCGGAGAAATTTCGTAACTTTGCCGTAGACTCACGCCGTACGTCTTCCAAGAGCGGAAGCGTGGAGTGAGGTTCAACAAGCAAGTTGGAGGTGCCAAACCTATGAAACTCATTGAAAGAAATCTACAGCGTATCGCCACCCTGTGCAGGTCGCATAAAGTCAAGTCGTTGGCAGTCTTTGGATCTATCCTGACCGATAGATTCAATGACCACAGCGACGTGGATCTTCTTGTGGATTTCGAACCGGTGGACCCTGACAAGTTTGATTACGTCAGCAACTACTTCAACCTCCGCGACGCCCTGGAAGGCCTTTTCAACAGAAAGGTTGACCTTATTGAAGAGAAGGGTCTCCGAAACAAGTACTTTATCGCCAACGTCAACCGCACTAAACAACTCATCTATGGCTAAAGAGGAAGTACTGACATATCTTCAGGACATCCTGGACGCAATCCATGATGTTGAGAGTTTTTTCAAGGACTATCCTATGAGATATGATGTCTTTGAAAATGATTATCTGCGTAGGAGTGCAGTCGAGCGAAAGGCAGAGATCATGGGCGAGGCGATGAACAGAATCAAAAAGGCAGAACCTACCTTGGAAATCCCAAACGCCCGAGCCATTATAGACACGCGCAACAGAATCATACACTCCTATGATAATGTGCGCCCAGAATTCCTATGGGGGTTAGTCATACGCCACATCCCAATCCTAAAAATCGACATCGAGAGAATCCTTTCCGACTACGAAAAAGAGTTTCTCTCTCAGGCTTCCTCGGGTAAGTAGTTGCCTCTCCGGAGTACTAATGAAGAATTTTGTGCGTAAGCCCGTGGAGCGCGAGGGCTTGCTATCGCCTACCAGGGGGCACCACACCTACTATGGTCGGGGAGGATACTTGAAGATTGCATATAGACGCTTAATGGGCTGGGAGAAAAGGAGAAACGGAGCAGGGAGTTTGGATTCGTCATTATCCTGGGAGCTTTCGGAGGGGGGAGCTTGGGAGGTCGGCCATAAAAGAGGCAGGGGGCTCGCGTAGAGCGCAGATGTTGAGATCTCGTCGACGCACAAGTGGCGGGGAGCGACGGGGGACGGAGAAGCGGGGTCGGCCTGGCGCGCGGTAGCCCATGGAGGACAGGGGCTCTGCCCCTGTCACGGGTCCG
>CAZHCM010000059.1:0-12325 GCA_964531005.1 uncultured Sangeribacter sp. | reverse complement strand
AGATCCCAGTCCAGTCAGGCCAGTAGTTTTGCACTTCGTTCTGGAATCTACAAAAAATCCACCTATCCTCCCCACGGCTACGAGTTGTCATTGCAAGGATAGCTTGCTCAAAAGTGTCATTGCAAAGACAACTTTTGCGAAACTGTCATTGCAAGGATAACTTTTGCGAAAATGTCATTGCAATGACAACTTTTTTTCCTATCTTTGCATTGGGGGGAAGAGCGGTACTACCTAATCCCTAATACTTAATACCTATATATGAGTATGGATAGCCTGATAAGAAAATCGCAATCGTTGCTACGCCACGTGTCGACGCGGCATGTAAGGGGTCTGTATGAGGAGATATCGTGGGATGCCCGGCTGGTGGGCATCAAGGGGGCGCGTGGCGTGGGGAAGACCACGCTGATGCTCCAGCGCATCAAGCTCGCCTTTCCCGATCCGGCCAGGGCGCTCTACGTGTCGCTCGACGACTTGTGGTTTGCCAGCCACACATTGCAAGACCTGGCTGAGATGGCAGAGGAGCGCGGCATCTCACACCTCTTCATTGATGAGGTGCACCGTATGCCGGGGTGGGAGCGCCAGATAAAGAACGTCTATGACTTCTATCCCGGTCTGAGAGTGGTATTCACCGGCTCGTCGCTGCTTGAGCTCGACCACTCGGTGGCCGACTTGTCGCGTCGGTGTCTGATGTATTCGCTTCCGGGCCTGTCGTTTCGGGAGTATCTGGCATTCCAGGGACACGACTTCGCTCCCCTGACACTGGCGCAGGTGCTCTATGAACATGTGGGGATAGCCTCCGATGTGGCGGCGAAGGTGGATGTGCTGGCGGAGTTCGGCCACTATCTGCGCCATGGGTTCTATCCTTTCTACACCACCGAGAAAGAGAGCGACTATCTGACCAGGGTGGGGTCGATGATGGCCACGGTGATTGACTACGACATCCCGGCGGTGGAAAACGTGGAGTATGCCACTCTGCTGAAGGCCAAGCAACTGGTCAACATCATAGCTGCGCAGACACCGTCGCCTCTCAATGCCAAGCAGACGGCCGAGCTGATGGAGGTGACCAAAAACCAGTTGATCAAGATCCTCTCGCTGCTGGAGCGGTCGCAGATATTGCGGTTGCTGTATTTCCGTGGTGAGCGCAATCCCAAGTCGATGATCAAGCCTCAGAAGGTGCTCTTCGACAATCCATCGATGCTCTATGCCACGGGCCAGGGCGACAAGGGGAAGGCCCGGGAGTCGTTTCTGGCCTCCATGCTTGCCCGGGGGCATGAGGTGGCCTATCCCAAGGAGGGGGACCTGCTGGTGGAGGGGAGATACCTCTTCGAGGTCGGCGGCAGCGGCAAGGGGTTTGGACAGATCAAGGATCTGCCTGACAGCTTTGTGGCGGCAGACGGCGTGGAGTGCGGCTATGGCAACAAAATCCCGCTCTGGCTCTTCGGCTTCCTGTATTGACCCGGCTTGGCGTCGGGCTTTACCATAGGGGTGTCACCTGGTGGCGAAGTAATAATCTGCGGCCTATCGGCTCCATCTGCGCCCCATAGCTCCGGGGGCGGAATGCCCCGGAGCGGATCTGCGTCCCCGAAGGGCAGTCCTAAAATCTGCCACGTCGGCACTCGGTCTGATTCAACTATTGGAAGAGGAAGTGAGGCTATCGCTGATAGTTGTTGACCGTGCTTGAAGCCTCGCAAAGGATTTGGGGGAGACCCTTCGGGGACGCAGATTTAATGTTGTCAAGGGCTTGGGAGCCCTGACAACAGGCGCAGATGAGGCAGATAGGCCGCAGATTTTTGCTTCGCAGGATGGCTTATGGGGATTGGCTCAGAAATTCTTTAAGTGAAGTGAACAGTATTTGGCCGCGTTTCTATGGGACAGCAAACAAAAAGTGCTTGGCAAGCTGGGCTTACCAAGCACTTTGTCGGGGTGACAAGATTCGAACTTGCGACCTCACGCCCCCCAGACGCACACTCTAACCGGACTGAGCTACACCCCGTGTCGGCTATTGCGGGACCAACCAGTATCCATTGGGGGAGACTCTTTCGAGCCGCTATCGGTCAGCCTAGACTGCCGGGATACGTTCACTTTGCGTGGGGGTCCCTTGCAAAAGCGATGCAAAGTTACTGCCTTTTTTTGGATTCACCAAATTTTTCAGCCACTTTTTTGCAGAAAAATTTTGCCGTCACTGATTATCAGCCTGTTGCCTGAGGTCCTTGAGGCGCCCGTTTTCGATGATGACGAGGCGGGCCTCGCGCAGATGGGGGCGCAGCTCCGCCTCGGCGACGATGTGGAGGCGCTGGGCGGTGGAGGTGGGGTAGCGGTTGAAGTAGGGGTCGTGGTGCAGGTAGAGGGTGACGCCGGCCACTTCCGGGACTCGCTTCATGGCGTCGTGGAAGGCGATGATCTTCGGGGCCACACGCGGGAGCACCTTCACGCCCGTGCGCCCGTCCTTGAGCTCGACGCGGGCTATGACGTGCCAGCGATGGCGAGAGTCGACGGCCTGCCGGGCCGTCTCCGGGGTGTGACGGAAGGAGACGGTGACGTTGCGGCCGTGTGTGGCGTTGATGTCGGCCATAATTTTGCGAAACACCGGGCCATGGGGCGACGAGTCGCGCAGACCCCGATGGTGTATGTAATAATGTATCATCTCATGGATGATGGTGTCCTCGACCACCTCCTCCGGCAGGTCCATGCGCGTGTTGATGCGCAGCTCGCACGTCTCGGTGGCCGGGCGACCCAGGCGCCCAGGCTGCCGCCGGCACACAAACATCCCCAAGAAGCGCGACGCATCGGAGAGTCGCACAGGGATGGGAGGGAGGACACCCCCGAACATCCGGGCGTTGAACTCCCCAAACTTCCCCTCGACGTATCTCAAAGTAGCTTTCATCTCAGTCTCTGGTCAAAAATTTTCACAGGGCAAAGATAGGCAAAAATCGGCAGATTTTAGCCATCCGGCGGAGAGACCCCAAAAATCGCCAAAAAATCTTCAATCGTTAAAATTCTTATAATCAGCGATAACGCAAAAATGACGAAAATTTTTTCAAAAAAAGTGGCTGAAAAATTTGGTGGGGTCGAAAATCTGTTGTAACTTTGCACTCGCAAACGGGAAACAACGACACTCACGCCGAGTGAAGATGGAAAGCCCGGGAGCGCAAGACCAACGAGGTGCGGTAGTTCAGCTGGTTAGAATATCGGCCTGTCACGCCGGGGGTCGCGGGTTCGAGTCCCGTCCGCACCGCCGAGGAGAGAGGAAAGCGTCATAGCGTTGACTTTAGTCACCTATGACGCTTTTTTTATTTGGAGCAATCCGAGCTATCGGAGCAATCCGAGCTATCCGAACTATCCGAGCAATCGGAGCTCCGTCCTTCGCATGGCCCGCTTGCGGGCCCTTCAAACGGCCTCGTTCCCTCTTTTACCCTATGACTAAACTATGATCATCATCATCAACGGCCCCAACCTCAACCTGCTTGGCAAGCGGGAACCCTCCATCTACGGCACCGTTTCGATGGAAGACTTCCTCCCGACACTGCGCGCTCATTGTCGCACCCTGGGAGGGTGCGACATCATGTACCTGCAGTCAAATAGCGAGGGAGAGATAGTAGACGCCCTGCAACGCTACGGCTTCGAGACCACCACCGCCGGCATCATACTCAACCCCGGAGCCTACGCCCATTACTCGTACGCCATCGCCGACGCAGTCGGCGCCATCCCGGCCCCGGTCGTGGAGGTGCATCTGTCGAATGTCTTCGCACGCGAGCCTTTCCGCCACACCTCCGTGGTGGCTCCACGGTGCGTGGGGTCGCTGTGCGGCTTCGGTCTCCAGGGATACATGATGGCCGCCTCATACCTCATGCAGAGCGCAGGCCCTCGGGTGTGAATGCCTGATGGCTTAGAGAGGAGAGAAGAGCCAATCAGAGACGAGAGAGGAGTGACAGGGAATATAGGACGCGTGAGACCACAACCAAGATGAGCGACAAGACAAGCGAGACCATAGAGGAGTACGCCGAGGCCCATACCTCCCCCGAGCCCGAACACCTGCACCGGCTCGTGAGGAGCGCCAACCTGCATCTGGTCAACGGCCGCATGTGTTCGGGCCACCAACAAGGGCGCCTGCTGGCCATGCTCACCGCCATGGCGCGGCCGCGCCGCGTGCTCGAGCTGGGCACCTTCGCCGCCTACTCAGCCCTCTGCATCGCAGAGGCCCTGGCCGACGACGCCCGCCTGCTGACCATAGAGCACAACGACGAGCTCGAAGACTTCATACGCGCCCGCCTCGCCGAGTCGCCGCACGGCCACAAGGTGGAACCCCTCTTCGGCGACGCCCTGGAGCTTATGGCCGATATGGAGGACGCCTCCTTCGACCTCATATTCATCGACGCCGACAAGCGGCAGTATCCCGCCTACTACCGCCAGGCAATGCGCCTGCTCGCCCCAGGAGGCACCATACTGGCCGACAACACCCTATGGGACGGCCACGTGGCCGACATCGCCTACGAGCGCGACCCGCAGACACGCGGGATACGAGAATTCAACGAGCTGGTGGCAGCCGACACGGAGACGTGGCAGGTGGTGCTCCCACTGCGCGACGGCCTGACCATTATTCGGCGCCGATAAACGATTTGGGGGCTGGTCGTGTTGATAAGAAAGGGAGCGCATGCTCCCGCCAACACATCAAGACAGCAAATATTATGGAAACCAAAAGACAAGCAAAGATCGCCCGTCTCATACAGAAGGAGCTGAGCGAGATATTCCGTCGCCAGACGGCGATGACCCACGGCGTGCTCGTGTCGGTGAGCGCCGTGCGCGTAAGCCCCGACCTATCGTTGGCCAAGGCATACCTGAGCATCTTCCCCCCCGAGAAGAGCCACGAGATACTGGACAGCATCAACAAGCAGAGCAAGACCGTGCGCTACGAGCTGGCGCAGGCCGTCAAGCAGATCCTGCGCAAGTGTCCGGACCTCAGCTTCTATCTCGACGACTCGCTGGACTACGTGGACAACATCGACCGCCTGCTCGGCCGCACCCCCGCCCCTGAAGCCTGATGAGGATACCCGTCTCCCTGCGCATAGCCTGGCGCTGGCTCTTCGGACGCAAGAGCCATAGCGCCATCGGCGCCATCGCGGCGGTGGCCGTGGCCGGTGTGGCCGTGGCCACCGCCGCGATGATATGTGTCATGGCGGTATTCAACGGATTCCACGACCTCCTGCAGGAGCGTCTGGACCGCATGTCGCCCGACGTGGCCGTGCTGCCGCTCTCGGGCAAGACGATTGCCGACGCCGACTCCCTGGCCGAGGCGCTCGCGGCCCTGCCGGGAGTGGCCCTGGCCACCCCCACGCTCACGGAGCAGGCGCTCCTGCTCCATGACGGACGCGAGAGCCCCGTGACGCTCAAGGGGGTGCGCGTGGCCGACTATCGCCGCATGACATCCCTCGACTCGATATTGCTTGATGGCAGCGTGCCCCTGGAGGCCCCGGCGCCCGTGGATGCCGAGACGGGGGAGGGCGGGGACGCCGCGCCCGCATCCTTGTCGGTGGGGGCTGCCATGCGCGTGGGGGTGGGAAGCGTCGGAGCCCGACTCACGGTCTTCGCCCCGAAGAGGGTGGGGCGCGTCAACCTCAGCAATCCCCTCAGTTCATTCATGGTCGACTCCCTGCTGTGCACCTCCGTCTTCGAGTCGCAGCAGTCCGACCTCGACGACAACACCGTCGTCACCGACCTGGAGCGTGTGCGCTCCCTGCTGATGTACGACACCGAGGGAAGCGCCGTGGAGGTCATGGCCGCGCCCGGCACCGACCCCACGAGCCTGGCCGAGGCGATACGCGACGCCACCGGCGGCCGCTGGGACGTGCGCGACCGTGCCCGGCAGCGCATGGCGGAGTTCCGGATGGTCAACGTCGAGAAATGGATGTCCTTCCTGCTGCTGAGCTTCATCCTCGTCATAGCATCCTTCAACATCATATCCACCGTCTCGATGATGGTCGTGGACCGTCAGGAGGTCATGCGCACGCTCCTTGCCCTCGGCATGTCGCGCCGCCGCGTGGGAGGCGTCTTCGCCTGGGAGAGCCTCCTGGTGACGCTCTGCGGAGGGGCGGCGGGGATGGCCCTGGGGAGCCTGCTCTGCCTCGCCCAGCAGACCTGGGGACTGGTGCGCCTGAACGGCGACCCCTCCTCCCTGGTGGTCAGCGCCTATCCGGTGCACCTGATGTGGGGCGACCTTCTGGCCACCCTTCTCCCCCTGGCGGCCGTAGGTGTCATTTGTGCTATGATTGGGGCCGGATTCGCGCGTTCGAGAGCCCGTGGATTACTTTTTTGATAAAAAAGACACCATTTTTTTATCAAAAGTAGGGGTGAGTTAAAAATTATTGCTAATTTTGCACCGAAATCTCACTATCACAACTAATATCATGGACAAAGTAGACAACTTGGATCGCAAGATTCTAAATATCATCATGAACAACGCCCGCATCCCTTCGAAGGATGTGGCCATCGAGTGCGGGGTGTCTCGCGCCGCCATCCACCAGCGCATCCAGCGCCTCATCGAGATGGGCGTCATCACAGGCTCGGGCTATGACGTCAACCCCCACCTGCTCGGCTTCAACACCTGCACATACGTGGGCGTCAAACTGGAGAAAGGCTCCCTATACCGCGACGTGGTCAACGAGCTGGAGAAGATCCCCGAGGTGGTGGAATGCCACTTCACCACTGGCCCCTACTCGATGCTCATCAAGGTATATGCCCGCGACAACCGCGACCTCATGCAGCTCCTCAACGACCGCATACAGCACATCCGCGGCGTCACGGAGACAGAGACGCTCATCTCCCTGGAGCAGTCGATGAACCGTCAGATCCATCTCGACGTCAACCCCAACAAGCTGAAGTGAAACATCCCATAAGCCTCTCCGGCGCGCCCCGGCGCGCCATGGAGCGGCCTGCGCCCTCCGCGGCTGTGACCCTACCGCGGACGGCTCCAATCAAGCAACAATGAAAAGGACCCATCTATACACCGTTCTGGCTACGCTGTTGCTCGCAGTCGTAGCCTTAATGTTTTTCTTCCCAGACGACCTCCAGGGACACGTGCTGCAGCAGCATGACATCATGCAGGGCATAGCCAACGGCCAGGAGGTGAAGGCCTACCACGAGGCCACCGGGGAGTCGTCGCGCTGGACCGACTCGCTCTTCGGTGGCATGCCAAACTTCCAGATCGCGCCTTCCTATCCCGCCGGCAACGCCCTGGACTGGGTGGCAGGGCTCTACCGACTGTGGCTCCCGTCGCCAGCCGGACTGCTCTTCTCCATGATGCTGGGATTCTTCGTCATGTGCCTCTGCATGAAGATGCGGTGGCCCTTGGCCCTCTTCGCCGCTTTGGGTTGGGGCCTGTCGACCTACTTCATCATCATCATTGGCGCTGGCCATATCTGGAAATTTCTGACCCTCAGCTATATCCCGCCGACCATCGGCGCCCTGGCCCTCTGCTACCGGGGGAAGTACCTGGGGGGCACGGCCCTGGCCGCGCTCTTCGGGGCCCTGCAGCTGCAGAGCAACCATCCGCAGATGTCTTACTACTTCGGCATCGTCATCGTCTGCCTCCTCATAGCCTGGCTATGGACGGCCTGGCGCGAGAAGCGGCTGCGCCGCTGGCTGGCGGCCACGGGATGTGCCGCATGCGCCGCTGTCCTGGCTGTGGGCGCCAACTCGGCGAGCCTCTACAACAGCTATGAATACGCCAAGGAGACAGTGCGCGGCCGAAGCACCGAGCTGACCGCCGGCGCCCCGGCAGGCGCCTCCGACAGCGGAATGGACCGCGAGGCGATCACCGCCTGGAGCTATGGCCTGGACGAGACGTTCTCCCTGCTCATTCCCAATGTCAAGGGTGGGGCCACCATAAAGCCCGTCGGAGGGGAGAACCGCATGCTTTCGGCTGCCGACACCGACAAGGCATCCAAAGCCTACGTGTCGCCGCAGGAGATGCAGATCGTGGCGCAGTTCCCGCAATACTTCGGGGACCAGCCTATGACCAACGGCCCCGTCTACGTCGGCGCCTTCGTTCTGATGCTCGCCATCCTGGCCATGTTCGTGGTGCAGGGCCCTGTCGAGGGGCCCGTCAAGTGGGCCCTGTTCACGGCCTCCGTCCTCGCCATCCTGCTGGCCTGGGGGCATAACTTCCCGGCCCTTACCAACGCCATGATCGACTCCTTCCCGGGATACAACAAGTTCCGGGCCGTGGCCTCGATATTGGTGGTGGTGGAGTTCTGCGTGCCGCTGCTGGCCGCCATGTGCCTCAAGACCATCGTCACGACCCCCGACTTCTTCGCCAGGAACAAGTGGACTGTCATCGGCGTCATGGGCGCCGGCGTGGTGGTCTGCTTCCTCGGCTGGGTGGCGCCGTCGATGTTCGGCGACCCCTATAGCCAGAGCGAGGTCGAGGCACTGAGCGCGCAGGGAGTGCTGACCGACCCCGCCTACGCGGGCGTCTTCCGCACCATCTCCGAGTCGCGCCTGTCGCTGGTGAGCTCCGACTCGCTCAGGTCGCTGATGTTCATCGTGACAGGTTGCCTGCTGCTCTGGCTCTACTCCAGGGGCGTGTTCCGGCGTCCGGCACTCTTCGTGGTGTGCGTCACGGTAGTCGTGGCCCTCGACCTTTTCTCCGTCAACAAGCGCTACGTCAGCTCGGAATCCTTCGTGGAGCCCGTCCCCAACGAGACGGCCCTTGCCATGACCCCCGTCGACCAGGCCATCTTGCGCGACACTACGCATTACCGCGTGATGGACGTGGACGGCTTCTCCTCGGCACGCTCCTCCTATTTCCACAAGACCATCGGCGGATACCATGCCGCCAAGCTGACACGCTACAACGATCTCATCACGCGCCAGATCTCGCGCGGCAACCCGGCGGTGCTCGACATGCTCAATGCCAAGTACATCATGCAGGGAGGGACATACCAGGAAAACCCCGAGGCCCTCGGCCCTGCATGGCTCGTGGACCGCGTGGAGTATGTCGCCACCCCCGATGCCGAGATGGCGGCGCTTGACAGCATCAACCCCGGCGTGACGGCTGTGTCGGACGCCAAGTTCCGAGGCCTGCTCGGACAAGGCACGCCGTTGAGCGAGGGAGATACGGTCTACATGACCTCCTATGCTCCCAACCGCCTTAAGTACACGGCCAACACCCGGCGTGGCGCAGTGGCCGTCTTCAGCGAGATATTCTTCCCGTGGGGATGGACGGCCACCGTCGACGGGACGCCGGTGGAGATCGGTCGCGTGGACTATGTGCTGCGCGCCCTGCGCCTTCCCGAGGGTCGCCACGACATCGTCTTCGAGTTCGACCCCCAGTCGCTGCGCGTCACCAACACCATCTCGGTGGTGGCCGTGGTGCTGATATACCTCCTTGTGCTCGGCGCCCTATGGAGGGTCTGGGCCCTCACGCGCCGCAAGTCATGATACGCCGCCTCGCACGCCGTTACCGCCGTTGGCGCCACACCCGGGGGTTTGGCATACATTCCCCCTACGCCTTCGCGCTGCTGACGGACGCACTGCGCCCGGGCAGGAGATACGCCTACTACGGAGACGCCGACATAGACGCCGCCGTGGAGGAATGGGGGGTGGCGTGCGAGGCCACGGGGCGCAGGGCCAAGAGGGTGCGGCGCAACGCACGCCTGCTCCTTCGCCTGCTGGCGGCCACACGCCCGGCGAGCCTCTGGCTCGACCCTACGCTTCCTGCGCCATTGGCCGTGGCGGCCGACAAGGCCGGCTACCGTCCCGGCGAGCGCATGGCCACGGACTGGCGGCAGGCAGCCATGATAGTGACGGCGGGCGACGACACACGCCTCTTCGGCGCTGAGCTGGCGCGCTGGCTGGCAGTGCCGCGCCGCAGCCTCCTGCTCTTCGACCCCGGAAAGGCGCTTGCGGATGCCCTCTACTCCGCCCTCCCGGAGGGGCTCATGCTCCGCGCCCCGAGAGTGGTGTGGCTCATAAACAGGCGCGGGATGCGCAAGCTCTCCTATACCGTCACGCTCTGATTGGGATGGAAGACGCTCCGTCATTGAGGCCTTTGCCGGACAGCGGCACGCTCATGGAGGGTTTCGGGTCGTGGCTCGGGCTGGAGAGGGGCTTATCCTCCAACACCCTCCAGGCCTACGCCAACGACGTGGGCCACCTGCTCGATTTCCTGCTGGAGGAACGCCTGCGCGTCACGGAGGTGGAGGAGGCGCACCTGCACACGTTCCTGGCCCTTCTGCGCGACATGGGGATATCTCCGCGCTCGCAGGGGCGTGTCATAGCCGGCATCAGGAGCTTCTTCCGCTACCTGCGCATGGAGGGGTATATGGAGCTGGACCCGACGGCCCTCCTGGAGGCCCCGAAGCAGGGGCGCACGCTCCCCGACGTGCTGAGCGTGGAGGAGATAGACGCCATGGTGGGCGCCATCCCCGCCGGCAAACCGGAATCCCTGCGCAACCACGCCATCATCGAGACCCTCTACGGCAGCGGGCTGCGTGTGTCTGAACTGGTGGACGCGCGTCTGTCGCACCTTGACCTTGCCGAAGGGCTTCTCCTGGTGGAGGGGAAGGGGAGCAAGCAGAGGGTCGTCCCCTTGTCCGGGATATGCCGCGACCTTATAAGGGCCTATCTGGAAGACAGGGCGCGTCTGGACATCAAGCCCGATTCCACCGACATCATATTCCTCAACCGGCGCGGGCGCCGCCTGACCCGCGTGATGGTCTTCTACATCATCCGCGACCTGGCCGCCCTGGCCGGCATCCAGCGCAAGGTGTCGCCCCACACGCTGCGCCACAGTTTCGCCACCCACCTGCTCGAAGGGGGCGCCTCCCTTGCTTCCATCCGCGCCATGCTCGGCCACGAAAGCATCTCCACCACCGAGATATACGTCCACGTCGACCGCTCCCGCCTCCTGCAGGAGCTCCTGACCCACCATCCCCACTTCTCCCATCCTCCAAGGATAGGGGAGTGAATCTGTCAGATCCAATCTATAAGGCAACCATATTATAGCAGCATGAACACACTTGACACTACCAATTCTCCATCAGAGTACAGAGAAATTCTGGTCGCGGTGCATGAGATTAAACGAGCGATCATAGAAAGTCGTTATCAACTGGCTAAACTTGTCAATAGGCAGGCCATCACCCTGTATTACAATATTGGGGAGTACGTGGCTTACCGTTCGCGCCACGGACACTGGGGCACAGGAGCCATTAAAACCCTTTCCAATCTACTACGCCAAGAGCTTCCAGGATTAAGAGGGTTTTCGGAGACCTCAATCAAGGATATGCGCATATTTTATGAACAGTGGCAACCGATATTTTCAAATCGGCAATCGATAACTGCCGATTTGGATTCCTCCTTATTCCCTGTTGGAGAATTTAACATCAATCGCCCTCTATGCACCACGGCACTGAGCGCTGAGCAAACAGAGATGTTCTTCAATGTTGCCTTTACCCATCATAGAGAGATATTGCGAAAGACCTCCACGTTGCCCCAACGATTGTTTTACATTCAGAAATGTGCTACGGAGTTTTGGCAAGTACCTAAACTTAAGTATGCCCTGAAAGATAGCCTTTTTGAAAAAGAAAACATCAAGACGACAAATTTTATCTCCGTAATCCCTGACGATAGATTACGCCGTAAGGCGTTGGAAGTGTTCAAGGACAATTATCTGTTTGATTTTGTCGATTTGGATGACGATGACATAGTGGATGAAAAAGTCCTTGAAACCCAAATCGTAAAGAACATAAAGAACTTTATAATGGCGTTTGGACAAGATTTTACTTTTATGGGAAATCAATACCGTTTGACAGTTGATGGTGAAGACCTGTACGTTGATTTGCTTTTCTACCATAGAGGCCTACGGTGCCTAGTCGCGGTAGAACTCAAATCCGGTAAATTTAAGGGTGCATATGCTGGCCAACTAAACACTTACTTGTCAGCCCTCGATGACCTTGTACGACGCCCGGAGGAAAATCCTTCCATTGGGTTAATCCTATGTAGGGAGAAGTCAGATAAAATGGTGGAGTATGCGTTTCGTAACATCACTTCTCCCATGGGAGTGGCTACCTATACACTGACCTCCACCCTCCCCCAGCAATATTCAGATATTCTACCTTCTCCTGATGACCTGGCCAAATTACTACAGTATTGAATGGCGCACTTGTGAGGATTATAGCTGTCCTCTCCTCCATCCGCGCCATGCTCGGCCACGAAAGCATCTCCACCACCGAGATATACGTCCACGTCGACCGCTCCCGCCTTCTTCAGGACCTGCTGGCCCACCATCCCCACTTCTCCCATCCTCAGCTATAGGGTGTGGACACGGCGA
>CAZHCM010000058.1:5050-12479 GCA_964531005.1 uncultured Sangeribacter sp. | reverse complement strand
TGTCCCGAAACCGGCTATATGTTGTCCTTTTGCTCATATCTTTTCTACCTGAATGATGTTTTAGACATTAAAACATCATTCAGGTAGAAAAGATTAACCCCACGCTCCAGTTCGCGCACGAAACGTCATCTGTTAAACATATTGACGTCTCAAGGCGTTACTAAAGTAAATTTAACTATAAAAAAACACACCTTATGTTCAAGTCCACAATGATTGCGGGCATCGGCGGCTTCTTAGGCACCTGCCTGCGCTTCCTGTCAGAGAAATTGGGAGGAGCCATATGCCACCTCCCCTTACCCATCCCCTTCCCCCTGGGTACCTTCATGGCCAACATGGTCGGCTGTCTCATCATCGGCATGCTCTATGGCTACCTCAACAAGACCGGCAAACTGACCAAAAACGAGGATCTGCTCTGGGTCACCGGTTTCTGCGGCGGCCTGACCACATTCTCCTCCTTCTCCGACGAGATGATCTCGCTGCTCCAGAATGGCGAGGGCGGAATGTTTGCCTTCTACATGGTGACCACCCTTATCTTCGGCATCGCGATGGTGGCCCTCGGCGCCGCCTGCATCCGCAAGCCTGCCGCTAAAGCACAGAATGCCTAACCCTTAAAACTGAAAATACTATGATTATCGAATACATGCTCATTGCAGGGTTAGGCGGCTTCGCCGGCACCTGCGGCCGATACCTCACCGGCGTAGCCGGAAAGAAACTTTGCGGCGACAACTACCCTGTCGGCACCTTCGCCGTCAACGTCATCGGCTGTTTCATCATCGGAATCTTCATGGGTCTGTGGACGCGCAACGAGATGAGCCCGCTGGTCAACGCCCTCCTCATCTCCGGCTTCTGCGGCGGTTTCACCACCTTCTCCTCCTTCAGCCACGACAGCTTCGCCATGATCCAGAAGGGCCAGTGGTGGAAGTTCATCTTCTACATCGTCCCCACCGTGGTCCTCGGCCTCCTCATGGTATGGCTCGGCATGCTCTGCGTCGCCTGACACCCCCAATAGCCAAAGAAAAAAAAAGCGCGAGGCTATCCGTCTAAAGGATAGCCTCGCGCTTGATATTTAGGTTAACGTTATCAAAGTTTATTGATTTTACTGCATACTTGCTGCACATGGTCAAGTCCGTAGAGAAGCGCATGGCTGTCGATACCCATCCACATGAAAAGTTTATGCAGAGTTTGGTAAGCATTCAGTATGTAGGTAGTACTGACAAGTGGTTGCCTACGGGCAAAGCATATAGGTTCATGGTGCGCGATGCGGTTGCGAAGGATATTCACCCCATCTAATTCGTTGAACATATATGCTTGATTATATTGTATTGCGCTTGATGAGCGAGGCTTATTCGGAAAAATATTCAGCAATACCTGCCCCGTTGCGCGATACTGGGGATTGGCGAACATATATTTCCAAATGCCAAATTCCATTTCGGCTAAAAGTTTATGATGGGTGTACTCCCCGTGGCGGTCCAAACGGTGATATGCCTTTCTTATTATCTTCGCACTATCTCGGCAACTGGGTATGTCGAATATCCCACCGGGCAAGATAGCGTCACGTAACCAGTCGTCACCAAGTCGCACGGTGAGTTGGCGATTAATCGCATTGCGAAGTGCGACCTCAAAACAGCTCAGCAGGGTAAATACCTCCTGCGACAGATTGAGATTCAGACGGTAAAGCGTCATCGTCTTTCGTGTGTCTCCTCCACATGCTGTGAGGTATCTGTTGAGTCTCTCAGGGGAGAGAATATGTTGCAACTCTGTATATTTCACTTTGGTATAGAAGATTTTTGAGCCATAATTTGTTTTTTAATAAAATTCTCACTAACTTTGCAGTGTTGATTCCCGGTAGCCCCTGACTCGTCAAGCTATCGGGTTTAGTTTTATAGTGCGGGTGCAAAGATAGTCATAATTCAACATTTCTCAAAGAAGTAGAACAATTTTCTGACCCCACCTACTCCTCTGCCGAGATGAATGATATTACGCGGAGATGGTCAGCGGAGATTTCGCCAAGCGGATCAAGGTCAAGATGTATTCTATTGTTGAACCGATAGAAGTAGCCGCCATATAGATATAGGCAGTCACAGTCACCGTCGCCTTCCATTTTATAGTCGATTTGACCTTCAAATCTCACCACTAAAATGTGATCAGCTCCATTGCACATATGCAATTTCAACTCCACATAGTCGGCCTCATGGTCTATGATGACTGAAAGCAATTCACTGTCATGAAAACTCCCCATAGCCCCATGGGCTATCAAGTCAAACCCATCTATGAGGTCGCGGAGGTCATCCATCAACTCACCCTCGTCGGCCTTCTCCGCAGCCTCGGCAATGTATGAGCCAAATTCCTCTCGTTGCCGAAGAGCGGTATTTAGTTCTTCGAGACTAACCGAGATTTCAGCCCCGTTTCGTTTAAGGATTTCAGCGCTTTCCAACGCCTCTCGTAAATATTCCGGATACCGATAGTTGCGCCATAGAATGTGTTTGGCACTTTCAATGTTTGAATAAAGACACGCAGGGTCATTGGGTGCGTCATGCATCAAGAATGCCACAGTTTTCATTAAGTCTCCATAATTGGAAAGAAGTCGATAGTTAAGACCGCGAGCCTCCTTTCTACAATCTTCTAAATATCTGTAGAGAGCAGTCCCCAATTCAGAGGCTTTTTTATCTGGAAGGTTGGCAATAGACTTCTTGTTGCGAGGTTTCACGAATAGAACAGGGGTCTTGGACTTGGGTTTTGCGCCGAACTTGTCATGGAGAAACAAAGTCCACATCTTATCTATACCGGCGGCTTGCCCTTCGGTAAGCCGCATACCGGAGTGGCCGCCAACCCAATCGAAATCCGGAATGGACTCCATTAGGGCTGACGAGCTGAGTATAGGGGCGCAATCGGGTGATATCATACATGTCGGCTCGAAATCCACATAGTATGTCGTGCGTCCTTTGCCAGACCAGTCTTCACCGCGATATGCTCGTGATGTGACTCGGCCTTTTGCTATGATCCCCGTTGGTCCTTCACCGACCTTTAGCATATAGACCTTATCCCCTTTTTTAATTCCTTGGTAATCCCAAACACTCCAATTCATATCTGGCTTGCCTCCCGACAGGCACCATTCCATGTCGCGAAGATAGTCAATCATCCGATAGGAGGATATGGCCGGATTCCATTTCAAGATATATGTTGCCATTCTGCTTTTAGTGTTGATTCGGTAGTATGTAACTGATTATGTCTCTGTCTCCTCTTGGTATGTCCCGGATTGCTCTGCGTCGCCTGACTCAGATGCTGCGGGAGGCGAAGACGTCCCAGCTGCCATCTTGTCCGCGGCGCTGGATATACCCTTTTTCGGTCATCTGACGTAGCTGGTTCTTCACGGCGCGAGACACGATGCCCACCTTCCCGGCAATCTCCTCGATGGTGATGTCGGGGTCATTGGCGAGGGCGTCAAGTATCAAGGCACTGCTCGGGCTGCGAAACGCTATCTTCCGACCGTCGTACCACCAGACCCTGTCCGATGTCTCCGAAATGAAATCGATGTTAAATTGCATCTCCTCGGCGACCATGGACTTGAAGAACCGCAGGAATCTCCTGATCTGCGCCAGCGACGCATGAGCCCCTTCGGATGGTGTGGGCCCTATCTCCACGTCCGCTTGATGCAACGCCTCCAGGTATTGGCTCTTTATGCGACTTCGCACAACAATCATGGGCCAGCCGTGGCGCGCCAGGATATAGTTGACCATCAAGCGCGCAATGCGGCCATTGCCATCCTCAAAAGGATGGATGCGTATATAGCGGTAGTGAAACAAGGCCGCCAGTTCGACAGGGGTGTAGCGGCCGCTTTCCTCTGCGGCATTGTACCATTCCACCAGATCGGCCATAAGGGCGGGTGTTTCTTCAGGCGAGGCATACTCAAACCTATCCCCGTATCGGGTGATGACACTGTTGGGACGGGTCTTGTACTGCCCGGCATGGATGACATAGCTCGTCTGCACCCCTCCGGGAAGGGTGCGGTAGATGGTATAGTCCTCCCTAAGCAGGGTCTTGTGAAGGGAGCGTATGAAGTGCTGGGTGAGGGGTTGGTCCTTGAGCGAGGCCTCCTCCTGCATCATCACCATCCCCACCTGGCTCGCCTTCATGTCCACGTAGTCCTTCAGATCACCTTCTCCACTGACCTTCCCGAAGATGAGGAGCAGTTCGGTCTGGCCATATGTGAGGGTGTTGCCCTCGATATGGTTGCTATTGTAGTTATAGTCCACCGAGAAGCGCTGGCTCAGCACGTACCGCTTCCTATCGCTGATAGGAAACAGGCTCGCCCACTTCTCATAAAGTGCCTCCAGTTTGTCCATAAATTGCCAATTTACACGTTTGAACGTTCCCTTAGGGAACGTTCAAACGTATTTTTCCGTAGTTTTACCACCGCAAAGGTACAAATTCCATTCGACATCGCCAAGGGGTGCTTCCCATTTCCCGGTCACTTTTTCCGGCCTGATCTCTTGCACGAATCAGTAAATCTCTCTTGAAGTTGGGAAATGTAAATATTCTGTGTAATTTTGCAGGCGAAAACAAATCATGGTATGCATGGACTGCATCTAGTCCAGGCATTAACACAAACGACTACAAAATGAGTACACACGACTCCAACCATAAAAGAAAAAACCCGGATTCATCACCTGCATCATACTATCAGGGAGAGGAATTACCGGGACTGTACTGCAAAGATACAACTTTTAGGGGACATAGCCAAGGATTTTATGAAAAAATTCTCTCTCCTGACAGACTTTCTCCATATTATCACCTCTACCCTACCAATCCAGAGGGCGCCATTCTACACTATCAGTACAACTTGGCCCTCTCAGAGTCCATGTACACGTCACTCTCTATCTTTGAAGTAGCATTGAGAAACGCCCTTAGCCGAGAACTAAGAAGGATGACAAGTAGAGATGACTGGTACACCGTATTCCCGTCAATACCAGGACTCAGACCGCTTAACAAATACATAACCCAGGCTATAAGACACATCACTAGTAGGCACGAAAATGTGACTCCCTCAAAAGTAATTGCAGAACTCACATTAGGGTTCTGGGTATCATTGCTTAATAGTGAATTTGAACGGGTATTGTGGAAGGATCTTCGCCGAGCATTCCCATTCATGCCCAAGCAATTGCGCCAACGTAAAAATGTGGCAGCCCCACTCAACAGAATCCGCACGCTTCGAAACAGGGTGTTTCATAACGAACCAATTTGCTGGCATATGCCTCGTGTCATCGCACTTCATGATGAAATGGTAGAGGTGCTGGGATGGATAGATAAGGACATTCCCGCTTGGCTTGCCATGATGGATAGATTCCCTATTGTCAGCGCAGACATATGTAAGAAACTTGGGTGGAAATAGGTACAAATTCCATTTGACATCGTCAAGGGGCATTTCTCGTTTTCGGCGACTTTTTTCCGGCCAGATTTCTTGCACGGGTCGGAAAAAGGATGTAACTTTGCCGTCGAGATAAACCAACCTATTCACAAGGGGTGTCTGCCGCCGAGCGGCAGGCTGAGATCAAACCCTACGAACTTGATTCGGGTAATACCGACGAAAGGAGTGACTTATGAGACTATACGTCAACGACAAACCATTCGATGCACCCTGCGGCGACCTCACCGTGGCCGACCTGGTGCGCCTCCAGCAGCTACCACAGGTAGGACTCGCTGTGGCGGTCAACAACAAAGTGATACGCAAAGCCGACTGGCCATCCACATGCCTCTCGGCCGATGATCATGTGACCGTCATCACCGCTGTCTGCGGAGGCTGATGAGACTCCTGGCCATCACTCACCCACACTGCTTCGACGGCGAAGCAGCCGCCATCCACGACCTCATCAGGCGCGGTTGGTGGCGCGTCCACATACGCAAACCCCAGGCTTCCGCCGCACAAATCGAAACCCTCCTCAGTGCCCTCCACCCCTCCATCCTCCCTCACATTTCGCTGCATGACCACATGGGACTTGCGGTGAAATGGCACCTCGGCGGCGTACACCTCAACGCCCGCAACCCCCAGGCGCCACAGGGATGGCAGGGTATGGTAAGCCGCAGTTGCCACTCCATCGCCGAACTGTCCCAATACCGACACCTCGACTACCTGACGCTCAGCCCCATCTTCGACAGCATCTCGAAACGAGGGTATGTCTCACAATTCACCCCCCGCCAACTGCACGACGCCGACCTGCAACGCGTCGTTGCCTTGGGAGGCGTCACCTTCGGCCGGCTCAACGAATTGGCCGGGATGGGATTTGAAGGCGCCGCAATGCTCACCGAACCCTGGAAAACCACCGACATCATGCTACAATTCATCACCCATACCAACTCCGGACTGCGCGAGGCCCTGGGCGGCGGCTGCCGCTGGGTCCAGCTCCGGATGAAAGAGGCCACTGACGACGAGTTTGCCGCTATGGCCCGAAAGG
The DNA here is from genome assembly GCA_964531005.1 of uncultured Sangeribacter sp. Taxonomy (GTDB): domain Bacteria; phylum Bacteroidota; class Bacteroidia; order Bacteroidales; family Muribaculaceae; genus Lepagella. The sequence continues at coordinate 6,030 of CAZHCM010000058.1, read as the reverse complement.
TCGTCCCCCTGTGCCGAGAATACGGCGCCAAGATCATATTCGACGACCGCGTGCACCTGGTCGCTCCCCTCGGGGCCGACGGAGTGCATCTCGGCAAACTCGACATGCCCCTCCCCGAAGCACGCCGCCTGCTCGGGCCGGAGAAGATCATTGGAGCCACCGCCAACACCCTCGCCGACGTGGAGCAGGCAGCCGAAGCGGGAGCCGACTATATCGGCGTAGGCCCCTACCGCTTCACCACCACAAAGCGCAACCTCTCCCCCATCTTAGGCCTCGAAGGATACCGTGACATTCTATCACAGGCACGCAAACGCGGAATCGTGACTCCCATCGTGGCCATAGGGGGCATCACGGTCGACGACCTCCCGGCCCTGAAAGAGACCGGAGTGGATGGCGTGGCCGTCTCCGGCCTCATCCTCAACTCTGAAGACATACGACACACAACCCAAACCATAATACAGACATGGACAAACTCATAATAGGCGACCACGAGTTTACGAGCCGCCTCTTCGTGGGCACCGGCAAATTCAGCAGCAACCGACTCATGGCCGAGGCCATCGACGCCTCGGGCACGCAGATGGTGACCGTGGCCCTGCGCCGTATCGACACCGACGACAAGGAAGACGACCTCTTGCGCCACATCCTTCGCCCGGGCGTGCAACTGCTCCCTAACACCTCCGGCGCACGCAACGCCGAGGAGGCAGTCTTCGCCGCCCGTCTCGCCCGCGAAGCCTTCGACACCGATTTCATCAAACTGGAGATACACCCCGATCCGAAATACCTCCTCCCGGACCCTGTGGAGACCCTGAAGGCCACGGAGGTGCTGGCCAAGGAGGGATTCATAGTGCTCCCCTATGTGCAGGCCGACCCTGTGCTCTGCAAGCGTCTGGAGGACGTAGGCACGGCAGCCGTCATGCCTCTGGCCGCACCCATAGGCACCAACAAGGGGATCGTGGTGCGCGACATGCTGGAGATCATCA
>CAZHCM010000058.1:0-4950 GCA_964531005.1 uncultured Sangeribacter sp. | reverse complement strand
GCACCCATAGGCACCAACAAGGGGATCGTGGTGCGCGACATGCTGGAGATCATCATCGAGCAGAGCCGTGTGCCGGTGGTAGTAGACGCCGGCCTGGGCGTCCCCTCACATGCGGCATTGGCGATGGAGATGGGAGCCGACGCCGTGCTCGTCAACACCGCCATAGCCATCGCCGGCGATCCCGTGGCCATGGCCCGCGCCTTCGCCAAGGCTGTGGAGGCCGGACGCGAGGCCCGTCTGGCACGCCCCGGCGCAAGCAGTGTGGCCGCTGTGGCCAGCAGTCCCCTCACCTCATTCCTAAGCTGATGTTTTCCGAAGTACTAAGCCAATACGACTGGGGCGAGGTCACGGCGCGGATCCTGGCCAAGACCCCGGCCGACGTCGAGAAGGCCCTGCGGTCTCCGCGTCCCGACATCGACGACTTCATGGCGCTCGTCTCCCCCGCCGCCGACGCCTACCTCGAGCAGATGGCAGCCCTGAGCATGCATCTGACCCGCAAGCGCTTCGGCAAGCCCATCTCCATGTATATCCCTCTCTACCTGACCAATTCCTGCACCAACTCCTGCGTCTACTGCGGATTCAACCGCCACAACGCCTTCCAGCGCGTGGTGCTGACGATGCCGCAGATCGAAGACGAGTGCCGGGCCATCAAGCGGTTGGCGCCGTTTGACAACCTCCTGCTGGTCACGGGCGAGAATCCGCGCGTGGCGGGCACGGACTATCTGGAGGAGGCCCTGCGCACCTGCCATCCCTATTTCAGCAATCTCTCGATGGAGGTGATGCCCCTGTCGGAGGAGGACTACCTCCGGCTGACGCGTTCGGGCCTCAACGGTGTGGTATGCTTTCAGGAGACCTACAATCGCGAGCGATACCACGTCTATCACCCGGCGGGGATGAAGTCCAACTTTGAATGGCGCGTCAACGCCTTCGACCGCATGGGGCGCGCCGGCCTCCACAAGATCGGCATGGGCGTGCTCATCGGCCTGGAGGACTGGCGCACGGACGTCACCATGATGGCCATCCATCTGCAGTATCTGCGCAAGCACTACTGGCAGACGAGATTCAGCGTCAACTTCCCCCGCATGCGCCCGGCGGCAGGAGGGTTTCAGCCAAACGTAGTGATGAGCGACCGCGAACTCGCCCGCCTAACCTTCGCCTTCCGAATCTTCGACCCCGACATCGACATCTCCTATTCCACTCGCGAGAGTCCCGCCCTGCGCGACAACATGATTCCGCTGGGCGTCTCCTCGATGAGCGCCGGCTCCAAGACGGATCCGGGTGGCTATCACACTTATCCGCAGGCCTTGGAGCAGTTTGCCGTCAGCGACGAGCGATCCCCCATGGAGGTGGCCCAAGCCATACGCGAGCATGGCTGCGAGGCGGTGTGGAAAGACTGGGACCGTTGTTTAGGATAATGCACATGATCACCATGGATCGCTATTCACGACAAATCGCCCTGCCTGAGATCGGGCCGGATGGGCAAGGCAAACTATCCCGCGCCGCCGTGCTGGTGGTGGGCTTGGGAGGCTTGGGCGCCCCGGTGTCGCAGTATCTGACCGGTGCCGGCATCGGTCGGCTGGGACTCTGCGACAAGGACACGGTGAGCCTGAGCAACATCCACCGCCAGATCCTCTACTCGGAGCAGGATGTGGGGCGACCCAAGACCGAGGCCGCCTACGCCCGCTTGCACGCCCTCTCCTCAGCCACCCGATTCGATCTCTGGCCCGAAGGCCTGACCTCGGCCAACGCCCGCGACATCATCTCCGGGTATGACATCGTGGTGGATTGCACGGACAATCATGCCACCCGCTTCTTGATCGCCGACACCTGTGCCGCCACCTCCACGCCCTGGGTCTACGGCTCAATCGGGGCCTTCGAGGGACGCGTGGCCACTTTCCTGCCGGGTAGCCCTTCGTATGCCGACCTCTTCCCTGACCGCGAGGCGCTGTCGGAGGCGGGGGCCTCAACCCTTGGCGTCCTGGGCACGCTCCCCTGCATGGTGGGGGCCATCGAGGCCACGGAGGTCATCAAGCATATCTGCGGGTTTGGCGAGACACTCGCCGGCCGACTCATGACAATCAATCTCAAAAATCTGACATTCAATATATTTGAATTATGAGCAACAGCTTTGACGAACACGCGTCGCTCTACGATGCGTGGTTTATGGAAAACCCCAACCTGCTCACCTCGGAGGTACGACTCGTGGCCGAGACTCTGCGCGGGGCGAAGAGGATCCTGTCGGTGGGATGCGGCAGCGGTCTCTTCGAGAAGATACTGCGCGAGGATTATGGCATCGATATCACCGACGGCATCGAGCCGGCGGCCGGCATGGCCGAGATAGCACGTCGCCGCGGCATGGAGGTGCAGCCCTCCACGGCGGAGGAGGCGGATTTCGGCGCCGGCCGGTATGACACCATCCTCTTCAACGGCAGTCCGGGGTATATCGCCGCACTGGATGAAGTGGTGGAGAAGGCCTATCGCAACCTGCCTCCGGGAGGGCGCCTGATACTCATCGACGTGCCCAAGGAGAGCGGCTATGGCATGATGTACAATCTTGCCAAGGCTCTGGGAACGTGGGATCATCCCATGCTCCGGGGGGTCGCTCCCGCCAATCCCTACCCCATCGAACTGGTCAGTGCGGCCAATTGGCGCACCACGGCCGAAAAGGCGGACGTCATGCGCAAGGCCGGCTTCGAGCGGCTGGAGTTTCGACAGACCCTCACCACGCACCCCTGCGCCTCCGACGACGTGGCCGAATATCCCATCGAGGGTTGCGACAAGGGGGACTATGTGGCCGTAACCGGCTATAAGCCCGTGTGATGCCGGGTATGGAGACTGACCATTACAAATCCGTTGGCACTATGCAACGCAGATGGAGCGAGGAGGCATGGGAGGAGGCACGCCATATGTATGAGGCGATACTGCGGCTCCCCTTTGTCGCCGAGCTATCGGCCGGAACGTTGAGCCGGGATCGGTTTCTGTTTTATCTGGAGCAGGACGCGCTTTATCTTGACAACTACAGCCGTGTGCTGGCCGAGGTCGCCTCGCGCCTCCCATTGTCAACGCAGCGAGAGGCGTTCCTGCGGTTTGCCACCGAGGGGATTGCCACCGAGCGGGAGATGCAGGAAGGCTACTTGGGGACGTCACACACCCTCCCCCAACCCTCCCCGACCTGCCTGCTGTATTGCTCCTATGAGGCGGCACAGTGCATCGAGCCTGTCGAAGTGGCGGCCTCCGCCCTCCTGCCCTGCTTCTGGCTATACCAGCGTGTCGGGGAGGAGGTGCTCCGCCGCTCCGCCTCCGGCAATCCCTATCACCGCTGGGTGGCCACCTACGGCGACCCGGCGTTTGCGGAGGCGGCGCGAGTGGCCGTGGACATCTGTGATCAGTTGGCCGCCGGTGCCACTCCTGCCATGCGGGAACGCATGACCCGTACTTTTATCACCGCCTCCCGGATGGAGTATCTGTTTTGGGAGAGCGCATACACTATGGAAGAATGGAAAATATAGAAGATAAGATGAAGACATATCGCCGCGTGATGACCATCGCCGGGAGCGACCCGAGCGGGGGAGCGGGCGTGCAGGCCGACATAAAGACGATCTCGGCTTGCGGCTGCTTTGCCACATCGGCCATCGTGGCCTTGGTCGACGAGAATACCGTAGGGGTGAAGGATGTGCTGCCTGTGCCTCCGGCGTTTGTGGCGGGGCAGATACATTCGATACTGGAAGACATCGGCACGGATGCGGTGAAGATCGGGATGCTGCATTCCTCCGAACTGGTCCGGGCTGTGCGCGACGCCCTGGATGCCTATCCGGATGTCACCGACATCGTGCTGGATCCGGTGATGGTGGCCACGTCGGGAGACCCGCTTCTCCAGCCGGAGGCTGTCGAGGCCTTGGTGTCGGTGCTGATACCGCGAAGCCGCGTGATCACCCCCAACATCCCGGAGGCGGAGATCCTGCTTGGGGAGAGGCTGACCAGCCAGCGGGATCTGCCGGAGGCTGCGGAGGCGTTGTCGAGGCTTGGAGCGTCGGTGATGCTGAAGGCGGGGCATCTGACAGAGGAGACGTTGACCGACATCTTCTTCAACGCCGAGACGCGCGAGGTGACGCTTCTGGAGTCGCCGCGTCTGTCGACGCGCAACACCCACGGCACCGGATGCACCCTCTCCTCGGCGATAGCCTCCTTCCTTGCGCTCGGCTATCCGTTGACAGAGGCCGTCGTCAGAGCCAAGGCCTACCTGCGCTCCGCCATCGAATCCGGCTCCCGCTACGCCATAGGCCGTGGCCACGGCCCCGTCCACCACTTCCACCCCTTCTGGTGACTCTCAGAGTGGTCATAGAGACCATGCAATGATTCTCCAGGCAACTTAACTCATCGTAATACAGACAATTGACAATAAGAAGCAAGCATTTCTTGCAATTCTAAAGTCTGACTTTAGAATTGCAAGAAATGTAATTACACCTCTGATTATCAAATATATATCACCACAAAAACGATAGGTCGTCGCACTGGGACACCAGTTGAATTCGCAGCTGCGTTCGGGTCTATCATTTGCAGATGTGGGTCTAAAATTGTAATTTTGCGGTCGGAAATGACCTTGGAAGGAGACGCCGGGTATTGCTGCAGCCCTCGATAGGACATTAGCAAGTTTGAGATATGAATTGGATTCTTCTCATTATCGCCGGATGCTTCGAGACAGGCTTCGCCTTCTGTCTGGGCAAGATGAAAGGGTTGACCGGCACTCCGTGGTGCCTTTGGGGCATCGGATTTCTTGTGTGTCTCACAATGAGCATGGTCTTGCTGTCAAAGGCAGTGCAGACCATCCCTATCGGCACCGCCTACCCCGTCTGGACAGGCATAGGCGCAGTGGGTACGGTCATCGTAGGGATACTGGTCTTCAATGAGCCGGCCACCTTCTGGAGGCTCTTTTTCATCACCACCCTGATA
>CAZHCM010000057.1:0-12546 GCA_964531005.1 uncultured Sangeribacter sp. | reverse complement strand
GCATGCCTTGACGCCGAGGTCCTTGCGCTTGGCCAGCTCGTGGAGGATGTCGGTGGCCGGCGTGATGGGATAGGAGCCGAGGAAGAGGGGGCGTCCGCTCTTCTGCGAGGCCATGATCAGGCCCCAGGCGGTGGCGGTGTTGCCGTTGACGTCGGTATATGTGCCGGGCTTGGAGGCCTCGGTCTCTATGCGGTAGGTGGGCATGGAGGCGTGCGTGTTGTGGCCATAGTCCCAGCCTGCCTGGATCACCTTGGCGTTCGCCTCATAGATGGCGGGCTTCTTGGCGAACTTGGCCTGGAGCTTGCGCAGCACGCTCTCCACGGGGCGGTCGAAGAGCCAGCAGATGATGCCGAGGGCCAGCATGTTCTTGCACTTCATGATGGCCTTCGGATCCATGCCGGAGTCTTCCAGTGTGTGCTTGAGCAGTGTGGTCATGGGGACACCCATCACGCGCTTCGGGTCGATGCCGAGCTCGGCGATGGGGTCGTCGGTCTCATAGAGGGCCTTCTTGAGGTCTGCGGGACGGAAGGTGTCGGTGTCGCAGATGATGATGCCGTCCGGCTTCAGATACTGGAGGTTGGTCTTCAGGGCTGCGGGGTTCATGGCCACCAGCACGTCGGCTTCGTCGCCAGGGGTGTGCACACCCTTTCCGATATGCACCTGGAAACCGGAGACACCGCTCAATGACCCCTGCGGGGCGCGGATCTCTGCGGGATAATCGGGGAAGGTCGAGATCTGGTTGCCTTCGCCGGCCGAGACGTTGGAGAAGATGTTGCCGGCCAGCTGCATGCCGTCGCCGCTGTCTCCGGAAAATCTCACCACCACCCGGTCAAGGGTTTTTACATTGGTACTCTGTAACATACGATTTAGGTTAGTTGGCCGAAGCGGCTTCCGGCGGGACCGGAAGCCGCTTGACTCTGCAAAGTAAGCACTATTTTTTTATCTTGCCAAACTTTTTTCAGAAAACTATCTTGCAGGCCCCTTGCGGAGTGACTGCGATATAGATGCCCGAGTGAGGCTGCGTGGCGTCGACCTCGATGCCGCGCAGGTCGTAGAGGCGGGTGCCGGCGGGGGCCACGAGGCGTCCGTCGACCACCCTCACGCTCTCCAGCGCGGGCACCCTCTCCACTCCCACGCCTGTGGCTATCAGGCGGTAGAGCGACACGCGCTCCAGGGTGTTGGAGGTGTATGTGGAGAAGCGGGGCTGGGAGGCGTTGTACCATACCGAGCCCACACCCTGGCCGAAGTCGAGGTCGGCCTCTCCGTTGGCCCTGACGGTGATTCTCACCTCGCTCCCTTCGGGGGCGAGCTTCATCTTCTTGGCCGTCGTGGAGCTAAGGTAGCCCAATGGCGCGCCGGCGATGTCGCTCACGCCCACGTACCACATCTCGTCGCTGGCGGCCTCTTCGAGGTTGAGCACGGCGGTGTTGTCGCGCACACCCTGGATGACGCCTTCCTCGTCGGGCTGGGCCTTCCAGTCCGAGCCGAGCGACCAGGAACTGCTGGATGTGGCCACCGAAGTGTTCATCACCCCGTAGTTCTTGACACTGACAAGGATATAGGAGTTCTCTTCATTGACGTCCCCTTCGGAGGTGACGAGGCGCCAGGAGGCGTCCTTGAGGTCGAGAATCGAGGGATCCTTGGCCGTCAGGGTGCAGGTGGCCAGGGGGCTGCGGAGCCAGTTGCCCGGCTCGGAGCCTACCGTGTAGGCGCTCAGGGTATGGGTCTGGCCTTCAGAGAGGGCAGCCCCAATGTGCAGGGGCGCGTCGTAGAGCACGTAGGGGTCGCCGTCGAGGCTCACCCAGGTCTCCCCGCCGGAGGCGGTGGTCAGCCGGATGTCGGTGGCCTCCCACCAGCGGCCCGTGTAGGTGTTGAGCGCGGGCATCTCCATGCCGTCGAAGGCCGGTGTTGCCGGGCGGTTGACTATCTCGCGCACCGTGGCAGCCTCGCTGAAGGGGAGGCCGGAGTTGTCACCCCAGACATAGCTGGCCAGAAGAGGCATGTCGATGTAGGGGTTGCGGTTGCCCTGCATGGCGGCGATGAGCTCGTTGCGCTCGGCCTCGCGTGTGTCCACGGGATCGGCCTCCGCCCAGTCCAGGAGCATCTGGTAGGCCCAGGGGCGCAGCGTCAGGGGATCCGAGGCGTCGTACATGTAGGCCGGGCTATCCTGCCAGGGGATGTCGGCGTAGACGGTGAATACATAGAAGAAGGCGCGTGCGAAGTCGCCCTTGAACTCGTCGGCAGGCTCGAAGACGGTGGTGGAGCCTCCCCCCTGCCCTGCCACCGGGCTCCCGAGCAGCGAGAGGCCGTTGGTCCAGGTGGCGTGGGCCACCTCGCCTATGGGCCAGTTGGACTTGCGGTTGTTGGCGTCCGAGTTGGAGGGGTTGAGGAGATAGAGGTCGGAATATGCCTCTACGCTTCCGGATTTGCCCCCCCACCAGGAATTGGCCACGGAGTGCTCGATGTTGAGGCCGTTGTGGCCGTTGGCCACGAGCTCCATGACGTTGGAATACATGTCGAACCATATGAGGCTTCCGCCGGCCTGTCGCACGTCGGTGGTCTCGAAGGCCTGCCATGTCTTGTCGCCGTAGGATATGACCTTGTGTGGTCCGGCCACACGTGCCACCTCCTGCTTGAGGGCGCGCCCGGTCAGGCCGTACAGGGCGTCGTAATACCCTGCCGGTGCCTCGGCCATGACCGCCAGCGCGGTCACGGCCAAGGGTGTCAGTAGCAAGTTGCGTTTCATTTGCAATCGTTTGAGGTGATTGGTGCCCTACCCTGTCAGCGCACTATGATCTTGCGGCCGCCGCGCACGTAGATGCCGGGCGTCAGGCGGGAGGCGTCGACGCGACGTCCGTAGAGGTCGTAGACGGTGTCGTCGGCCATGGGGGCGACACTCACCGCCTCGACGCCTGTGGCCTTGCTGTGGCGGAAGAGACGCACTGCCTGCTGGTTGGAGGTGTAGGTGGTGAAGCGCGGTGCGGAGGCGTTGTAGAGGAGCTTGCCCTGCTGCGAGCCGTAGCTGATGACGGTGGCCTCGGCGCCGGCCTCGATCTCGACGCTCGAGGTGGGGGTGGAGGTGATGGTGACGTTCTTGGCGGCGGTGCTGGTCAGGTAGCCCAGGGAGTTGCCTTCGGTGTCGTGCACGCGGATATACCAGCGTCCGGCCCCGGCGTCTTCAAGGGTGAGGATGGCCGTGCCGTGAGGCAGGATCTCCACGATGCCGTTGGCGAAGGAGAGCTCGTCGGTCTTCTCCATGTACTTGCCGGCGCAGGTGTAGTCCATTGCCACGAGGGCGCTTGTGGCCACGAGGATGTACTCGCCGTCGGCCGTCACCTGGCTCTGGTTGGTCACAGGGGCCCATGTGCCGTCGGGGACGATGGGGTCGTCGGGGATGACGGGGTCGTCAGGCTTCGGGTCGATGGGGTCGTCGGGCCCAACGGGCAGTCCGCTCAGCGAGAAGGCCTGGTCCGTCTTGGAGCCCCAGACGTATTCTGCCAGCTCGGGGATGTCGATATAGGGGTTGCGGTTGTGCTGGATCTTGTAGATGGCCTCGTTGCGCTGGCGCTCCTTGTCGTCGACGGGGTCGTTCTTGGCCCATTCGAGCAGCATCTCGTAGGCCCAGGGGCGTAGCGAGGGCCATGCGCTGCCGTCAAACATGTAGTTGCGGTCGCTCGACGACGACATCCATGCGATGTCGTCATAGGTGGTGAACATGTAGAAGTACGTGCGAGCGAAATCGCCCTTGTATTCGTCGGCAGGCTCGTAGACGAGCTTTGCGCCGCCGCAGTCGCCCGAGGCGGGCTTGCCGACCTTTGTCACGCCGTTGTCATAGCGCACGCCCTTGCCGGTGACATGCACCTCCACCACCTCGCCCAGGGGATAGTTGGACTTCCAGCCGTTGGCGTCGGAGTCGGAGGGGTTGAGGTGGAAGAGATCCTTGTAGGCGTCGTTCTTGGAGCCGCCCCACCAGGAGTTGGGCACGGAGTGCTCGACGTTCATTCCGGGGTGTCCCTGCGAGACGTAGACCACGTTGGGGCTGTACATGTCCCACCATGCCAGCTTTCCTCCGACCATGTGCGTGTCGGTGGTCTCGAAGGCCTCCCAGGTGGCGTTGCCGTAGCTGACGGCGGTGTGGCTGCGCACCACGGCCTTGGCGGCCTTCTTCAGGGCGTCCTTCTTCTTTCCTTCCAGGCTGTCGTAGTAGCCTTCGGGGACGGCGGCTCCCGCCGTCAGGGCGGCCAGCATCAGAGTGGCCGCAAGAGATTGAGATATTCTTGTCATAATGTCAATATGTCATTTTGTCAATTTGTCATGATGTCAGCTTGTCATGATGTCATAATGTCAGAGTGTCATCATGTCATCATGTCGGGCTGTCGCCTAAAGCACCACGATCTTGATGGTGCGGCGCAGGGCGGGCGAGAGAAGCGCATAGACGCCGGCGGGGAGGGCGTAGTGCTCGCCGGAGGCCACGCGGGTCTGAAGCACGCACACGCCCCTCATGTCCCAGACACTGAGCAGGGCGCCGTCGGGGGCCTCAAGCACGGTGAACCCGTCGCGGTCAGGGGCGATCGTCATCGGGTGTGTGTCTACGCCCGTGACGCCCGAGTCGCCGAGCACGGTGACGGTGTTGGAGGTCTCTGACATGAAGCCGAGGCGCACGCTGTTAACGCTATAGGTCTCCGTGACCCCGGGGTCGCGTCCGGTGATGAGCAGCGAGTTGGTGTCGGACTCTATCATCTCCCCTTCGCTGCCGTCCGTGAGATGGCGCACGCGGTTGACCACGTAATAGTCCACCACTTCGGGGGCTGCGCCCCAGTTGGCCACGTATTGCGTGTCGGTAACGTCGGTGGCGGGCAGGGCCGTGAGCTGTGTGAGCTGGGGCACGGGGCAACCCTCTCCGCGCAGTGTGACAGTGATGCTCGTGCCGCCGGGGAGGCCGCCGTCATAGAGGGCCAGCGTGGCCGTGTGCACGCCCAGCGAGGTCGGGATATAAGTGATGTCGAGCAGATACTCGCTCACGCCATTGATCGACGAAGGGGGGATACTGCTCACCGAGGGGGTGAACATCGCGCGGTCCGTGCCGCTGACGCGCACCGAGAGGGGGGCGGTCAGGTTGTTGCCACGTATGCGCAGGGAGGCGCTGACGGGGTTGGCCAATGCTGCCTGCCCGAAGTCAAGCGCCTCGCCGCGCACGGGCTCGATAATCTCGGGGTCGCCCGTGATGGGGGGCGTAACGTTGCCTCCCTGCTCGGAGAGGAGGAAGGTCTCGCTGGTGCGGGTGCCCCAGATGTATTCGGCGAGTTCGGGAAAGTCGATGAAGGGATTGCGGTTGCCCTGCTGCCGCTCCACGCCGTCGTTGCGGTCGATCTCTTTCTGGGAGACGGGGTCCTGGCGAGCCCACTGCAGGAGCATGTCGACGGCCCATGTGCGTAGCGTGGGCCAGGGGTCGGAGGCGTTGAACATGTAGTTGATGCACCACGGCAGGTCGTCGTAGACGGTGGCCATATAGAAGAAGGCGCGTGCGAAGTCGCCCTTGTATTCGTCGGCCGGCTCGAAGACCTGACTACACCCTCCCCCCTGGCCGCTCAGCGGGGTGCCGACGCGTGTCACGCCGTTGTCATACGTGGCGCGTCCCTCGCGCACCTGGCCGAGGGGGTAGTTGAGCTTGGCCTGGTTGGCGTCGCCATCGGAGGGATAGAGGTTCCACATGTCGGAATACGCCGGGGTGTATTCGACGCTGCCGTTGGATTTCCACCACGACTTGGGAACGGCGTGCTCGCGCTGCATCTTGTTGGCCGAGAAGGATGAGGTGCCGCTCTGGCCGTTGCGGATGAGGTAGATGTTGTCGCTGTACATCTCCCACCACCTCCGCTGCCCGTCGTATAGTTCGGGATAGACGTCGGTGTATATCCAGTAGTTGGGCAGAGAGTAGTATTGCAAGGTGGTGTGCCGGCTGACACACTCCTTTGCGGCGGCCTTCAGGGCGGCCTTCTGCTTGCCGTCCATCTTGTCGTAGTATCCCGCTGAATAGTCGGCGGAGGCGGTTAGCGCCCCTCCTGCCATCAGCAGTGCTATCAGTATGTTTCGTCTCATTTCCTGTTCGAGGGCTATGATGGGGTTTTTATTGGGGCCGCGAAGAGGGTCTCACCCTCTTCGCGGCGTTGTCGTGCCTTGCGGCGCGGGCCGGGGCCCGTGCCGCAAGGGGGATTGTCAGGGAAGCAGGTATTCCGACATGCGGATGCCGGGGGCGCCAAGGTATTGCTCAAGTCCGCCCTTGACGAGCAGCTTCTTGCCGTAGACCTCGGGAGCGGCCTTCAGGCCGAGGGCCTTGCGACCTTCGGATGTGAGGCGCACGGGGACGGCCAGCGACGGATCGGTGCAGTCGGGGGTCGGGGCGATGACTATGTTGGCGTTGGCGTAGTCGGCCGAGGCGTCGGGGAGGCCAAAGTGCACCCCGGCCTCGTAGTCGTTGCCGGTGACGTAGCCCACGATATATCCGCCTACCCAGACTCCGGTCTGGCCCTCTTCCCAGTTGGCCCTCACGTAGGCTATGGTGTAGGGATCGTCCTGGGTGCCGGTGCCTTGTCCGGTGACGCCCTCGATGACGACGCCCTCGATGTCAAACCACGATGCGCTGCCGGGGTTGCCGACGATGCCGGGATAGTAGCGGTCGCCGTTCTGGTAGTCGGAGAAGCGGCCCCATACCTCGATGGCCTTGCCCATGTTCTGGGGATTGTCGATGAGGTTGCCGTATTTGCGCAGGTCGCTGCCGGCAGGGAGCTCGACGACTGCGCAGAGGTTCGGGTCGAAGAGCTGGGGGTCGGAGGCTACGAGGAGGTTGTAGTCCGATACGTCGCCGGAGACGTTGAATACGTATTCTCCGTCGTAGCTGAGGGCTCCGACGATGTAGCCCTTTGCCCAGCCGTTGATGCCGTTGGACTCGAAGGCGAGCACCTCGTCGATGGTGTAGGGCTTCTCGCGTCCGCCACGGCCGTCGAAGATGACATCGTCAAGGGAGCGCAGCAGGAGCTGCCACCCCTGCACGACGTTGGGCTGCGAGGAATTGGCCGAGCCGTCGCCATACCAGGAGAGGATGCCGCGCACGCGCCCGGTGCCCGTGGGCAGGGTGTCGTTGTAGAAGGTGGAGTAGCCGGAGTTGCGCACGACGATCTGCTTGGCCGAGCCTTCGCCGACTATGTAGCGGTTGACCGTCTCCTGGTAGGGAGCGTAGGTCTCCTTGCCGCCGTCGACGAAGCGGACGTTGCTGAACTCCACGAGCTGCCCCTGCAGCATGACACACTCCTCGGAGAGTGCTGCCACGTCGGCCAGCTCGTCGATGTCGAGCTGCAGGCAGTACATCGAATCCGAGGGACGGGCGCCGTCCATGGAGACGTAGCGGGTGTCGACCACGGGGTTACCGTTGAGCTGCGTGTGGGCCTGGAACTCCGCGAAGGACATGAACGTCAGCTGGTCGACGCCGTTGTAGGGCTCGCCGAGCCATCCGAGCTGCATCAGGGAGTTGTAGCGGCCGATCCAGAGGCCGGTGACATCGATTACCACCTGCTGGCCGAGGTGGTACTCATTGTAGAGGGAGGCGCGGCGCACGGTGATGGGCATGGCGCCGGTGGCGTCCTGCACCGTGAGCGACTGGTAGATGTTGCCGGTGGCGTCCGACGAGATCACACGGCCGCTGATGATGTAGTGCTCCTGGGTCTCCTCGTCCTTGACCGGGCAGAGGGTGGCGTTGGTGCTCATGAAGGCCTGCTTGAGCTCGGCAATGGTGGTGTTGGGGTGCATCGTGGCCACGGGCACGCTCAGGCCGGGGTCGTCGAAGGAGTTCTGACATCCCGTCGCTGCGACCATGCCCATGAGGGCCAAGGCTGTATGCAATAACTTCTTGAGTTTCATTATTGGTGTGTCTGATGTGTGGTGTGATGGTTGTGTCCGCCCGATGGTGTTATGGCTTGTCGGAGCCGCGCACGCCGGTGACGGTCACTTTCTTGATTTCCCACGTGCCCGAGAGGCTGGTGGTGGAGGTGTAGCGGAAGGCGATCTCTATCTTCTTGCCGGTGAAGTCGTCGAGGTCGATGTAGCCGGTGTCGCTGAAGACCCAGGAGTTGCCTGCGGGCAGGAGCGGGGTCTCGACGAGATGCCATTCATCGGTGCCTGCCTCGCGCACCAGAGTCTGGCAGTATTCGAGGAAGGTCTCGGGGTTGTTGAAGTAGTTGGCCGCCTGGGTGACTATCAGTCGGGGGCTGACATAGCCTGTCAGGTCGATCTGGGGCGAGAAGGCCCATGCGTCGGTCACGGCCGCGCCACGGTTGGCAACGCCGCCTGTGGCCACGAGGCCGTAGGAGCCGTCGAGCTTCCAGGTGGTCCAGCCGGCCACGGAGGGCTCTCCCTGGTCGAGGGTGAATCCCTGGAGGTCGGCGGTGAAGTTGGCGCTCCAGACCTCGCGCGAACCTTCGGGGGGCACCATTGCGGGGTCGGGCTCGATGCCTATCTCGGCCCAGTTGTATTGGGTGACGCTGCGCACGCCGTAGATGCTGCAGTATTTGGAGCCTGTCGTGCCGTAGAGGCTTACCATCTCACCTCGGTTCTCGGGATGGTCGGCGAGGTTGAGTGCGTTGCGCACCTCGCCCGAGGGGAGCTGCACGGGCACGCACTGTGCCCAGTCGGTGCATTCCGGGTCAGGGGCGATGAGGATGTTGGTGTTGACGGTGGCGGGCACGTCGAAACGGGCTGTCTCGGCCTTGAGCACGTTGGTGACGTTGACGTCGATCCAGCCTACGATGTATCCCTTCACCCAGTTTTCGGTGCGGTCGGAGGGGGTGCTGCCCAGCAAGGCCTGGTATGCGGTCATGGGATCCTGCCAGGTGCCGTTGCCTATGCCTCCCTCGGGGATGACCACCGGCGGCTGCGCGTAGTCGTCGGAGCAGCTGGAGAGGGCGCCGCCGAGGAGCCCTAAGCAGAGCAGTGCGTATGTTGCTATTCTCTTCATTTGTGTCTGATGTGTTAGCTGTGGGTGTCGGGGCTTAGAAACGCACGCCTACGTTGAGGAAGACGCGGATCCCCTGGGCGTATGACACCTTGTTGGGATACTTGTTGACGTTGTAGTCGGTGTAGTCGAACTTTCCGTCCTGCCAGCCGCGCATCTGGATGTCGCGGTTGTTGAGCAGGTTGTTGACGCTCAGGTTGAAGTTGAGCGAGCCCCAGCGGGTGTAGATGAGCTTGCCGATGGAGAGGTTCATCACAAAGGCGTTCTTCAGCTTGTCCTGACGGGTGATCTCGTCGCGGCGAGCCTCGTATTCCTCCACGCTGGTGCAGAACTTCCACAGGCCCGGCATCTCCTCGTGGCGTGCGTAGGAGAGGTCGTAGTAGTTGTCGAGCAGCCAGTTGGCGTTGAGCTCGAAGAACCAGTTGCTGACGTTGTAGTTGGCAGCCACGCTGTATGCCTGCTGCGGTGCGCAGCCGATGTGGTAGTTCTTGAGGTAGACGGTGCGGTAGACGTCCTCCTGGGCGCCGTTCTCGTAGGAGCGCACGCCCTCGGGGTTGTTCTTGTACTGGTAGCGGCTAAGGGTACCCAGGGCCTTCATGCTGAAGGAGCTGGTGAATTTGTACTCCATGCCTATCTCGATGCCCTTGTACTCGGTCTGCAGGCCGGAGAGGGAGTAGTTCATGAAGCTCTTGAGGTCGTAGTCGTAGAAGCCTGTGTAGCGCATGCCGTCCCAGATGTGGGTGAAGAAGCCGGTGATGCTGCCGCGGAAGCGGGGGTAGACCCAGGTGTAGGAGAGGTCGGCGGTCAGGAACTTTTCGTTCTCAAGCGTGGGGACGGCGGTGTCCTTGATGCGGGCGCTGATATAGGATGCGTTGGCAAGGGGTGCGCGCGAGCCCCCCTCGACGTGGGCCACGAAGTAGTTGCGGCCGTCGAGCTTGTAGGTGACGCCGGCCTTGGCTGCGCCGTTGCCGAAGGAGTGTGTCTCGCCGTTGCCGTAGGAGTTCTCCGGGGCGCGTCCGTTGCGCATGTTGCCGTGGCGCTGGAAGGAGGTGTAGGAGCCCTCGACGCCGTAGTAGACGTTCCAGTGGGTGGTCACGATCTGGTTCTGCAGCCAGAGACGGACGTTGTTCTGGCGGATGTTGTAGTCGTAGCCGAAGACCTCCCCCTTCTTGGTGATAAGGCGGTCGGGGTTGTTGAGGTCGTTCTGCAGGGTGCCGGTGCTATGTCCGAAGTCGCGCTCGGAATAGGTGTCGATGTCGCGCCAGTACTCGGCTCCGAGCAGGTCCTGCATGGTCTTGAAGTAGTGGGCGTCAGTGTAGTTGTACGACACGCCTCCCTGCAGGGTCAGGTTGTCGGTCAGGCGCATGTTGAGGTAGGAGTTCAGCATCAGCGAGAGGAAGTTGCTGTGGTTGTTCTCCAGCACCGTGGAGGCCTGTCCTGCATACTGCGGGTCGCGGTCGAAGTTGGTGTTGTTGAGCTGGTTGCTGCGATAGATCTCGTCCCAGTTGATCTGGCGGATGGCGGGGTTGTTGCGCCACTGGTCGGTGATGAACTCATACTGCGCCTGCTGTGCCTCCCAGAGCTCCGTGCCCTCCTCGGCGGTGGGGGCCCAGAAGGAGGGCATGTTGCGGTAGTAGTCCGGGGCGGGGCTGTAGCCGTAGTAATTGAGGCGAGTCTGTGCGTATGCGTTGTGGCGCACTCCGATGGCGGTGTTGAGCACCGTGCCGCGCTTGGGCTTGAAGATCCAGTTGAGCACCACCGAGGGGTCGAACGACGTCACGACGCGCGCGCTGCGCTTCTTGCCGTTGAAGTATCCCCAGGAGGGGTTGTAGAGATTGTTGCCGGCCAGGTCGTAGGCTTCCTGGGTGGTGGTGCCTGCTGTGGCGCGCTGTGTGGGGGCGCCCCAGGTGGTGAGGTTGATGGAGTGCTTGTCGTTGAATATCTTCTGCAGCGAGAGGCTGTAGCCCAGGGAGTTGTACCATGTGCCCTCGATCACGCCCTCGGGGGCGTATCGGCCGATGACGCTGGCCGAGAAGGCCCAGCCGTTGCGGGTCACTCCGGTCGAGTACTGCAGCATGGCGCGGAGCATGTAGTTGGAGTTGGTGTAGCTGAGGTTGCCGCGGAAGCCCGGCGCGTACTCCGAGGCGTAGGTGGTGATGTTGGAGCTGCCCCCTATCGACCCGAAGGCATAGGCGGAGGCGTCGGCGGCTATGCTGACCGACTTGGCGCGGAAGGCCGAGGAGGTCATGCCGCCAAGGGAGCTGTAGGAGAATGTGCCGCGGATGGGGTCGTTGAACTTCACGCCGTTGATGTAGCCGTCGCTCCAGGTGTTGTCCAGGCCGCGCTGCTTGTAGTAGACGGCCGTGAAGTTGTAGTTGGCGCCCTGATAGAAGATGTCGTCGGTGGCGCCCTGGATGGTGCCCACGTTCTGGGTCATGCCGTCGTCGTCGGCTATCTGCTCCTCGTCGAAGATGAAGGAGTCGGAGTTGAGGAGGTCGCCGTCGTAGCCGGAGACCTCCATCCTGATGTCTCCCACATCGACCATTGAGTCGAAGCGGATCATGACGTCGCGGTAGGCGTCCTCGTATCCGAAGGCCACGATGTTGAGGACGTCGGCGCCTCCGGCGAGGTCGGTGATGGTGAATGTGCCGTCAGCGTTGGTGATGACGAAACGCTCCTGGTCGCGCAGCAGCACGTTGGCGTCGCCGATGGGCCGCCCCTCGGGCGTGACCACGCGTCCGCGCAGTCCTGTCTCTGCCCATGCGCCGCTTGCCACGGTCAGCATCAGCCCTATCAGGAGATGGTGTTTCTTTAGCATGTGTCGGTAGTCTGTTTAGTTGTAGTGTGGTGGAGTCTGCGACGAGCCTCCCGCCTTTGCCTCTGTGTCGGTCGAGGTCAGTTGGCGGGGACTTCGCGTGTCAGGAATATCTCTGTGGGGAAGTGGTCGGAATAGCCGTTGGCCCAGGCACCGCCGCTGAAGGTGCGGTGGGGGTATCCCTTGTACTGGCCGTCGGCCTGCTTGAGGAATTCCTTGTTGAGCACCTCGGCGCCATGGAATTTCAGGCCTCCGCATCCGTGCAGGAGGTTGTAGTTGATGATGATCTGGTCGAAGAGGTCCCACTGTCCGCGGTAGATGTAGGAGCCTATGCCCTTGTCGAGCTTCTCCCAGAAGGGGTTGAAGAATCCCCCCTCCTTGCAGTCCTTGGCCTTGCGCACGGCGCCGAGCACCTGCGAGCAGCTCTTGTCGGAGGGGTCGTCGTTGAGGTCGCCCATGACGATGACGCCGATGTTGGGGTCGAGTGTGAGCAGGGAGTCGGCGATGCTGCGGCTCAAGGCGGCTGCGGCCTCGCGCAGGTAGCTGCTCTCGGCGCTGCCTCCGCGTCGCGAGGGCCAGTGGTTGACGATCACGCCGACGCGACACCCGCCGAGCAGGCCCACGACGCACATCTGGTCGCGAGTGCGGAAGCGGGGTTTGTCGGGGATGGTGAGGCGGTGGTTGGTGACGTTGATGAGCTTGAAGAAGCGGGGGTTGTAGAGCAGGCCCA
>CAZHCM010000056.1:0-12784 GCA_964531005.1 uncultured Sangeribacter sp. | reverse complement strand
CCCTTTACCTTGCGCCATAGATCGGTAGCTGTCATTCCATCCGGCACGCGGTACTTGACATCGCTCCAGTACAAGTATTTTTCATTTATGGAGGTGACAAGCTCCCTTAGGTCGTCATTCTCCAGCACTGCATCTGTAATGGAGGGAGCTTCGATATGAGGGGGTCGTTCAATCATAACTTACCTATTTGCATTGCAAAGATAGCAATATATTTTTGCATTACCAAATGCCATGCCTCTACCACCCCCGCTTCCGATTCCCTGACCTCGAATATCTCCCAGCCCTACCGACGACACCACCGACCCTCCAAGCTCCCAAAAACCATTTAGGGGAGTGGCACGTTAAGGTAATAAAAACACACGATATTATGACAAGAAAAGAACTTACCGACGTTATAGCCGACCAGGTGGCAAAGGTGATTGAACACCCAGATTCCTGGGGCGAGGATCCGCAGTTGAGCATTATCCCCACCACCCTGCTGGTGGGCATCGAGCGCCATGAGGACGCCGACCGCGCCATCGCATTCAGCGACTACGCCATCGAGGAAGATGCCGTCGAAGACGGCGACTATTCGGAGGATGCCGCCGACTTCCAGTCGGCTTCCGACCCCGACCTCTACCCCATCGGCACCCTCATCGACTACGCGGCCAAGAAACCGGACCTGAAGAAGATCAGCCGCCTGGTGGACCGCTACATCCCCCAGCGCGAGGAAAACCTCTACGCCGAGTAATCCAGGCACCCACACAATCCACAGACGGACCACGGGCGCGCCGCTACGTAGCAGTGCGCCCGTGGTCCGTCTTATACCCTCCCGTCTCAAAACCGATAAGGTATCTCGTAGAGCGGAATATTGGTGATCGTCTCCTGTTCCTTATAGCCCAGAAGCGAAAACCTAAAGCCTGTCAGCCCCGGATTTCCTTCATCAGCCATGTCTTGCCGACCTGTCGGACCCCAAACAGAAGCAGCGGTTTGCGCGTCCCGGAAGCCTTCCATACCGGCAGTTTCTTGTATACCTTTCTATACATCGCTATAAATCACTGACTTGTCCACAAAATTACACAAATCCCATGATAAGAACAAGTAAAACCCACACAAATACTATGATTCAATTCCCGAAAAACCACACAAATCAGAGGATTCACGCTTCCACCGAACCCTTAACCTGTCCCGGGTTCACCCGCTTGCACCGAACCCTTAGCCTGTCCCCGAGTTCACCTTGTAACCCAAAGCTTTCCTCAGAAGTTTGAAAAGGCACGATCTGCCAATCCGGTCTCAGATACCCTCTATATCGAAGCCAAGGAAAAGTCAGATGAGCACCAGGAGAAATTAAGAGGAGGGATTGTTGCATAAAGATTAAACTTGCGCTGGCAATTTAACTTTCGGAGGGGGGAGAATGTTTACCTGTCGAAAGCAAGAGAAATTCGTTTCATGATGTTAGGTTAGTTAGTTAAGTATTATGGAAAACATGTGACAGACGCCCCACTGCGAAGCGGGGCGTCTGTCACATTAGAGGGCAACGGCACGCCTACGAGCTACTGCCCTTGGTACTATTGTAGCAACCATTCGGCTACGTCCACTATGCGGATCCCTTCGTAATCCGATTCCTCATGGCGGGTACGGGCAATCAGTAATTTAGGATAGGCATCACGTATCTTCAGCAACGGCTCTACTTCCCTTTTGAAAGTGTCTTCATTCGAGATGTCATCACTCACTTGAATGTAGACCTTCTCCGTCCCTTTCATTGCCACAAAGTCTATCTCCTTCTGATAGAGTTTACCCACATATACTTCATATCCCCGACGTAGAAGTTCTATGTACACCACATTCTCCAGCATCCGTCCCCAGTCCATGTTACGCGTCCCCAACACTGCAAACCGTATTCCGGTGTCGGCAAGATAGTACTTGCTTAGCGACTGCAGGTACGTCTTGCCTCTTACGTCATAGCGTCTTGCCTCATAGAATACAAAGGCATTGCGGAGATATTCGATATAGCTACCTATGGTCTTGTGATTGGTCTCGTCGCCAGCTGCTGAAAGGGTATTGCCGATGTTACGGGATGAAGACACGTTGCTCACATTGTCCATCAAGTACTCCCCGACTCTCTTAAGCACCATAGGATGGTTAAGGCGATACTTGTCCACAAGGTCGCGGATAAGGATAGTCTCGTAGACGTCGCGCACATATCGCGACCTGTCCGCCTCATGAGTATACGCATACGACCCCGCCAATCCTCCTATCTTGAGGTAAGAGTCCAATGCTTGCTGACGGCTATCTTCCCCAATCTCGAAATATCGGCAATACTCCTCGAAACTGAAAGGATAGACATGGATCTCTATATAGCGCCCAGTAAACAACGTGGCCAGATCGCTGCTCAACAGGAAGGCATTGGATCCGCTGAGATAGATGTCATACTTATCCTCGGAATGGAGGCTGTTGATGGCAAGCTCAAAATTCTCACACAGTTGCACCTCATCGATAAAAAGATAATTCTTGACACCGGGACGATAACTGGCTTCAACATAGGCATTGAGAGCATGATATTCCTTGAGATCCTCAAACTTAAGCTTGGTCAAGTCTATCGCGATTATATTTGCCTGAGGATCAGTTTGTAACACATGCCTCGCATATGCTTCAAGTAATTTCGACTTGCCGCAGCGACGGATGCCCGTCACGATTTTGATATCCTGAGTATCGCGCACTCGGGTCAATTGACTGAGATACAGTGTTCTATCTATAAGTTTCATATCAGCTCATTTCCCAAACTTTAAAAATTTTCATTTTTGGGAAACAGCACAAAGTTACAAAATCTTTCCGACATGGCCGCTATGGGGGAGGTAGAAAAATTAAGATAAACAACGTGGGACAGGTCAATAAGGAGAGGCGGCCGGGCTCGGGCTCAGAGGAGGGAGAGGTCGATGCGGATGCCGGTGTCCTCGATTAGGATGGAGCGCAGGGCTACGCGCTTCATGGCCTGGCGCGTCTTGTCGATCTTCATCAGATCCACCTCCACTACGTTGCCATCCAGCCGTACGGCGCCCTTCAGCTCGGCGCGGCGGTCGAGCACAAACGAGACAGCCTTCGAGATGAGGAGGTTGACCCCAGGCAACACGTCGTATTGCAACGTCACTTGGGCCCGACGCACCTCCTTGACGGTGACATCAATATGCACGGGTATCTTCACCAGCAGGGCTTTCTGCCTGTACTGTATGCGCACCTCCTGCGGACCTTTCTTCTCAAAGGCCAATTCCTTGCCGTAACGCTTTGCCACATACCTGGACATCTCGTCAAAGGATATAAACAGGAACATCCCCGTCTTCTCCTGGGCCTCGGCCTCCCTGGCAGCGGCAATTGTCTTGTCCTGCACTTCAAGTAGAGCCTCCTCCTGTGTGGCGGCCTTGACGGGGCTCTTGTCAAGCAGCGCCTCGAGTTTTTCGGCCTCCTCCAGCCCCTTGAGGGCATGGAGCTCCACGTCGCCAAACCATGTGCGGAGCCTCTCCTTGGCCTTCTTCTTGACATCCTCGGTGATGTGGGTGCCCATGCGGTTGAGCACATACATGAGCACCGACAGGTCGTCGACCAGGCCAGGCATCAGGAAGTCGGGGATGAAGTCGATGGGCGAGATGAAGTATCCCAGCGCGCCGATGACCAGCAGACGGTCCTTGGCCGGTATCTTGTCGTCGGTCAGGGCGTAATACAGCAGCAGGACGTAGTAGACGGCAGAGGCCCCGAGCTTCTTGGCCGATTTGCCTATCTTGTCCATCAGCGCCTCGGGGTTGTACTTGTCCTTGAAGGAGGCGCCCTTCTCCTTGAAAAACTCCAGCGCCCCCTTGCAGATACCCGTAAGGTTGGAGAGCTGGACGTTGAGCATCTGCCCCAAAGTCCTTGCAGAGCCTTCGGCTCTCTTCTCATTGGTCATGTCGTCGGTCATGGTCATAGGTGTTACATCAAAGCGTTTACAGATATAACGATGACAGGGGCGCCAGGTTCAGCCCAGCAGGGCGACGAGGAGAAAAAGGCCTGTCCAGAGAATGGCCATGCCGTAGAGGTTGGCGCGTGCGAGCCACAGGCTCTCCTTGAGCCCCGTGTGTCCATAGCTCCAGCATAGCCATAGCTCCCAAAAGAGCCATATCGTGGAGAGGATCATCATGCAATGGTAGTAGGGCACGCCCATCCAGCTAAGGCCCCACCAAAGCAGCGCGTAGGCTACCAGGGCGTTGCTCAGGAACATAAGCTGGGCCGTCTTTCGGCCGTATTTGACCGTGAAGGTCTGGCGCCTGTCGCGCACGTCGTCGGCGAACGTGCTGTAATAGTAGCTCAGATGGACATTGACCGCTATCAGGCCTGCGGCGCAGGCGAGCATCATCGAGCCTGGGAGGTCGAAGTCGGCCAGTGTCTGCACGGTGGTGTCGGTCTGCACCAGGGCGGTGCCTACACCACATAGAGGGCCGAAGATGAGGAACGTCACCAGAATGCCCCAGGGAGTGCGCAGGAGCATCATCGGGGGGGCCACGTCGATCCAGACGAGCACGACGATGATGGCGGCAAGCCCCACGCTCCACCATCCGGCCAGCTCCATGATGGCCAGGCCTATGAGACCCGTGACGCACCCCACGGCCCAGGCGCCCTCCTTGAAGGTGTTCAAGAGCGAGGTGCGATAGACGGTGTCGGCGTCGTCATGCCGGGAGGAGAAACGTTGCTGGAGCCCCTGGTAGCGGCCACATATGTTGGTGGTCATCTGCACGCCCAAGGCGAACAGGAGGCAGAGAAGGGTCGTGACCCACGAGAAGTGACCCTGCACCATGGCGCTGATGCAACCGGCGAAGACGCAGGAGAAACCCATCAGTCCCGTGGCCGGGGCCATGGAGCGTCGCAGATGGGTGAGCAGCATGCCCACGGGAGGGGCCGATGCATTGCGGCGGCTGCGGAAAGGCGAGGAGTTTTTTTCCATTTGGCGAAAGAAGAGTTTTTGTCAGGTTAGAGGGCAGAGGAAAGAAGTCAGAGAGAAGAGGTCAGAGTGACATTATGACATGATGACATGATGACATGATGACCTCTGACATATTACTTGGCTACACCCCGAAATACATGATGACGAAGAGGCTGCCGGCGCCTATGGCCATCCAGAGGGTCAGGGCCTGCACGAGGGGCTTGACGCCCACCTGCCGGATCACCTTCAGGCTAAGGCTGGCGCCTATGGCGAAGAGGACGGCTACGAGGCACTGTTTGGCGGCCACCACGATTCCGTTGTAGACCGGCCCCATGAAGCCCATCATCGACGCCGGGGTGTAGGTGCTGATGATCATGGCCACGACGAAGAGCAGTATGAACCATGGGATGCTGATCTTCGCCTTGCCCTCTCCGGAGGCGTCCTTGCGGTTCCACCAGATGGTGAAGAAGGCCAGGGGGATGATCCAGAGGGCGCGGGTGCACTTGATTAGGGTGGCCAGCTCGCATGCCTCGGTGCCGTAGGCGGCGCCGGCGCCCACTACGGAGCTCGTGTCATGGATGGCGATGGCCGCCCAGGTGCCGAACTGCGTCTGGCTGAGCCCGAAGAGATGGCCCAGAGGGGGGAAGATGAAGAGGGCTATGGCGTTGAGGATGAAGATGACGCCCAAGGAGACGGCCATCTCGTTCTCGTTGGCCTTCAGCACGGGCCCCACGGCCGCGATGGCCGAGCCGCCGCAGATGGCGGTGCCCGCCGAGAGCAGGTAGGAGGTCTTGGAATCGACCTTCATGTATCGACCCAGCAACACGCCGATGACCATGACGCCCACCACCGACACGATAGTGAAGATCATGCCGTCGGCCCCCGACTGGAGTGACTTCTCGATGTTCATGCCGAAGCCCAGGCCCACGACGGAGGCCTGCAGCATCAGTTTGGAGAATTTCTTGTTGAACTTCGGATGGGGCGTCCCGAAGATGAAGGCGAAGACCAGTCCTATGAACAGGGCCACAGGCGCCGTGATGACGTTCACGCCGCAGATGGCCCCGAAGGGGATCAGCATCAGCACCAGCAATACCCAGTAGAGCCAGGCGCCTATTTTGTTAAAACCGCTCCCTGTGGAGCCTTTCGCAAGAGATGTATTCGTCATAATGTCGTGGTGTCCTAATTCTGGATTATCCGCAAAGTTAACATTTTATTGCCAATATCACCCCATCTTTTCCGGAAATTTTTTATCCCTTCTCAAAAACACCCTCTCCCGCCACCTAATCCTCTGACCTATGACCGATGACTTCTGCCCTCTGACTTATGACTTCTGACCTATGACCTAAGCCTTCTCTCCTCCCGGGAGCTCGATGCGGAAGGTGGTGCCCTTGCCCACCTCCGACTCCTTGACGAAGATCTTGCCGCCGTGGTATTCCTCGATAATGCGCTTGACCAGCGTCAGGCCCAGGCCCCAGCCACGCTTCTTGGTGGTGTAGCCAGGATTGAAGACATTGCTGAAGTTCTTGCGCGCTATACCCTTGCCCGTGTCGCGCACCTCGATCCACACCTTGTCCTTGTCGGAGCCCGTGGTGATGGTCAGCGTCCCTTCGCCCTGCATCGCGTCCACGGCGTTCTTGGTCAGGTTTTCCATCACCCACTCGAAGAGGGCGCGCGAGAGCCAGACGCCATGGTCGTCGTCGCTCAGGTGCATCTGGAGGTTGACCTTGTCGGAGATGCGGCTCTTCATATAGTCGAGCGAGCCTGAGACCGTGTCGTTGAGGTATTCGAGCTGCAGCTCCGGCACGCTGCCGATCTTCGAGAAGCGCTCGGCAATGGTGCTCAGGCGCTTGACGTCCTTGTCGATCTCGCGTGTCACGTCAGGATCGGTGCCCGTGGCCTCCAGGTATTGGCTCCAGGCCATGAGCGACGATATGGGGGTGCCGAGCTGGTGGGCGGTCTCCTTGGAAAGGCCCACCCAGACGCGGTTTTGCTCAGCGCGCTTGGTATAGAACACTGCCGCCACCACTATAACGCACAGCAGGATCATGACCCCGAGCTGCACATATGGGTAGAGGCTCAGTCGGCGCAGCAGTATCGAGTCCTCGTAGTAGATGTACTGATAGGTGTTGTCGTAGACCTTGACGGCGATGAAGTGCTCGTTGTTCTCGGCCATGTATGCCAGCGTGCGCTCCCCGGCGGCGTTCCTCAGGCGCTTGACCAGGTATAGTCGGTTGCGCTCCGTGAGCGCCGGCATCCCCGTCACGGGATCCGGCTCCGAATCGGGCACCTTGAAGTTGCGGTGGTCGAGAATGTTGAAACTCTCGTCGGAGACCATCACGGGGATGGTGTTGTTCTGGCTGATGATGGAGAAAAGGAATTCCAGGTCGGTGTCGGCCTCGGCGTTGGCCAGGCGCTCAGTGGCGCTTGCCCATATCGACATCCTCTCGCGCTCCTGCTCGCCGAGCTGCTTGACGAGGCTATTGGAGACCAGCAGGAAGACGATGATGGCCAGGGCGAATATCCCGAGGAAGAGATACTTGCCGAGCCGCTGTCTTTCGTAGAGTGCAAGTGCCATCGGTCAGGATAGGTCTGTCGACTGGAGGATGTCGCGTGCCACGGAGTCGGAGGTGTTGGGGCCTATGATGCGGTCCGTCTCCTCCTTGACTTCCGGCAGTGCGTTTTCGACCGCCACGGACTCGTCTGCCACGCGCAGCATCGGCAGGTCGTTGAGATTGTCGCCGTATGCCACCACCCTCTCGGCTCCCAGATGCTCGCGCAGGTCGGCCACGCCGGTGGCTTTGGTGGCCTCCGTGGAGAACACCTCCGTGCAGGCCATCCCTTCGTTGTAGATGTCGTAATACATCATCGGCGAGATACCCTCCACACGCTTCAGCAGCTCGTACATCCTCTCCCCCTCGGCCGCCTTGGGCATGGAGTAGAGCAGAAGGACGTTGTCGAGGCGCTCGGGAAGTTCGGACTCGCCGTCGGAGGGGACGATAAACTGTTTGAACGACGTGTCGAGCCGGCGAGCGATGAAACGCCGCTCAGGGTCGTTGAGGCTTCCGACATGGTAGACGCGTATCTGGTGGTCGACCAGCGTGTAGACGAAGGCCGAGTAATTCTCCCGGCGATAGAGGTCGAGCACCTCGCGCACCTTCTTCTCGGGCACGAAATGGGTCTTGAGGTATCGCCCGGTCACGGGGTCCCAGACGACGGCTCCGGTCATGAGCACCAGCGGATGGCGCAGATCGACGCCGCGCAGGATGTCGGCCACGGTGGCGGGGGTGCGGGCGGTGGCCACGCTGAACATGGCCCCGCGGCCTATGGCGTCGTTGAGCAGCCGCGCCGACTCCTCGGAGAGGGTGGCGTCGGGGCCGAGAAGCGTGCCGTCGAGGTCGGTCACGAAGAGTGTCTTGTGGTCGTCCATCCCCTTCACTTTATCTCCACCCATTCCGCGTCGGTGACCTGGCTTTCGTGCCATTCGACGCGCTCCCCCTGCGGGGTCTCGCCGATGACGGTGGCCGATGAGTATTCCTTTATCTCCACATACTCCACGTCGACGGCGTATTCCTTGGGGATTATCGGGCCGCGACGGCGACCGTATGACGAGGAGGCGCGGCGGCGACCGGAGGCGGTACCCTGGGGGGCCTCCTGACGCGATCCGCCGCGTCTGGAATTGGCTTTCTTGGCGCGGGACTTAGCCTCCTGGCGCGGAGGCATCCCTGCGGCCTGGCGGATATAGTCCTCCGCCTTGTTTTGCAGGCGGCGCATCACCCAGGCCCTTATCCAGCGGGTCACGAATGGCCAGGCCACCCACAACACCGCCATTATTATCAGAAATATGATCAAACCCTTCATAATTAATTGTCAGATTTCAGGAAGGCGACCGACACGCAGACATACCACACCACGATCCACATCAGCGAAGACATGCCGAACATGAGCAGCAAGGCCAGGATGCCGATTATCAGTATCCACCGGGGGCGATTGTCGCGCCATCTGAGATTCTTGAATTTCAAGGCCAGCAAAGGGAGTTCCGACACCATGAGGCCCGACAGCAGCACCACGAAGGGCACCACGCACCACCATTGCGCGAGGAATGAGTCGCCGGCGCTGCGCATCATCCAGACGTATCCGATCCAGAAGATGGCGTTGGCCGGGATGGGAAGGCCCAGAAAGGACGTGGTCTGGCGGGTGTCGATGTTGAACTTCGCCAGCCTGACAGCCCCCGCCACCGGGATGAGGGCGGCCAGCCACATCCACCACTCCATGGCATAGGAGTCGCGCAGGGAGGTGAATAGGAGCATGGCCGGGGCCACGCCGAAGCTCACCAGGTCGCTCAGGGAGTCGAGCTCGCGTCCGAGGGGGCCGCTGACCCCGACGGCGCGCGCCACGAGGCCGTCGCAGAAGTCGGCCACTGCCGCCACCCCGATGGCCAGGCATGCCCACTGCCACAGAGGGGCCCCGCCCCACGCCCCGGCGCCAAGCGTGCAGAGCATGATGGCCAGTGTGCCGCAGAGCACATTGCAGCACGTCACGCAGTTGGCTATGTTTTGGCGGAGGAATTTCATTGCTTGTGTGTATTTTTCGATATGCGGGAAGCCTCATTCGCCACGCCTGTCGGAACGCAGGCGCGCTATGGGGGTAACGCCGCCGCGCGTCGCCTGGTTCAGCTTCACGAGTATCTCGGCGTCCATCGGCAGATAGATGTCGACGCGGGAGCCGAACTTGATGAAGCCCAGATGCTCGTCGATGGAGGCTTCCTCCCCCTCGTGGGCGTAGGTCACGATGCGGCGCGCCATGGCGCCGGCCACCTGGCGCAGCGTGATCTTCTGGCCGTTGGAGCAGATGATGCCGATGGTGCTGCGCTCGTTCTCGGTGCTGCTCTTGGGCAGGTAGGCCGAAAGGAAGCGGCCGCTGTGATGCCGCACGTAGACCACCCTCCCGTCGACCGGGAACCAGTTGGCATGGACATTGAAGGGGGACATGAACACCGACACCTGCAGCGCCTCCCCCTTGATGAACTCCGGCTCGTACGTAGGCTCGACGACCACCACGCGGCCGTCGACCGAGCTCACCACGTGGTCGAGCCGATCGCCCCGGTATGCGCGCTTCGGGCAACGGAAGAAATTGAATACGAACAGGTAGACGAGTACGGACACGGTGGTCAGCGATGCCGGCAGCACGACCGGGGGCAGGAAAAGCCACACCGGAATGTTGAGCGCCACCAGCACCAGCAGGAGCAGTATCAGTATGTTGGTCCCTTCGTGATGTATCTTCATAAATTCATTTGACGCCCCAAATTTACAAATTCCCGGCCACGCACGCAAATAATTCGTACATTCAGAGGGGGAATGTGCTGTTTTTTTGCTAATTTTGCACCATACAACGAGCCGAGCCCCCCGGCCGGCACTATTATAACGCATATATGGACATATCTTATAAGTGGCTCAAACGCTACATCGACACTCCCCTGCAGCCTCGCGAACTGGCGGCGGCTCTGACCTCCACGGGCCTTGAATGCGACTCGGTCGAGGAGGTGGAAATCATCCGTGGCGGCCTGCGCGGCCTGACCATCGGACGTGTGCTCACCTGCATCGACCATCCCGACTCGGACCACCTGCACATCACCACGGTGGACGTCGGAGGCCCCGAACCCCTCCAGATCGTCTGCGGCGCCCCTAACGTGG
Organism: uncultured Sangeribacter sp.; assembly: GCA_964531005.1. Classification (GTDB taxonomy): domain Bacteria; phylum Bacteroidota; class Bacteroidia; order Bacteroidales; family Muribaculaceae; genus Lepagella. The sequence continues at coordinate 2,167 of CAZHCM010000056.1, read as the reverse complement.
CCACCGGCCAGACCGTCGTCGTGGCCACCATCGGCACGCTGCTCTATGACGGCGACAAGGAGATAAAGATCAAGAAGTCCAAGATGCGCGGCGTCGAGTCCTACGGCATGATCTGCGCCGAGGACGAGATCGGCATCGGCTCGTCGCACGACGGCATCATGGTGCTCCCCGACTCCATAGCCCCGGGCACCCCCGCCGCCGAATACTTCAACGTCGAGAGCGACTACCGCCTCGAAGTGGAGCTGACCCCCAACCGCGTCGACGCAGCCAGCCATTACGGCGTGGCCCGCGACCTGCGCGCCTGGATGACCGCCCGCGAGGCCGAAGGGAAGGCCTGCGGCGACATCCCGCAGATCTCGCTGCCTGACGTCTCCTCCTTCAGCATCGACTCCCCGGAGGGCGCGGTGGGCGTGAGCGTGGAGAATCCCGAGCTCTGCCCCCGATACAGCGGCGTCACCATCCGCGACGTCAAGGTTGCCGAGTCGCCCCAGTGGCTCCGCGACCTGCTCATAGCTGCCGGACAGCGACCGATCAACAATGTGGTGGACATCACCAACTTCATCCTCCTCGGCCTCGGGCAGCCCCTGCACTGCTTCGACCTCAGCCATGTCAAGGGGGAGCATATCGTGGTGCGCACCACTCCCGAAGGCACCCCCTTCACCACGCTTGACGGCGTGGAGCGCAAGCTGAGCGGCGCCGACCTGATGATATGCGACACGGAGTCGCCTCTCTGCATCGCCGGCGTCTTCGGCGGCCTGGATTCGGGCGTGACCGAGCAGACCACGGACGTCTTCATCGAGAGCGCGTGGTTCAACCCCACGTCCGTGCGCCGCACCGCCCGACGTCACGGCCTGAGCACCGACGCCTCCTTCCGCTATGAGCGAGGCACGGACCCCGCCATCACCGTCTATGCCGCCAAGCTGGCCGCCGTCATGATCCGCGACCTGGCCGGCGGCCGTATCTGCGGCGAGATAGTGGACGTCTACCCCTCCCCCGTCCAGCCTGTGGAGATGGACTTCTCGCTCGACTATTGCGCCTCGCTCATCGGCAAGCGCATCCCCCGCGACCTTGTAGTCACCATCCTGCGCGCCCTCGACTTCGACGTCCAGCCCGGCGAGGACGACGACCACCTGCGTCTGCGCGTGCCTCTCTATCGCGTGGACGTCACCCGCCCCTGCGACGTGGTGGAGGAGATCCTGCGCATCTACGGGTATAATAATGTGGAGATGCCGGAACGCACCACCGCCGCCCTCTCAGTCAAGGGGCTGACCGACCTCTCCTTCGACCTTCGCGAGCTTCTGAGCCAGCAGCTCAGCGGCGAGGGCTTCCATGAGATCCTCAACAACTCGCTTTCGGCGGCTTCATATTACGAGGACAACGCCCTCTTCCCCGCCGAAGGATGCGTGCGCGTCATCAATCCGCTGAGCGGCGACCTGTCGGTCATGCGCCGCACGCTGCTCTACGGCGGCCTGGAGTCGCTGGCCCATAACATCAATCGCCGCTCGTCCGACCTCTGGCTCTACGAGTTTGGCCATGTCTACGAGCGCGACCCGCAGAAGGAATCGACTGCCGAGCATCCCCTCGCCCCCTTCTCGGAGGAAGAGCGCCTGGATCTCTGGATGACGGGCGACCGCCTCACCCCCTCCTGGAACACCGTGGCTGTCCCGGTGAGCGTCTTCGACCTCAAGGCCGTGGTGCTCAACCTGCTGGAGCGCGCCGGCATCGACACGGCCTCCCTGCGCCAGACACAGACGCGCGACGACATCTTCGCCGCCCGGCTCGACCTTGACCTTCCCTCCGGCAAACGCATCGCCTCGCTCGGCATGCTTTCGCGCGCCGTGCTGAAGCCCTTCGACATCGAGGTCGACGTCTTCTACGCCTCGATACATTGGGACGTGCTGCTCAAGGGGGCGGCCAAGAACGCCGTGACCTTCGCCCCGCTCCCCAAGACGCAGCCTGTGCGCCGCGACCTGGCCTTGCTGCTGGACCGCGACGTGCCTTTCCAGCGTGTGGAGGAGGTCATCCGCAAGGCGGAGCGCAAGTTGCTGCGCGACGTGCGCCTCTTCGACGTCTACGAGGGGGACAAGCTCCCCGAGGGCAAGAAGAGCTACGCCGTGGCCATCACCCTGCAGGATCCGGAGAAGACCCTGGCCGACAAGCAGATCGA
>CAZHCM010000055.1:0-12944 GCA_964531005.1 uncultured Sangeribacter sp. | reverse complement strand
CTTGCCACGTTGGCGATGACGGTCAGGGCTTCCGGATCGACGACGAGCATCTCGTGGCCGTTCCAGTTCTCGACTTTCACGTAGTCTTTGGTGATGAGCCGGTACTCGGTGGTGTCGGGGCCGAGTTCAAACGGCTTCTGGTAATGGAAAGGTTTGGTAGCCATTATATGTTATTGTTGTGTGTGAGTTGTCGTGTGGTGGTTAGATTCGGCTTTAGGAAGGCGCCTGTTCATGCAGGTTCACTCGGCGGCCGGTGCGGGGGTCTCGGTGGCGCCTATCTCGCGCAGGGCGCCCGTGGCGGGGTCGAAGATGGCGTAGGAGGGTGCCTTGCGGTCGGAGAATAGCAGTGGGTTGAGGCCGAAGAGGGTGCCAAACTGTGCAAACTCCATCTCCTCGTCGAAGAAAGTCTGTCCCTCCCAGCGGATGGTGACGCGTCCCTCGCCCGGAAGAGCGTAGACGATGGCGTCCTTGGGCATGCGCTTCTCCTCCCCCTTGGCGTCGACGGGGAGCGTGCCTTCGCGCGTGACCTTGATCTCCACCTCCACCGGGGAGCCGCTGTAGTCGTCGGCGTCGACGAAGCCTGCGAAGTCGCTCATGCGCAGGGGCACGACCACGCCGCCGTCGGCCGGCACCACGGTATAGGTGCGCGAGACGGTCTCGGAGGCCGTGCGTCCCAGGAAGGCCTGCGACATCGTCTCCTCCTGGTGGGCCAGGGAGTTGAGCATCAGCTCAAGCTGGCGTCCGTCGGTGGGCATGGGGTCGGCGGTGCCGCGTGTCAGCGAGATCTTGGCGTCGCGCACCTCCATCATGCTCTCGGCCAGCATCTGCGCCTGCTTGGCGCTCGACTGGGAGGCTATGAAGTCCTCGTCTACATACTGCAGGTAGTCGTTGCCGTCGCCCAGTGTGGAGGCGAGGTTGACGGAGCCTCTGGGGCCCTGCGCCTTGGGTGCTGAGGCTCCCTTGGGGGCGTCGGGCTTGGCGTTGATGGCCAGGAGCATGCCGTCGTCGGCCACGGCGATGTAGGTCAGCGCTCCCGGCTTGAGCTGCATCAGGAACTGCGCCTCAGGGTCCGCCACGCCATAGGGACGCACCGAGATGTCGGTGATGGTCCATGTCTCGGCATCCTCCTTCACCACGCGGTCTGTGCCCATATATTTCCCGGCATACTGGTAGAAGGGGCCTCGGCGCCTGACGTCGTGCCGGGCCGTCACCGTGATTTCAAGGGCGGTGTTGGGGAGGTTGTAGACAAGGCCGTACTCGTTGTGCTTGTCGGCCGTGATGACCTTGGTCTGCTGAGCCGGCGCGGGGATGGCGCCGGCAATGGCGAGAAGGGCAGTGGCCGCGGCCATCCCTTGTCTGCTGAGGAATATCTTTGGCAAAAAATTCATTGGTAGCTCGTTTTAAGGGTCTGTATGGTGGTGATGCCGGCAGGTGTCACACCTCGTGCTTGATCACGGCGCGGATGGCTCGGCCCATGCGGTCGGCGATGTCGCCGGCTGTCATGCCGTACTCGCCGAGGGCTTCGGCAGCCATGTCTCCTGCCAGGCCGTGGAGATAGACCCCGATGGTGGCGGCATGTTCGGGTATGAGCCCCTGGGCGAGGAAGGCCGCTATGACTCCCGTCAGCACGTCGCCGGCTCCGGCCGTGGCCATTCCGGGATTGCCTGTGGAGTTGAAATACACCTTTCCGGTGGGGCGCACCGTGGCTGTGTAGTGTCCTTTGAGGACGATGATGATGTTGTAGTACTTGGCCATGGCCACAGCCTTGCGGAGACGCTCCTCGGACGATTTGTGCTCCCCGAAGAGACGGTCGAACTCCCCGATGTGCGGGGTGATGATGCTTTTCGGGGGGAGCAGCGACAGCATGGTGGGGCGCTTGGCGATGCAGTTGAGGGCGTCGGCGTCGAGCAGCAAGGGGCTGCGGGTGGCCTTCAGCATCGCCTCCAGGGCGTTGAGCGTCTGCTCGCGCGTTCCGATGCCGGGGCCCACGGCCACGGCCTGGTGGTTGTGGTGCAGGCTCATGTCTGTGATGAAACGCTCGTCGCGGTCAGGCTCGAACATCGCTTCCGGCACAGCCGTCTGCACGATGGTGAGCCCCGCCAGGGCCGAATGGACCGTCACCAGCCCGGCCCCTGTCTTGAGGGCGGCGCGCGCGGCCAGCACTGCGGCCCCCATCATCCCGAGGCTTCCGGCGAAGAGGAGCACCGAGCCGTAGTCGCGCTTGCCCGTGAAGGGGAGGCGCTCCTTGAGCAGGGGGCGGACGCTGCGCGCCTCCACGAGCATGTAGTCCGTCGAGAGTTCCTTCATCTTGGCGGTGTCCAGGTCGATGTCGAGGAGTTCCCAGTCGCCCAGCACCTCAGAGTTCTCCTCGAAGAAGAACGACAGGCGGGGCATCTGGAAGGCCAGGGTGAGGTTGGCGTGCACCATGTCGCGGGAGTTGGCGTTCTCGTTCCATTCCCCGAAGAGGCCCGACGGCATGTCGATGCTGATGACGAAGGCCCCGGACTCGTTGATGTATCTTGCCAGGGCCACGTATCCCCCCTGCATGGTGGTGTTGAGGCCGGAGCCGAAAAGGCCGTCGACCACCACGTCGTCCGGGCCGAGATAGGGAGGGGTGAACTCGCGGGTGACCTCGTTGTAATCCACTCCGTCGATGAGGATGAGTTTCTTGCGCTCCTCGTCGCAGTCATGGCTGAGATGGCCCTTGATGTTGAAGAGGAACACCTCCACCTTCCTGTATCCCTGCTCGATGAGCATTCGGGCCACGGCCAGAGCGTCGCCGCCGTTGTTGCCGGGACCGGCGATGACCACAATTCGCTTCGAGGGCACGAAGCGCGATATTATTTCGTAGGTCACGGCGTTGGCTGCCCGCTCCATCAGCTCCAGGGAGTCGATGTTCTGGGCCTCGCACGTGGCCATGTCGATTTCGTGAATCTGTTGAGAATTGAAGATCTTCATATTGTCGTGCGAAATTACCTAAATTTCGCCGTTTTTCCAAATTCGTCCCTGCAAAAGATGCAAAAACGCCGCTCAGGGCTCAGCGGGGGTCTGCAGGCGGCCGTCGGCCATGCTGACGACCCGATCGGCGCTGGCGGCCATCGCCGGATCATGGGTGACTATGACGAAGGTCTGCCCCCGCTCCGCGCGCAGCGTGGCAATGAGGCGCATGATCTCGTCGCGGTTGACCGAATCGAGGCTGCCGGTGGGCTCGTCGGCCAGCACCACACGGGGGGAGTTGGCCAGGGCGCGGGCTATGGCCACGCGCTGCCGCTCACCCCCGGAGAGGGCCGCGGGCTTGTGGCCGAGGCGCAGCGAGAGGCCGAGGTAGTCGAGCAGCTCGGCGGCGCGCTTCATGGCCTCGGAGCGGCCGGCGCCCCCGATCATGGCCGGAAGGGCCACGTTCTCCTGCGCCGTGAACTCGGGCAGGAGCTGATGGGCCTGGAAGACGAAGCCGATGTGGCGGTTGCGGAAGTCGGAGAGCTTGCGGTCGCCCAGGCCCGTGACCTCCACGCCGTCGTATTTCACGCATCCGGAGTCGGGGAGGGCCAGCGTGCCCGCTATCTGGAGCAGTGTGGTCTTGCCTGCCCCCGAGGGGCCCACGATGGCCGTTATCTCCCCTTCGGGTATCGAGAGTGTCACGTCGTCAAGCACCTTCAGGGGGCCGAACGACTTGGATATGTTGCTGAGCTGGAGCATTGTGTGTATATGTCGAGCGGGTGTGTGTAGGGCGGGTTGGTTTGGGAGGAAGGGGTGGGGAGGGTCAGCGCGATGTCAGGGTCTTGAGCACGTGCGAGGCCAGGTAGATGCCGAAGAGGGAGGGTATGGTAGCGAGCGTGCCGAAGGATGAGCGCTTGTTGGGCAGGTCGAGCTCCACCAGGGCCGACGGGCGCGGGGCCTCGTCGCTGCACACCACCCTGAGCGGGCGGCGCAGGCCGGCCTTCTTCAGGCGTTGCCTGACGGCGCGTGCCAGGCCGTCCTCGCGCGTCTCCCATAGGTCGGAATACCGCACACGGGTAGGATCCACCCGCCCCCCGGCCCCCATCGAGGAGATGACGGGGATGCGGCTGCGCAGGCAGTGGGCCAGCAGTGCGCATTTCGGCGCCACGGTGTCGATGGCGTCCACCACATGGTCGAAACCCCTTTCGAGCAGCGCCTCCACGTTGTCCGGCGTCACGAACTCTTCCAGGGGCTCGACCCGGCAGAGGGGGTTGATGTCGCGTATGCGCTCGGCGAAGAGCTCCGTCTTCGGGCGCCCGACGGTGGAGCGCAGGGCGATGATCTGGCGGTTGATGTTGGAGGGGGCGACCGTGTCGGCGTCCACCAGCGTCAGCGCCCCCACGCCTGAGCGGGCCAGCATCTCCACGGCATAGCCGCCGACACCCCCGGTGCCGACCACCAGGACGCGGGCTTTGGCCAGCCGCTCCATCCCCTCGGGCCCGAGGAGGCGCAGGGTGCGCTCATCCCAGGAGGTCAGCGCTGTATCCATGAGCCCCGAAAACCGGTCTCGGCGATGGCTGCCTCCACTTGGGCTGCATGCTCGGCGTCCTCCGGGATGCCGTGCCCTTCGAGCACCTTGTCGGCCGTCTCCAGGTCGAGGCTCCACTGGGCATCAGGAAACTTGGACTGCATCTTGTCGAGGATGGTCTTGGAGCAGTGTGCGCACTTGGCGTTTGTCTTGAACTTCATATGGCTTAGTACTTTTGGATTGTATTCTATGTCTTTTCTTGCCGGGGAGAGGGTCTTTTAGTATAACGCGCGAGAAGGGCGACTTTATTGCATCCTGATGCGCCAGGCCTGGGGCCATAGGTTGTTGGCGCGCGTGCCGATGTTCTTCATCCACCCCAGTGGGATGCCGTTGTGGCTGACGAGAACGAAGCCGCGCGGGGTGTCGGGGGGAAGCGTCAGGCTCTCGTGTCGCAGATAGCGCACAGCATCCTCGCGTGAGAGGGGCACTTCCGGAAAGGCCCCGCGGTCCAGGATGGTCGAGAGCGCGAGGGGGGACGCCGGCACGAGGTCGCGCCCTTTGAGGGTGGCCACCTCCACTCCCGCACCGAGCAGGCGCACCCCCTTGGGGAGGCGCTCCAGCAGGGAGGCCACCCGTGCGGGTATGACGCGCACGGTGTCGCCGACGCTTTTCCACACCAGTGGGGCGTAGGAGCCATTGATCCATTTGCCGCATACACTCTCCGCGTCAGGCATCGAGCCCCCCTTCTCTTGTCTCTTTCCCTTACCCTTGGGCTTAGGCGCGGGTGGGATGCGGGTGGGTACGTCTTCCCCCGCGTCCTCCCCCGGACGGCGCAGGACGGTGACAAAGAGCCCTTCTCCACGCGTCAGGTGAGGCATGAAGCGCAGGCTCGGAATGTCCGGGTCCAGCCCGCGGGGCACTGACTCGGCCACCGACTTGTCGAGTATCTGGTCCATGACAGGGACAAGGCCGTGATGCTCCACAAGATAGCGGGCCATCTCCTCATCCTCGGCGCGATTGAAGGTGCAGGTGCTGTATATCAGCCATCCCCCCGGGCGCAGCGTCCGCACCACGCTGTCGAGGATCTCGCGCTGTGTGCGTGCACAGCTCTCCACGAGTCCCGGGCTCCACTGCGTGCGGGCCACCTCCTCCTTGCGCATCATCCCCTCGCCGCTGCAGGGCGCGTCGACCACCACCATGTCGAATGTCTCGGCGCAACCGCCCCAGTTGCGGGCGTCGCCGCAGGTGACGGCCATGTCGGGGGAGCCGTATTTCACCATGTTCTCCTCCAGGGCCTTGACGCGCTGGGGGGAATATTCGTTGGCTATCATGGCGCTCCCCGGGGGAAGCGCTCCCATTATGGCGGTGGTCTTTCCGCCGGGAGCCGCGCACACGTCGAGCACGCTCAACGGGCGCCCCCCCTCGGCGTCCACTATGCCGCGTGCAAGCCCGGCATGGATCATCGACGAGGCGTCCTGCACATAGAAGGCCCCGGCATGCATCTCAGGCATCAACGTGAAGAGTGGACGCTCGGCGAGATACCGGCCTTCGCCACACCACGCCACGGCACCGTCTGCGATTTGCGAGAATATATCGCAATCCATTGGCTTATAGGGATTCAGCCTGACCGCAACGGCGGGAGGCGTGTCCAGAGCCAGGCAGAGGGCGTCTGCGTCCACTCCCTCAAGGGAGCGCAACGAGGCCTTGAAATCCTCCGGCAGGGGAGGCAATTGTGAGGGTAAGGAGCTATTCATGGGGACAAAATTAGCAAAAATTCATTTTTTTCATTAACTTTGCGTAATGAAAATTCAAAATGCCCTCTATCTTCTTCCGGTAGGCATCAGCGACGCCCCCGTCGCCGATGTGCTTCCGTCGGCCAACATGGCCATAATGGGGGAGCTGCGCCATTTCATCGTGGAGAATGTCCGCACGGCCCGACGCTTCCTGCGCCGGTGCGACCCGACGTTCCCGATCAGCGAATGTGAATTCCGCGAACTCAACCGCCATACCTCGCCTCTCGACATCTCCTCCATGCTCGACCCACTGCGCGCCGGCCATCCTGTCGGGGTGATGAGCGAGGCCGGATGCCCGGCGGTGGCCGATCCCGGCTCCTCGGTGGTGGCCATAGCCCAGCGCGAGGGCCTGAAGGTGATCCCGCTCGTAGGGCCGTCGAGCATACTGCTGGCCCTGATGGGGTCGGGATTCAACGGCCAGGGATTCGCCTTCCACGGCTATCTCCCGGTGGATGCCCGCGAGAAGGGGGAGGCGTTGCGCTCGCTCGAGTCGGAGTCGGCGCGCCGCGATGTCACCCAGATTTTCATAGAGACGCCGTATCGCAACGACAAGACCGTCGACCTGATGGCGCGCACCCTGCGTCCCGACACGCTGATGTGCGTCGCCTGCGACGTGACCGACCCCGAGCGCCAGGAGATCGTCACCCTCCCCGCCTCGGCCTGGAAAGGGCGCACGTACAGCTTCGACAAGCGCCCTGCCATTTTCCTCCTATACCGCCCGAAGAAATGAAGACCAGGAAAATCCTCTTTGAAGACCATCCGATGCTTCCTTTCGAGGAGTGGGACGCAAACATGGGCGAGACCCCCTCGCCCGGCCCCAAATCCATTCCGGAGGCCAAAAACGGGCAGGGTGCGAGGAAGGCGCAGCCGGCCGCCGAGAAGAAGGATCCGGCCGACCGCCTGCTCTACTACCTCTCATTCGGCTCCGGATCGAGCGGCAACTGCTGCTATGTGGGCACACGCCACGGCGGGGTGCTGGTCGACGCCGGCGTGCGCGCCGACATCGTCGAGGACGAGCTGGCTGCCGCAGGCATCAGGATGAGTGATGTGAAGGCCATCCTGCTGACCCACGACCACGGCGACCACGTGCGCTACGCCTACACGCTGCTACGCTCGCACCGGCATCTGAAACTGCTGTGCACCAACCGTGTGCTCAACGGCCTTCTGCGCCGCCACTCGATCTCGCGCCGCATCAGGGAATATCATGTGCCTATTTTCAAGGAAATACCGTTCAAGGTCTACGACTTCAAGATCACGGCCTTCGAGGTGCCCCACGACGGCACCGACAACATGGGCTTCTCCATGGAGTTTGACGACCGTCACTTCGTCATCGCCACCGACTTGGGTGCCGTCAGCGAGCGCGCACGCCATTACATAAGCGAGGCCAACTATCTGGTGATGGAGTCGAACTACGACGCGCGGATGCTGCGCGACGGACGCTACCCGGAGTATCTGAAGGCACGCATCATGACGGCCAACGGCCATATGGACAACGAGGACACGGCGCGTTTCCTGGCCGAGGTGGTGCATCCGGGGCTGAGCCATATCTTCCTCTGCCATCTCTCGAAAGACAACAACACTCCGGCCAAGGCATTGAAGGCTACCCGTGACGCCCTCGAGGCGCGCGGACTGCGTGTCGGGCGGTGCGAGGACACTCTCGAAGACCGCCGGTGTGACGTGCAGCTGATGGCCCTGCCGCGCTTCGACGCCACCCGCCTCTTCGTCTTCCGCCCGGGCAATCCGACATGATGTCAAAGTGTCATCATGACATCATGACACTACGACTAATCCCTAATTAGCTGGATGCTGACTATCTGACCTTCAAGGCCGTTGGTGGTCAGGGCCGGGCGTGTCTCGAAGCGCAGGGTGCCCCCGCCGAAGTCGTAGACGGTCAGGCTTTCGGCCCCATCCTCCTCGTCGGCCTCGATGCTTTCGGTGATGTCGGTGTCGTTGAGCTGCATGCTCTCGGCCACGTAATGCCGCAGGTCGTCGGCCAGCAGGTCGCCCAGATAGAGATTGCGTATCTTGGCCGATCCCTTCCCCGTCACTGTCACTTCCCATTCCCCCGGCGACCCCGTGAGGTCGGTGTAGAGGGGAGCCCCCTGGCCGTCGGTCAGGACACCCTCGAAATTGTATTCGGACGCTTCAAGCGCCTCGCCGACGCGGATGGCGTCGGCAAGGGAGCGCACAGTCATGGCGATGTCATTGTCGGCATGAAACTCCTCGGCGACCGGGGCCACCGTGTCGGCCCCCTTCCCGTCGGGCTTGGAGCCGCATGCCGTCATCACTGCGGCGGCGGTCAGGGCCGCTGCCATGGGACGCCACTGTTTGCTGGACTTATCGGTTGACATTAGCATTTCTCTTTGACAGCCTCGCTCCGCACGCCTCAAGGGGAGGGCTGGGCCTCCCGCCGCCGGAGGGGGCCGGGCAAATTCTTTTGCAAATTTAACACTTTATTCCGAAACCACACATCTTTTCATGGATAATTAACACTAAGGGGCGCCCCGAACGGGACACCCCTTAGCCGACATATGTAAGAAATCAGATGAAAGGATTCATCAGGATTCGGTCACGCGCTCCAGCCACTTGACCATGCCGAGCATGGCGCCCATGGAGATGAGGCAGACACCGGCAAACATCACCCATGCCACCCAGATGGGGCAGGCGTTGTAGACGAGGGGGCCGATCCAGAGCAGGAGGTTGCCGACGGCCGTGGCGCCGAGCCACAGGCCCTGGCAGAGACCCTGCAGGTGCTTGGGGGCCACCTTGGAGACGAACGACAGGCCGAGGGGCGATATGAAGAGCTCGGCCACCGTCAGGAAGAAATAGAGCAGGATGAGCACCCAGGGACCCGTCTTCATGCCCTCGCGCATGGCGATGCCCATGCTGCGGAATGCGTCGCCCGAGGGGAATCCGTCGGCGAGGCAGACTATGGTTAGGAAGACGTAGGCGATGGCAGCCAGCCCCATGCCTATGGCGATCTTTCGGGGCGTGGAGATGATCTTGCCTTGGCGCGCCAGGCGTGCGAAATACCACATGATGACCGGCGTCAGCAGGATGACGAAGCAGGGGTTGAGGGCCTGCCAGATCTCCGGCGCTATGGAGTCGGTCTTCACGAAGTCACGGGCGAAGAGGGAGAGGGAGGTGCCGTTCTGGTGGAAAGAGAACCAGAAGAAGATTGCGATTCCCAGCACGGCGAAGAGGGCGCCCATGCGCTGCTTGATCTCGCGGGCCATGGCCTGCTTCTCTTCGGCGGTGTACTTGACAGCCTCGGCTGCCTCCTTCTTGGCCGGCGAGGGGAGACCCTTCTTGGTCAGCAGGAAGATGCACAGCGAGATCAGCATGGCTCCGATGGAGGCGATGAAGGAGTAGTGGATGCCTTCGTTGAAGACCTTCAGGTACTCCGTGCAGAACTTCGAGATCTCGGCCACGCCGGAGGCGTCGGTCAGATGCACGCCCACCTGGGAGGCGAGGGCATAGAGGTTGTTGATGTTCTCCATGCTCATGTTGTCGGTCACGCTAAGGTACTGGTGGCAGAGCGCGGGCAGGTCGGCGTTGTATGTCAGGTTGTGCACCCCGAGCCACCAGGAGCGGAGCATGGGGGCCACGAAGGGGGCGATAAGGCCGCCGACGTTGATGAAGACGTAGAAGATCTGGAATCCCGAATCGCGCTGCTCGGAGTATTTGGGATTGTCGTAGAGCTGTCCGACGATGGCCTGGAGGTTGCCCTTGAAGAGGCCGTTGCCGAAGGCGATGAGGAAGAGGGCTCCGCAGGTGAGCGTCAGGAGCCAGGCGGTGTTCTCGGCCGTGGCGAAGATGGGGATGGAGAGCACCACGTAGCCCAGAGTCATGATGATGAGGCCGGTGATGATGGTGCCCTTGTAGTTTTGCGTGCGGTCGGCGATGATGCCGCCCACAAGGCTCAGCACGTAGATGCCGGCATAGAAGAAAGAGTAGATGAGCGTGCTCGTCTCCTCCTTCAAGCCAAACTTGGAGCACAGGAAGAGCACCAGCACGGCATTCATGATGTAGTAGCCGAAGCGCTCGCCCATGTTGCTCAGGGCCGCAGGGATGAGCCCTTTGGGTTGGTTTGCAAACATGATGTTGAGGTTTAGTTTATTTTATGATTGGATTTGAGTTTAGTCAAGTTGTCATGATGTCATGATGTCATTTTGTCATGATGTCATCTTGTCGGGATGTCAAGATGTCGGGATGTCGCGGGGCTCAGCCTTTGGCCTCCTTGTCGTCGAGCACCTTGAAGGCCAGGGCGTAGTTGTGCATCTGCTTGACCATCGACACCAGGCCGTTGGAGCGTGTCGGCGACAGATGCTCCTTCAGGCCTATGCGGTCGATGAAGTAGAGGTCGGCGTCCAGGATCTCGGATGGCGTGTGCCCAGAGAGCACCCGGAGCAGCAGGGCCACGATCCCCTTCACTATGAGCGCGTCGGAGTCGGCGTTGAAGATGATGCGTCCGTCGTCGTCGCGCCTGGCGTCGATCCATACGCGGCTCTGGCACCCCTCGATGAGGTTGGCCGGCGTCTTCTCCGACTCCGGGAGCTCGGGCAGCGTGTTGCCCGTGTCGATGATGAGCGCGTAACGGTCCATCCAATCGTCAAGGCCGTCGAACTCCTCGATTATCTCGTCTTGTGCTTCGTTGATCGTCATGATTCTTTCGATTTTGGTTTTGGCGCGCCATGTCGCCCCCCTTGCGGCGGAGGGGCGGGGCGTGTCTGTGTGCAAAGTTAATAAAAAAACTCCGTCGCACGCACCGCATAGGCAAAGAAATGGGCGGAAAATTTGGGAAGTTGAGAAAAAAGCGTTAATTTTGCACTCGTAATCCTCCCGCAGGGAGGTGAGTCAGGGTCTTTTTTGTGCCGTCGGCCCTCTCCGCAGGGAGAGACGGTGATAAAGAAGATTCCTCTTTTTTTAGTCACCTTAAAAACCACAACCATTGGTCCCTGCGCGGGGCCACTATCTTTACAATACAAATGGCAACTTATCTCACACAAGAAGGATACAACAAGAAAATGGCCGAGCTGGCTGAGCTCGAGGCCCAGCGCCCCGCCATCAAGCAGGCCATCGCCGAGGCCCGCGACAAAGGCGACCTCTCCGAGAACGCCGAGTACGACGCAGCCAAGGAGGCCCAGGGGATGCTCGAAATGAAGATCGCCAAGGTCAAGGAGCTCATAGCCACCGCACGCATCATCGACGAGAGCCGCCTCAACACCGAGGAGGTCCAGATCCTCAACAAGGTCACCATCCGCAACGTGGCCAACGGCATGACCGTCACCTACACCATCGTCACCGAGAACGAGGCCAACCTGCGTGAGTTCAAGATCGCATCCACCACCCCCATCGCCCAGGGCCTTCTGGGCCACAAGGTGGGCGAGACGGTCGTCGTGCAGGCCCCGGCCGGCAAGCTGACCTTCGAAATCGTCAAGATCGAGATCTAAGCATTACCTCCGAATCAACCGACAACTAAAAACAGACAACCGACATGACCATCTTCTCAAAGATAATAGCAGGGGAGATCCCTTCGTACAAGGTGGCCGAGGACGACGAGTTCTACGCCTTCCTCGACATCAACCCCGTCGGCTGGGGCCACACCCTCGTGGTGCCCAAGAAGGAGACAGACTACATCTTCGACATCGAGAACGACCGCCTCGGCCGCATGAGCATCTTCGCCAAGCGTGTGGCGAAGGCCATCGAGAAGGTCATGCCCTGCCGAAAGGTGGGCGTGGCCGTCATAGGCCTCGAAGTGCCCCATGCACATATCCACCTCGTGCCCATGCAGAAGGAGGGGGACCTCGACTTCGGCCACAAGATCTCCGACCCCGACCCGGAGCGCATGAAGCAGATCGCCGCCGACATCGCCGCCGCCTTCGTCTGAGCCAAGGGCGGACGCGAACGACCTAAAATAGCCTCCACAGCCGATTTTTGCAAATGCAAGTCGGCTGTGGAGGCTATTTGTTTGTTATAGCAATTGTAAACCCTTGTTAAGACAACCCTGAAATCCCACGCTATGGAAATTCAAAACTTCATCAAGATATACGAGCGCAGCTTCATGGAAAACTGGGATCTCCCGGCCCTCACCGACTATCCCACCGGAAAGACCCTGACCTACGGCGACCTGGCCACCGACATCGCCCACATGCACCGTTTCTTCAAGGATATCGGCATCCGCCCGGGCGACAAGATCGCCCTCTGCGGCCGCGACTCCATAGAGTGGGTGCGCGCTTTCATGGCCACCGTGACATACGGCGCCATCGTGGTGCCGATACTTTCTGAGTTCAATCCTGTCGACATCACCCATATCGTCAACCATTCGGAGGCGTTGCTGCTCTTCGTCGGCGAGCATATCTGGGAACACATGGATCCCGAGGCGCTCCTCTCGCTCAAGGGAGTGGTCTCGCTCGACCGCCGCGCCGTGCTCCACGAGACCAACGGCACCCCGCTGAGCCGCGAGATCAAGCTGCTGCGACGCCGGTTCCGCAAGGATTACCCGGCTGGATACCAGTCGACGGACGTGAAATACATCGACCGCCCCAACTCGGAGGTGGTGGAGATCAACTATACTTCGGGCACCACGGGCTTCTCCAAGGGCGTGATGCTGACCGGCGAGAACCTCGCGGGCAACGTCTGCTTCGGCATGGACAGCATGCTGCATTTCCGCTCGTCGCGCGCCC
>CAZHCM010000054.1:0-13023 GCA_964531005.1 uncultured Sangeribacter sp. | reverse complement strand
GTCGAGCAGGTCGATGAAGTGTCCGATCTGCTCAGGGTCGAGGGTCTCCAGGATCTTCTTGCGGTCGTCCTCGTCGAGCTCCATGAGGACATCGGCCTTCTTCTCGTTGTCCTCGATGAGGTTGAAGAGCCACTCGGCTTGCCTGAGGGTGAGGCTCTGGAAGAGCTCGGCTATGTCGGCCGGGTGAAGGTCACGCAGTTCCTCGCGGGCTTCGTAGACATTCTGTTCGTCTATGACCTGCTCGATGCGGTCTATGTCCTGTTCGGTGAAATCTTTCATGTTCAATAGTGGAATGAGGAGCCGCCGAGAAACTCCCTGAGCAGGGAGTTGGCGGGCACCTGGTCAGCCGGGATGGGGTTGAAGTATGAGAGGAGCTTTAGCAGGCGGTATGCGTCGGCGTATTGCGGGCAGTCGTGGGGCACCTGGCGGAGCAGCGGCTCGGCGTAGTCCTTCATCACCCCCAGCTCGAAGATGAGCGAGGAGTTGAAGGTGGCGTCGGCGTTTTCCTGGAAGGGGAAGATCCACTTCTCCTCGCCGCGCCTGACGCTGGGCCAGCGGCGCAGCGTGTCGAGGGCCGAGATGTGGCGGTACTTGTGGTCGCGCACCAGTCGGCGCAGCAGTCGGTTGTCGGTGGTCGAGATCCAGTTGTGCTCGTCGATGGAGAGGGTGGTCAGCGCCGAGACGTAGACCTTGTAGACCTCGTCCTCGCATAGCCCGGCGGTCAGCTCGGGGTTGAGCCCGTGTATCCCCTCGATGAGGAGCACGTCGCCCGGTTCGAGGCGCAGCGGACGCTCGCGCTCGACGCGCCGTCCCAGCTCGAAGCTGTATGTCGGCAGGTTGATGGTCTCCCCTTGGAGGAGGCGGTGCAGGTCGGAGTGCAGTCGGTCGAGGTCGAGGGCGTGGAGGTGCTCGTAGTCGTAGTCGCCGCTCTCGTCGCGCGGGGTGTGGTGGCGGTCGACGAAGTAGTCGTCGAGCGAGATCATGCGCGGCGTCATGAGGTTGGTCATCAGCTGGATGGCCAGACGCTTGGTGGTCGTGGTCTTGCCCGAGGAGGAGGGGCCGGCCAGGGTGACTATGCGCGCCCCGCCGTGGCGGTTGCGCTCGGTGATGTCGTCGCTGATGCGCCCCAGGAGCTTGTCGTGCATCGCCTCGGCCACGTTGATGAGCTCGGCCGTGCGCCGCTCCTCGACGGTGACGTTGAGACGCCCGACGTCAGGCACCTTGATGACGCGGTTGAACTTCAGGTAGTCCGTGAAGGCCCGGTACATCTTCTCCTGCTCCACGGGCGCGGCGGGGCGTGTGGGGTCGGCAGGGTCGGGGGGCAGCAGAAGCATCCCCTCCTTGAAGGGGATGAGGTCGAAGACGCGCAGCTCCCCCGTGTCGGGCACCAGCGGGCCGTAGTAGCTGTCGGCCAGGGAGTCCAGCTCGTAGTAGGTGGTGTAGAGGTCGTGGGTGGTCTCCAGCAGGAGGGCCTTGGCGTCGAGCCCCTGTGCGCGGAAACGCGCGATGGCGTCCTTGGCCAGGCTCTCGCGCCGCTCGAAGGGGAGGGCGCGCCCGGCGAGCGAGCGCATCTCCTCGCGTATGGCCTCGACCTCGCCGGCGGAGACGGCGTAGGTCGAGCCGTCGCTCTTGGAGAGGCGGGCATAGTAGCCGTGGGAGACGCTGTGCTCTATGCGCAGGCACAGCCCCGGGACGACGCTCTCCACGGCGCGATACATCATCATGCAGAGCGAGCGCACCACCGAGCGGCGTCCCACCGGCGTGTCGGCGCCCAGGAATTCCACCTGCTTCGGGGCGTACAGGGGGTAGGTGAGGGCTTCTGACTTGTTGTTGACAAGGGCGCAGACGGGGCGCGTGTCGAGGCGCGAGCCGAGCATGTCGGCTATCTGGCTCAGGGTGATGGCCCCGGGCACTTCTATGTATTGGCTGATGTTGGTGCAGTATATGCGCATGACGATGATGTCGGGAGGGAGGTCAGGGTTGGGTGGATATTGTGGTGAGCACGCGGTCGGCCACCATGCGGGGGGTGATTCCCGCCAGGCAGGGGCGCGGCTCGTCGGGGGACTGGGTGAGGCGGCAGGGGCGGTTGCCGAAAACGGAGCAGGGGCGGCAGGGGAGGTCGAGCTGCACGGCGCCTGCCTCGGGCTGGCGCCAGCCCATGAACCCCGCGTAGGGATGCGTGGCGCCCCAGATGCTGACGACCGGAAGGCCCACGAGGGAGGCCATGTGCATGTTGGCCGAGTCCATCGACACCATCGCGTCGCACTGTGCCATCTCCCTCATCTCGGCTTGCAGCCCTGCGCGGCGGGCGCACATGTCGGTGACCTCCCCGGGCCATTGCCGGGCCCAGGCGGCAATCACCTTCCCTTCGCGCTCGCCGGCCCCGAAGGCCAGGATCTCGCATCCGGCCTCCACGAGCAGGCCGATGGTCTCGGTCATCTTCTCCACGGGCCATTCCTTGCCTGGATGGGCCGCGAAGGGGGCGATGGCCACGCGGGGACGCGTGCCGGGGCGCCGGCGTGCCTCGGCGCGGGCCTGCCGCAGGTCGGGCCACATCCCCGCAAACCTCTCCGGGGCTTCGAGTCCGGCGCGGCGCAGGGCAGCGCGATACCGGGAGTCGCCCGAGGGCAGGGGGCGCAGCTCCTTCTTCGCGTCCCGGGTGAGGACCCGCTTGGCGGCGCGCCCCTTGTCGATGCGGCCGACGCGCACGCGCCCCAGGGAGCGCATGCGCAGGAAAAGGCTCAGGATGCGGCTGCGGAGCACGTCGTGCAGGTCCACGACCGTGTCGGGCCGCAGTTCGCGCCATAGCTCGCCGGAGAGTCGCCAGAGGCCGGCGAGCCCCTTGTAGGCGTTGAGGTCGACGCCGCGCACCTCCAGGTTGCCGGGCAGGGCCGAGGGGTCGGCGTATGTGCGCGCCGGCAGGGGGCGTGTCAGCATGACGAAGCGGCGGCCTGGCGCGGCGAAGGCCGCGTCGGCCATCGGGGGCACCGTCATGGCCACGTCGCCCAGGGCCGAGAAGCGCATGGCCAGCACTGTGGAGGGGCGGGCGGGTGCGTTCATTTCTTGGCGCCGTAGAGCACGGGGTTGGTCTCCGGGTCGTTGTAGAGTTTCATCTGGCGGTACACTTTCATGTACTTCCTCCCCTCCTCCATGTCGTCGAGCAGGGTGTCGATGGCCTCGGTGAGGTCGCGCCGCTGCTCGAGCAGGATGTCGAGGCGTGCGCGGCTGCGCTCGCGGTGGGCGTCGGAGGCGTCGGCGCGCTCGGCCTGCTCGCGCATGTGCCATATCTTGAGGGCCAGGATCGACAGGCGGTCCAGGGCCCAGGCGGGTGACTCGGTGTTGATGGTGGCCTCCGGGGAGGGGGTCACGTCGGCAAAGCGGGTGCGAAACCATGTGTCGATCTCCTCCACGCGGTCCGTGCGGTCCTGGTTGGAGGCGTCGATGCGGCGTTTGAGGGCCAGGGCGGCCACGGGGTCGATCTCGGGGTCGCGGATGATGTCCTCCAGGTGCCACTGCACGGCGTCGATCCAGCATTTGCCGTAGAGGATCCCCTCCACGCTCCCCTCGGCGTAGGGGTTGGACACCGGGGTGTCGACGTTGTCGCTCTTATGATAGTCGGCCACACAGCGGTCGAAGACGTCGTTGGCCTGGCGTGCGAAATTGCTCTTCATGATTGGTCAGAGGTTATTTGGAATCTTTCAAAATACAAAAATAGACAATTAATCCGAAATGGCAAAACGCAATTTCGCCCCAGCCCCCTCTTTTGCTTGGCAATATGGCCGAAAAGTGCTACCTTTGTGGCATGGAAGAGAATCAAGAATCGTCACTGCCCCCCGTCCCTTCGCCGCGACTGACGCTGCGCAAGAGCGCCAAGCTGCGCCATCGCTCGCTGGTGGAGCCCCTATTTGCGGAGGGGAGGAGCCTTACGGAGTATCCCTTGCGGGTGAAATGGCGCGCCTTGGGCCCCGAGGGGCTGGCGGGCTCCTTCCGCCACGCCGTGCCTGACCGCATAGGGCCGGTGCAGATGCTGGTGACCATCCCCAAGAAGAAGCGGCGCCACGCCGTGGACCGCGTGCAGATGCGCCGCCGCGTGCGCGAGGCGTTCCGGCTGCTGTCGCCCCCGCTGCGCGAGAGGGTAGCGGCCGACCCTGCATTGCGTACGCTGTCGCTGGCTTTCGTCTATCAGCACAACGAGAATCTCCCCTACGCCGAGATCGAGAAGCGTATGGCGAAGGCGCTCGCCAAAATCACCCGACGTCTCTGGCCCGATGACCCTGCGTGACATTGCGGTCAGGGGGCTGACCCTTCCGATCCGGTTCTACCAACTGGCCATCTCGCCCCATTTCCCTGCCGCCTGCCGCTACACCCCGACGTGCAGCCAGTACGCTGTGGAGGCTCTGCGTGTGCATGGGCCTGTGCGGGGCCTGTGGCTCGCCTTGCGTCGCCTGGCCCGCTGCCATCCCTGGGGCGGGAGCGGCTACGACCCGGTGCCTCCGCCCCGGCGCACTCCTTCGCGCTGAAAGTTTTTCAATACCCCAATTAGCAATGATACTGGACATCCACACCCATCATCCCCTTCCCCAGCCACAGGCTGTGGTCGCTTTCTCTCCTGCGGAATTCGAGGCTGTGCGCGCCTCCCTGCCGGAGGGTCAGTCTTGCTCGGTCGGCATCCATCCCTGGAGCCTTGCCTCCGGCTTGCCGGACGCCGCCACCCGCGCCGCCCTTGAGCGGGCGGCGGAAAATCCGGCGGTGGTGGCCATCGGGGAGTGCGGCGTGGACCTCGTGAGGGGAGGGGCGCTGTTCGCCCAGTTGAACGTCTTGAAGTGGCACATAGAGTTGTCGGAGCGTCTCTCGAAACCGCTCGTGCTACACTGCGTGCGGGCCCATGACCACATAATCGCCCTGCGGCGCGACATGAAGCCTGCGCAGCCGTGGGCCATCCACGGGTTTCGGGGGAAACCCTCGATAGCGCGGATGCTGCTGGATGCCGGGTGCTGGCTGTCGCTCGGGAGCCTTTTCAATGCCGATAGCGCGGCGATGATCCCGGCGGATCGGCTGCTGGCCGAGACGGACGAGGCCCCGGTGGCCATCGGCCAGGTGATCGAGTCCATAGCCAACGCCCGCGCCGTGCCCCCCGCCGACCAGCAGTCCCTGATAGCCGCCAACACCGCCCGCTTCCTCTCCCTCTGACCCATCAGGGCTGCCCTTCGGGGACGCAGATCCGCTCCGGGGGCGACCCCGCCCCGGAGCTAAGGGTCGCAGATGGGGGCAGAGTGGCCGCAGATTGTTGCTTCCAACCAAAAACTCCCGCGTAGCCAAATCTGCGGGAATCTGCCTAATCTGCGCCTGTTGTCAGGGCTTGAAAGCCCCTGACAACAATAAATCTGCGTCCCCGAAGGGCAGCACAAAATCCTTTTCCGTCAAACCAGGCAGCAGTCAACCAAATTCAGGGGTAGGCCATTGCCCTGCTTACCCAGCGGAAGGAGGCTCAGTGCCATGTTGGCAGATTTTAGGCTTCCCTTCGGGGACGCAGATCCGCTCCGGGGGCGACCCCGCCCCGGAGCTAAGGGTCGCAGATGGGGGCAGAGTGGCCGCAGATTGTTGCTTCCAACCAAAAACTCCCGCGTAGCCAAATCTGCGGGAATCTGCCTAATCTGCGCCTGTTGTCAGGGCTCATAAGCCCCTGACAACAATAAATCTGCGTCCCCGAAGGGCAGCACAAAATCCTTTTCCGTCAAACCAGGCAGCAATCAACCAAATTCAGGGATAGGCCCGTTATGAAAATGGCTTAGGGATCTCTTATGCCTAACTTTGGTTGACTGCCGGGAGCGGATATCCCTGATATAAGTTGATTCGTTTGGTCTTATCCCTGGTACTGGTTGACTAAAAATTGTTGACAATGCGATAAATGCCGTGTCGGTAGGGAAACTCTCCAGAAAGTACTCCGGGAGTGAAATCCCGACTCCCGAAATTGATCAGATAGCCCAACTTATATTTGGAGAGGCCCAGATAAGTAGCCAATTGCCGTGCTTCCGGTTCCTTCATCACGCTCACTGCTTTCACCTCCACAATTACGCAGCCGTCCACCACCATGTCCATCTGATAGGCATCATCGATTTCTACCCCTTTATACATAGCAGGAAGGACCACCTGTCTTTTGACCTCATGGCCTAACAAGTGCAACTCCTAGGCCAGAGCAGCTTCATAGTATTTCTCGCGGAAGCGTCTGCCGGTGGTGTTGTACACCTTAAAAGCCGCTCCAATAATATCATAGCCTATTGCATTATATCGTGCTGATTCCTCCTGGGAGACGGCGGAGATGGATGAAAGGTTATGCCGGGACTCGGGGTTAACGGTGGACATGGTAGCAATTCTTTTAGTTGATGTGCACAAATGTACCACCTTTGTATCACTTTACCAAATCATACTCCAATTTCTTACTGATTTTTCCATTTTTATTCCCTTGTTGTACACCTGCTGTTGTACACCTCCATATGGTGGGAAAGCATAGGGTGGGAAAGGCGAAAATCTGTGGGAATCTGCCTAATCTGCGCCTGTTGTCAGGGCTCTTAAGCCCCTGACAACAAAAAAATCTGCGTCCCCGAAGGGCCTGCCAATAATCCTTTGGCAACTCAGGGCTGTGGTCAACCAAATTCAGGGATACGCCAAGTTGCCCTGCTGACCCAGCGGAAGAAGGCTCAGTGCCACGTTGGCAGATTTTTAGGGTTGTCCTTCGGGGACGCAGATCCGCTCCGGGGCGACCCCGCCCCGGAGCTAAGGGTCGCAGATGAGGCCGATATGCCGCAGATTTTTGCTTCGCCACCATATGGGCAATTTTTACTTCGCCACAGGATAGTAAGAATCAAAGCCAACAGCGTTGGGCACACGGCGCACTGCTGATTACAATGTCAATCTCGACCCCGACCCAGAAAAACCTGCGTAGCCAAATCTGCGGGAATCTGCCTAATCTGCGCCTGTTGTCAGGGCTTTCAAGCCCTGACAACAAAAGATCTGCGTCCCCGAAGGGCCTACCAATAATCCTTTGGCAACTGAGCCAGCAGTCAACCAAATTCAGGGATAGGCCGACATACACTTTCACTGGCGGACTCAGCCGCACCACCGACTGATTTCGGGGCTACCCTTTGGGGACGCAGATCCGCTCCGGGGGCTCACGAGCCCCGGAGCTAAGGGGCGCAGATTGGGCCGATAGGCCGCAGATTTTTGCTTCGCCACAGGATAGGATTTTTTGCTAAGCCATAGAATGGAAATTTTTGCTAAGCCACATGATGGAAATTTTTGCTAAGCCACAAGATGGAATTTTTTGCTTCGCCACAGGATGGGAAGAATCTAAAGTCAATAGCGTTGGTGACACGGCGCAATGCTATTGACAATGGAAAGCCTGAATCCAACCAAAAACTCCCGCGTAGCAAATCTGCGGGAATCTGCCTAATCTGCGCCTGTTGTCAGGGCTTGAAAGCCCCTGACAACAAAAGATCTGCGTCCCAAAAGGGTACCCACTTATCCTTTGCCGGCAACTGAGCCAGCAGGCAACCAAATTCAGGGATACGCTGCCATACACTTTTACTGGCGGAATCAGCCGCACCACCGACTGATTTCGGGGCTGCCCTTCGGGGACGCAGATCCGCTCCGGGGGCCACCGGCCCCGGAACTAAGGGGCGCAGATTGGGCCGATAGGCCGCAGATTTTTGCTTCGCCACAGTGTGGAAGTTTTTTTGCTTAGCCACAGGACGGGAAGAAGCTAAAGTCAACAGCATAGGGTACGAAAAAATGGGTATTCGGTCTGTAAATTTTGGAAATCGAAAGTTTATTATTAACTTTGTAACATTCTAACCGACAACACCGAGACGTAGATGAGGAACCTTCCGATCGTGACCCTGCTCGCGGGCCTGGCCCTGCTGATGGCCGGCTGCCGCCACACCCCCGACCCGCGCCTTGCACGGGCCGAGGCGCTGATGGACGAGCGCCCCGACTCGGCGCTGGCCATCCTCGACTCGGTCGTCCCCTCCAGCCTACGCGGCGGGGGCGACCGAGCCCTCCACGCCATGCTGCTGACCATGGCGCGCGACAAGAACTACCTCGACCCCACCGACGACTCCCTGATCTCGGTGGCCGTCGACTACTACCGCACCCACGACGACCCCCTGCGCTCCGCCATATCCTCCTACTACCAGGGGAGGGTGTACTACCTGAAGGGCAACCCCGCCCTTGCAGTAACCAGCTACGCGCGTGCCAAGGACGTCGCGGAGCTGAACGGCCTTCACTTCTGGGCGGGGATGGCCTGCAGGGGCATCTCCATCATATGCCGTGAGAGCTACAACGCCGAGGATGCCCTCGTCTATGCCCGCCGGGAGCTTGAGCATCACAGGAAGAGCCGTGTCCAGCCCTTCCTCGACTACGCGCAATATGACTACGGGTTGGCGCTGTACAACCGTAAGGAGTACGACAGCGCGCTGCTGATCGCCGAGTCCCTGGTCGACACGGCCACCCTCAAAGAGGACGCCGGCATGATGTACGGCGCCCTCCAGCTCAAGGAGATGTCCCTGGCCAGCAAAGGGCGAAGGGGGGAGGCGCTCGCCATCCTGCGGCAGCTCCTGTCCCACCCGTATGCGCAGAACCAGGATTCGGTGGACTACGGCCAGCTCCTGTACGAGACCGGGGAGGAGGAGCGGGCCATGCGCTGGCTTGATTCCGTCTCAGACCAGGGATGGACGATGACGCACTACCTGAGAAGCCTGCACCTTGCGCGTGAGGGTAACTTCAGGGAGGCCCTTCAAGAGATGCGGAGCTTTGACAGCATCAACGTCGTGGAGTACAAGAGGGCCGTAAGCAACACTGTCATGAGCGACCTTGACAACTTCCACACCCTCAACCGCCAGCTCGACCAGGCCTCCATAAGGGAGTTGCGCCTGCGCAACACACTCATACTGGTGTTGGGTGCCGGGGTGCTCCTGACAGTGATTCTGCTGTTCCGTCGCCGGATGATGAGGCACCGCCGGGAAATGTCCTACGCCCGGGAGGTCACGGGGGAGCTGCGCAGGGCGCTCGGCGAATACGAGGCAAGGCAGAAGGCTTCCTCCGAACTGGCGTCCCGGCTCCGGGATACCATCAGCCGGCTGGAGGCGGACGCCGGCGACAACTTGAGGGTGACCGGGGAGCTGCGCGAGGCCCTTGCAAAGGCGGAGGCCAGGGAGACGCAGGTGTCCGGGCTGCTGAGCGTCCTCAGGGAGACGGAGTGCGACTTCCTCGACGAGGTCGGCAGGATAGCGGGGAGCAACCTTGGTACCGAGAGGGTCAACCCCAAGCTGGTGGTCATACTCAGTAAGTTTCTGACGGCGTACTCCAAGGATGGGGACAAGGTTGGAAAACTGGAAGAATATGCAGATCTTATGCACTCGGGAATCGTTGGTGCCTTCCGTGCCGAGCCGCTTCACCTCAAGGAGGCTGACTACCGGCTGTTCCTGTATTCCGTGCTGGGTTTCTCCACGGCGACGATCACGCTTCTCCTTGGCGAGGACAAGGCCGACAAGGTCTACAACCGCCGTTACCGCATCAAGGCCAAGGTGCAGGAGCTGCCGGAGGAAAGACGGGGAACATACGACCAGTATTTGTAAGCGGAGTACACTAAAATCGGCTTTATAATAGTTAAGTTGCATATTTTTAGTACGTTATAGATCTATTTAGTGTAAAGTATTGATAATAAGTAGGTTGTACAAAAACGAGAAAATGGTTTTAAAAGCGATTGATAATCAATATGTTATGAATAAAAAACGAGAAATTTTCCGTCCCAAAAATTTGGAGGAAGCCCCGGAAAAGCTGTAACTTTGCGGACACAAACCAACACCGAAGCATATGAGTAACCGACGACTTTTCACCCTCCTATTGGCTTTCTCCCTGCTGGGTGCCTTCAGTGTGCGGGCAGACGGCGAAACGGGAACAGGCAGTACCCCTAACCCTGAGAGCCTCAAACTTAGACCCGGCAATCCCTGGTACCCCCACGCGCCCTCACGCATGTACATAGAATGTATCTATGGAAAGGGATACATCCAGTTCTTCCTTCCGGAGGGCATCTATTCGCTGTCTGTGACCATCTTTAGCGACAGCTATTCCTGGTCAGGCTTCGTGACCCGCGACCAGTCCGTGCTTGAACTTCCCGAGCTGGAAGGATCCTACACCGTCAAGTGCAATGCCGATGACGGCAAGACCTACTACGGCACTATCGAGTTCTAAACTCGTCTTGCATAAAAATTGAATGTTTAACTAAAACCTACACCGATGAGAAGAATCAAACTTCTTGTGCCGATAGTCACTCTAATGGCGGCTTTCGGCTGGATAGGATGCTCTCAACAAGAGGAACCACAAGCCTCTGCCATCGGAGAGAACACCTCCTATCGTCTCCCACTCGAGACTGCTATCGAATTGGGCAACCTGTACGTTTCTGGGCTGGACGAGTCAGAGACGCGTGCTACGAAATCTCGTGCGGTCTCATCCGTCAAAATCATCAAGGACGCAGTGACCCGTTCCAACTCCGATGGGTTTCAGGGGTACTACGTCATCAACTATGACGGGGACGAAGGCTTTGCGCTGGTATCTGCCGACAAACGTCTTCCGGGTGTCTTCGCAGTCTCAAATGAGTGTGCCCTCAACATTGAAGACACTGTCTTTAATGAAGGCCTTCGCACCTATCTCAATCTGCTGCCTTCTGGCGAGGGTTTGAACGGGGGGACCATACCTCCTACCCCTGGGATCGGAGATATCAAGCCGCCTCTGAATAAGGTGGTGGTGTCTCCTCTATTGCCCGCTGCAATCAGGAAGTGGTCTCAGGGAGCCCCGTACAACCAGTTGTGCATCAATAAGGACGATCCCACGGTGCGTGACGTGCTCGGGTGTGGACCCGTGGCAGTGGGAAAAGTGATGGGATACTATCAATGGCCGGAGGTGACCTATGATGGGATACATCTTGATTGGGACGAAATGGAAGCCAATCAAAGCTCCCAGGCACTGGCAGCCTTCCTAAAAAAACTTGGGGACAAAGATCTTCTGAATGCAAGCTACTCTCCTATGGTCACTGGCGTATCGCCCTCCAATATCCCTCCCACTTTCAAAAAATTAGGATACTTCACCCCAGTTGCGACCAGCTTCAATGAGACCACAGCTATCAACCACCTGACCAACTACGATCCGGTTCTCATATGTGGCTACGACACAGGGAACGCGGGAGGCCATGCATGGGTCATCGATGGAATCTATCGTGTTCAGGCACCTCCTCTCCTGGCCGACCCTGAAAAAGAGGAGCCTGTGTATTCCTACTATCTCCATACTGATTGGGGCTGGGGAGGTACATGCAATGGATATTATAGCTATTCAAGCGGCACAGTATCCGGATCCCCTGAACATAAGGATTCTCAAGACAAGGCAGGTACCCTTGGCTACAAATTCTCTTCCCTCCTCATGTACTGGACTACTCCTTCTTTCTAAAATGACCAACTATGCGTAAACTAACTTTAGCTACAACCATCCTGGGGCTTTCCCTGCTGGGCACTGCATGCTCGTCGGACGAGGCTCCGAACGGGGGTGTGCCCGATGGGCCGACAAATGGTGTCGTTACCCCCACAAAACCGCTGACGCCGGACAGCCAGATGAAATCCTGGATTGACGGACAAGTCGCCTCCGGACTGGCAACGTTCCAGTTGCTGGATCAGGATGAGGAGAACGTGGTGTTCGCCCCCTATAGCTTCAACACCCTCCTCGCTCTCCTGGCCAATGGCGCCGACAGCCACAACGAGCGTCTGATTCTCGACTACCTGAACACATCAGGCGTGGAGACCCTCAATGAGTATAACGCTGCGATTCACTCCAACTTCCCCCACCTGGACAAGGAGGTGACCATGCTTCCCTTCAATTCCATCTGGTACGATGCCTCGAAAACGAACGAGGTAGCCCTTGCCCCCTCCTTCAAGGAGGCGGTGTCAGGCAAGTATGGCGCGGAACTCTTCTTCAAACCCGCCTCAGGGCTGGTGGCCGACGTCAACAACTGGGCCAGCGGCAAGACCAACGGCCTTGTCCCCCAACTGCTTGATCCCGCAGAGGAGGCAGGCTTCGATGCGGCAGTACTCAATGCCTTCTATTTCTCAGGCGCGTGGAGCGAAATCTTCGACGCGGCCCTCACGACGGAGCGAGCATTCCACAATGCTGACGGCACGCTGTCCTCGGTGGCAATGCTCACCGGAGCAGACATGACAGCCCGTTATTCCGCCACCAAGGAGGCCACGAGCATCGTCCTTCCCCTTGGCGATGGCCATTTCACCGTAACTTTCGTCGTCCCCTCCGACACGCAGAATCTCGAAGGTTTCATAGCAACTCTTACGCCCGAGAAACTCAAATCGTTGCAAAAAGGATTCGGGGCAAAGGTGGATGTCACCATCCCCAAATTTGATCTTGCAAGCAGCCTCGACGTCGAGGAGACCATGGCCAAAGCCGGCCTTGGCGATCTTTTCAAGGCAGGAGACTGGAGCAAGATGGGTCTCCAAACCGCGAGAGTCAGCAAGATGTTGCAACGCACCGCCTTCTCCATCGATGAGAAGGGAGGCACAGGAGCAGGCGTAAGCGCCGGCTTCCTGGAACTGGTCGCCCCGGGTCCCGACGCCCCCACGGAATCCTACACCTTCACTGCCGACAAGCCCTTCCTGTTCATCGTAACCGAAGAGGCATGTAGCCTCCCCATCCTAATGGGCGCAGTCCATCACTTCTAACCACCCCTACTAATCAAATCACCCCTTCTAATAGTGTGGTGCCCCCCACCACATCTAAGAAAACCCCCAAACCCCCTGCTTGCCACCAAGCAGGGGGTTTTTTCATACACTCCAGCCCCTCCCCTCCGGTTGTGGGCGCGGCAGGCCGAGGCCCCTACTAAGCAGACCCCCCAGCCCCTTCACCATCTCTATCCTCCCAACCTCTCCAATTCCCCCCTTCTCCAATTCTCCCAGCCCCAAAACCCCAGCCTCC
>CAZHCM010000053.1:0-13049 GCA_964531005.1 uncultured Sangeribacter sp. | reverse complement strand
AGGCAAGTTACGACAGCCCAATTTACCACAGCCTATGTGGGCGCGGCAGGCCGCGCCCCTACTATCAAAAAATCCAATCAACAATTCTAAAAATCAGCAAGATAAATGGACAAGCAAAATATGGAGGCCCTCTTAGACAGGGTCTATGAACTGGAGGGCCTCCTCCATCTGGCCCTAAGCCGCGAAGACGCCCCCCAGCGCCTCCAGGAAATCATCCGCCTCAAAGGGCAGCGCATAGCCGAAATAATAGCCGACACCCCGGCCCCCACCCAATCCTCTCAGCCTTCACAGGACTCCCGGGACTCCCAGGACTCCCAAAACTCCCAATCCTCCCAATCCTCCCAATCTTCCCAAAACTCCCAATCTTCCCAAGACTCCCAATCCTCCCACTCGGCCCCCGACGCGACCCCGATGCTGGAGGAGGAAGAGGAGATGGCCGAAGCCTGGGACGAAATCACCGACCCTGAGCCGAAGGCCCCCGAAACGGCCCCCGCCTCCCCCCTGAAATCCCGTTTCAGCTTGAATGACCGCTTCCGTTTCAGCCGCGAGCTCTTCGGAGGCGACACGCGCGGCTTCGACCGCCTCGTAGAGACCCTCCAGGAGATGCCCAACTTCGACGAAGCCCGCCACTACCTCGCCGACACCCTCGGCTGGGACATTGAATCCGACGACGCAGCAGCCGAATTCGTCGAGATCATCAACCCCTTCTATAAGTAAAAAAAGCATGGCAGGCAAGCTATACATAGTCCCCACCCCGATCGGCAACCTTGAGGACATGACCGCCCGAGGCATACGCGTCCTCAACGAAGCCGACCTCATACTGGCCGAAGACACCCGCACCACAGGCGTGCTGCTCAAGCACTTCGGCATCACCACCCCCATGCGGAGCCACCACAAGTTTAACGAGCACCGCACCACGGCCGAGATCATCGAGCTCATCGAGGGGGGAAGCACCGTGGCCCTCGTCTCCGACGCAGGCACCCCCGGCATCTCCGACCCCGGGTTCATGGTCAGCCGTGAATGCCGCCGCGCCGGGCTGACAGTCGAATGCCTTCCCGGAGCCACCGCCTTCGTGCCGGCTCTCGTATCCTCCGGCCTTCCCTGCGACCGCTTCGTCTTCGAGGGGTTCCTTCCCCCCAAGAAGGGGCGCGCCACGCGCCTTGCCCTCCTGGCCGAAGACCCCCGCACGACCGTCATCTACGAATCCCCCAAGCGGCTGGCGCGCACACTGCGCCAGATGGCAGAGACCTTCGGCGCCGACCGCGAGGCCGCCGTCTGCCGCGAGCTCTCCAAGCTGCACGAGACCGTGCACCGGGGCACCCTGGGGGAACTGGCCGAAGAATTTGAAATGAACCAAGCCAAGGGGGAGATTGTTATCATCACGTCCGGCAGACCGCGCAAGGACAAGAGCCGCCACGAGGACGATTCCACCCCCGACGACGACTGCGGCGACTCCGGAGAGACATATTGAATTATTTCAAAACCCATAAGATATGAAGAAATCATTTATCGCCCTCGGGCTCGGCGCCCTGCTGCTCGCTTCCTGCGGCGGCAACAAGAGCAATGCCACACACGACTCCCTGGTGGCCATGAACCAGCAGTATGAAGAAGCCACCGACTTCAACGACTCCCTGATGCTCCTCATGGGCGACATCTATACCGGACTCGATTCCATCAACGAGCAGGAGGGCCTGCTCTACAACCTCAAAGGGGGTGAGAACGTGGACCGCCGCGAGGAGATCCGCCAGAACCTCGCATCCCTCAAGAACCGCCTGGAGGCCAACCGCGACCTGCTCGCCAGCATGGAGGCCAAGCTCAAGGACAGCAACAACCAGAACGCCGTGCTGCTCAAGACCATCGACCAGCTGAAGGCCACAATTGCCAAGCAGGACGAGAAGCTCGCCCAGCTCCAGCAGGACCTCGACAACGCCCAGGCCCAGATCAGCGACCTCACCAACCAGGTGGCCCAGGGCCAGGAGCAGCTCAAGAGCGAGACCGAGGCCAAGGAAGTGGCCCAGCAGGCAGCAGTCGAGGCCGAGAACGAGGCCAACCGCGTCTACTATGCCATCGGCACCAACAAGGAGCTGAAGAAGAACGGCCTGCTCGAGAAGAAGTTCCTCGGCGCCACCAAGGTGCTCCAGGGCGACTTCAACTCCAACTACTTCACCGTCGGCGACAAGCGTAACCTGCGCTCCATCCCCACCAACGGCAAGAAGGTCAAGATCTGGAGCAACATGCCCGAAGGCTCATACGAGATCGTCAACGGAGCCGACGGCCTGAAGACCGTCAAGATCACCAACCCCAACTCCTTCTGGAGCCTGAGCCCCTATCTCATCATCCAGGTGGACTGATATGGAAAAGACATTCACAAGCGGAGGGCGCCACGGCGTCCCCCGCTTTTTCGTAGCCCTCCTTCCCCTGCTCGTGCTGCTTGTCGGGCTTGCAGGGTGCAAGCCTACCGAGAACAATTACCGTGCGGCCTACGACGCGGCCCTCGGCAAGCGCCAGAGCGCCGAGGCCGACAAGGACCTGCGCGGCGACGGCCATCAGGTGATCAGCCTCGACGGGCCCCAGCGGGTGAAGAGCTCCCCCGAAGAGGGGGCTGTCGAGGTCTGGCTCGACCGCCAGAGGCTAAAGCCGATAGGGGAGGGGGCGCCCGAGCCAAGGCCCCGCTACCTCGTGGCCGTCGGAGTCTACAGCATGGGGGCCAACGCCGCCGCCCTCACCGAGCGTCTGCGCAAGGACGGCCTGCAGGCGTATCCGGCCCGCGCCAAGGACGACCGGATCTGGGTGGTCGTCCCCGGAGGGGGCACCCTCGCCGAGGCTGCGGCCACGGTCGAGGGGCTGAAAGGGAGATACCCCGAAATGCCCTGGACAGGTCTCCCCGGAGAGCCTGTCGTGGTGGAGTGACACATGCCCGGCCCCGCACATATGGGGGCTGGAAGAAGGATGAAAAAAATCGGCCTTAACTTTTTTTGTTAAAAAGTGGCCGATTTTTGTTTCATTTAAGAAAATAATCCTTAAATTTGCGTACTTTTCAGGAAGAGCCGTGCGCGGCCCCTCCTGTGGAGTCCTGGCAGCAATGTCCGGAGAGCCGGAGTAGCCTTAAAAGATACACCATATATAACCAACTATCTTAACATTTTAAGTATGAGAAAACTGTTTTTAATCCTGATGACGCTGATAGCGTGCACGTGGAGTCTTGCGGCCCAGACGCGCACGTTTCACGGCACAGTGTTGGACGCGTCCAACAATGAGCCGCTGATAGGCGCCACCGTGATGCCCATCGGAGGCGGCCAGGGCGCCGCAGCCGACATCGACGGCAACTTCACGATCACAGTCCCTGCGAGCGTGAAGAAAGCCACCTTCTCCTACGTGGGATACGACTCCAAGACGGTCGACCTGCGCGACGGGATGACCGTATCGCTCAATCCGGGCGACACGACCCTCGACAACGTCGTGGTCGTGGCCTACGGCACCAGCACCAAGGAGGGCCTTACCGGTTCGGTGGCCGTCGTTGGTTCCCAGGAGATCGAAGACCGCCCCGTGACGTCCGTGACCTCCGCACTCGAGGGCAACGCCCCCGGCGTGCAGGTGTCCAACACCGTGGGCGCCCCCGGCTCGGCCCCGAGCATCACCATCCGAGGCTATAACTCCATCACAGGCTCCAGCTCACCTCTGTACGTAGTGGACGGCGTGCCCTTCTCCGGCAGCATCGCCGACCTCAACCCCGCCGACATCGAGTCGATGTCCGTGCTCAAGGACGCCGCCTCCTCCGCCCTGTACGGTAACCGTGGCGCCAACGGTGTCATCCTGATCACCACCAAGCGCGCCAAGAAGGTAGGCAAGATCGACGTCTCACTGCAGGTGCGCCAGGGCATGTACACACGCGGCATACCCTACTACGACCGCCTCGACCCCGCCCAGTGGATGCAGGCTCGCTTCAACGGCCAGGTCAACGCCAACATGGAGGGTATGGAGCCCGAGGATCTCCCGGGCGTAATCGACGGCCTGCGCCAGGACTTCATCTCCACATATCCCAAGATCAACATCTTCGGCTCCTACAACCCCGAGACCGGCCAATATGAAGTGGCTCCCAACGACGCCCTCTTCAACGAGCAGGGCATCTTCAACGCCGAGGGCCTCTACAGCATCCTCCCCGGATACCTCGGCGACCTCGACTGGTGGAAAGCCGTGTCCCGCTCCGGCTACCGTCAGGAATACAACGTCAACGCCGCCGCCGCCGGCGAGCGTTACAACGTCTTCGCCTCCGTGGGCTACCTGAAGGAGAACGGCTACATGCTGATGAACGACTTCGAGCGCTTCAACGCCCGAATCAACGCCAACTTCAACCCCACCAGCTACCTGAAATTCGGCATCAACCTCTCCGCCACCCAGCAGGACGCCACCGACAACGCCTCTACATCCGACCCGTCGCTGGCCAACAACCCCTTCGGTGTGATGATGATGGCCCCCGTCTATCCCTACTACGCACACGACGCCAACGGCAACGTCATCTATGACGAGGAGGGGCAGCCCGAGTGGAACACCGCCGGATACCTCAACAACGACAACGTGGCCGTGACGCTGCGCCGCGACCTCTCCGACAACTCCGCCACCGTGGTGGACGCTATCGCATACGGCACCGCCGTGATCCCCTACGGCTTCGAGCTGACCTTCCGCGGCCAGATGCACCGCGACAAGACCTTCTCGCGCTCCTATATGAACAACATCATCGGCGGCGCTGCCGGCATGGGTCGTCTGTACGAGTACTTCTACAAGTACAACAGCCACACCTTCCAGCAGATGCTGGAGTGGAACCATGACTACGGCATGCACCACGTCGACGCCCTTCTCGACCATGAGAACTACGAGTACTCCACCGATCAGTCGCAGGTCAGCGTCTACGACCAGCTCATCGAGGGGATGTACAACCTGAGCAACTTCTCCAAGAACGACGCTCCTATGGAGGTCCTCGGCCGCATCCGCTCCGAGTCCTACCTGGCCCGCGCACGCTATAACTACGACCAGCGCTACTTCGGCGAGGCCAGCATCCGCCGCGACGGCAGCTCCCGCTTCGGCAAGGACAACCGCTGGGGCACGTTCTGGTCGCTCGGCGCAAGCTGGATCATCAACCGCGAGAAGTGGATGGAGCGCGCCACTTGGGTCGACTACCTGAAGCTCCGCGCCGCCTACGGCTCCGTCGGCAACGACTCCCCCGCTGGCAACTACACCTACATGTCGACCTACGGCAACGTCGACCTGCTCGACCGCATCGCCATGCTCCCCACCTCCCTGGCAGCCGACAACATCCGCTGGGAGGCTACCAAGACCTTCGACATCGGCGTCGAGTTCAATATCTTCCGCAAGCTGTATGGTAGCATCGGATGGTTCTACAAGATCAACTCCGACCTGCTCTACGCCGTGACCAAGCCCGCATCGTCAGGCATGATCGCCTCCAACGGCTCGCTGCCCTCCATCATGACCAACATCGGTTCGATGCAGAACAAGGGCTGGGAGATCTCGTTGAAGTACACCATCAAGGACACCCCCGACTTCTACTGGGACGTGACCGTGGACGCCACCTTGCTGCGCAACAAGATCCTGAAACTCCCCAACGGCCGCAACATCCCCGGCCAGGGCTACTTCCAGGGCTATAGCATCGGCACCATCTACACCTACCCCTGGGCAGGCGTGGACGAGCTGACCGGCCGCTCCCTCTATGAGATGAACGCCGACTCCCCCGACTACGTGACCTACAACGCCGACGGCACCTTCAACCCCGAGGCCACAAAGGCCGCTTACGATGGCGATGTCGCCACCGCACGCAGGGAGGGTTCGCTCGTGGAGATCGACGGCAAGAACTACACCACCAACTCCTCGCTGGCAGGACGCATGATCGTCGGCAACACCATGCCCGACGTCTATGGCTCCATCGGCACCAACCTGAAGTGGAAGGGGATCCAGTTCGGACTTCTCTTCACCTACAGCCTCGGCGGCAAGTGCTGGGACACCAACTACATGCAGCTGATGAACATGGGCGCCTCCATGAGCGCCCTGCACAAGGACATCCTCAAAGCCTGGACGCAGGCTCCCGAGGGGCTGACCGAGCACCGCATCGACCCCAACGGCGTGCCCCAGACCAACCCCAACCTGTCGCTGGAAAACAACGCTCAGTCGAGCCGCTTCCTGATCTCGCGCAACTATCTTGCGCTCAAGAACATCAACGCCAGCTACGACCTGCCCCGCAAGTGGGTAAACGCCCTGCAGCTCCAGAAGATCAACCTGGGTGTCTCCATCGACAACCTCTTCCTGATCTCGCGCCGCAAGGGCATGAACCCCGGCTACGGTGGCAACAACAACATGTCCTACGTGCCGGCACGCGTCTTCTCCTTCCAGCTCTCCGCACAGTTCTAAGGCGCGGCTGACCGAAGGAAAAATACCTTAACAAAGACAGACTACATCAATGAAAAAGAACATATTGATCAAAGGCTTGGCCGCGCTTCTTCTGACCGGAGGGATCGCGTCCTGCTCGGACGACTATCTGGATGTGGCTCCCGAGAGCGACATCAACTCCGAGCTCCTCAAGTCCGACATTGACGTGGCGGAGGCCGCAGTGTTGGGTTTCTACCGCTCCATGTACTGGAACTACGCCAACTGGTCCGACTACGGCACAGGCGTGTCCGGCGAGGCGTGGGTGCAGAGCTTCTACGGCGACTGCCTCGCCGCCGACGCAAACTACGCTTTCTGGAACCGCTACGGCGCCAACCTGATGAACTGGAACTATACTCTGGTCAACACCTACTGGTTCGCTCAGGTGGCCTGGAGCTATAGCTACAACCTCATCGGCCTGGCCAACAACGTGCTCGCCGGCGTCGACTTCATCGAGACCGGCACCGAGCAGCGCCGCGCCGCCGTCAAGGCCCAGGCTTTGGCCATCCGCGCCCACGGCTACATCCGCATCCTTGAGATCTACGGCGCACGCTGGGTCGACTCCAAGAACGGCAGCGTCTACGTCGCCCCCCTGCGTCTGGTGCCCGGCACCGGCGACCTGGCACTCTCCACCCAGGGCCAGATCATGGACCAGATCTATGCCGACCTCACAGAGGCCATCGAGCTCTTCGACGAGGCAGGCTTCAAGCGCCAGCAGCTCTACGAGGTTGACAAGTCCGTGGCACAGGGCCTCTTCGCCCGCGCAGCCATGCTGAAGAACGACTGGCAGAAGGCCTACGACATGGCTTCCGCAGCCCGCGCAGCCTATCCCATCATGTCGGCTGAGCAGTACAAGGCCGGCTTCGTGGAGGCCAACCAGGAGTATATGTGGACCAACCCCGTTTCCGAGGACTACATCGGCTACTGGAGCTGGGGCTCGTGGGGTTCCTGCCGTGGCGCATACGCCACCTTCGCATGGCAGCAGGGTGCAGGCGCCATCAGCTACGACCTCTACAAGATGACCGACAAGAAGGACATCCGTCGCGACCTCTACTGGACGCCCGACAAGCAGCTTATCGGCAACCTGCGTGCCGCCAACTTCTGGAACGGCCGCTACGTCAACTCCGAGAACATGGACTGCAATGTCGGCAAGAACGCCTTCATGACCGGTTCGGCCAACCTCTTCAACGAGTCCTTCACCGAGAACATCGCCAAGTACGGCCTTCCCTACTCCAACCAGGCAGGCACGTCCACATCGGGCATCCCCATCGTCTTCGGAGCCCAGTACAAGTTCTGGGGCCAGGGTTCGTATGCCATCTGCCAGTTCCCCGTGATGCGTGGCGCCGAGATGGCCCTCTACGAGGCCGAGGCAGCCTACCGTCTCGGCAAGACCGCCGAAGCCCAGAATGCCCTGAACGACATCAACTCCAAGCGCATCGAGGGCTACACCTGCACCAAGAGCGGCGAGGACCTCTGGCAGGAGATCATGCTCACGAGCCGCATCGAGCTCTGGGGCGAGGGTCACAGCTGGCATAACTACAAGCGCTGGAACATCGCCATGGACCGTCGCATATGGGTGGACGGAGACGTCAACTCCAACAACTTCGCCCCTGCATATCTTGAGATGCACAAGGAGCCGACCGACAACTACGGATGGGTATTCACCATCCCCAACGCAGAGTTGCAGTTCAACCATGCCATCGACAAGAGCCTCATCATCGCCACAGCCGCCAACGCCTCCAACTTCGAGGAGGGCGAAGAGGGTGGCCAGGAAGACGAGGAAAAAGACTGACAGCAGTTTTCGTATCATTCTTATATGTAAGTCCGGCTCTCCCGCGAGGGAGGGTCGGACCTATTTTTAATGTTGTGCGGCATAAAACTGTAAAAAAAAAATTGGGAAATGTTTTTTCAATCAGATATTTTTACTTACTTTGCATCCGTAAAGTTTCAACCAATCAAACCATAATAACTTAATCAACGATGAAGAAACTGTTTACTCTTATTGTCGGCGCCCTCGTCGGTGCCGGTGCAGCAGGAGCAGCGGTCGTGACCCCCAGTCATGATCTGCAGTCGATGCATCTGGAGCTTTCCCAGGAGGGTGTCCAGAAGCTGCAGAAGCGTTCTCAGGAGATTCAGACTGCCGTTATCAGCGGCAAGGATCTCGGAGGGTATAAGTATGTGTACGAAGACAACAAAGGCACCTTTTGGAATGCACAGGTCCTGAAGCAGGACATGATAATGGGTGACGTGGTGCTTCCGAATCCTGACACGAACGAGCCCTTCACCCTGGAGGAGGCGCCCTTCTATGTGGTGGCCTACCTGCTGTGGCGTTACGATGTCGACATGGCACCCGTCACCCAGGCCATCCAGTATGTGCTTTGGCCTACCTATTACTATTGGGACCAGATCTTCAACTGGGACGGTCCCCTGGTGGATCTTGGCAACGACCGCTATGACATCCCCTCCGACCTGAAGGACCTGCGTATCGTGGACTTCGAGGAGTTCTGTAACGATGCCAATGGCCAGTCCCGCACCTTCATTATGTCGGGCGACCTCTATCCCAAGATCCGTCAGGACAACATGGGAGTGGAGGCATGGGTCACCATCCCCTCCCTGGAGCTTGACATCCAGAGCATGTACGAGCGTAGCATCGCATATGTCGGCACCGGCTCCACTTTCACTTTTGGTGAATACGATGCCGCAGAGCGCATCATGAACGTCAACAACACCCTCAGCGTGGTCAACAAGAATAACCAGCCCCTCGGAACCCTCCGTTGCAACTACAGCGGCGTGGGTCGCGTGGAGGGCTTCAGACCTACGACCTATGCACCCGAGATGGGCAACATCCACATCCTGAACCGTGGCGTCGTAAGCTCCGAGACCATCGACGACAACCCCTACTATGAGTCCTGGGAGGAGCTGCAGCGCTACATGGTATTCGGTGAGGGAAAATATCTGGAGCTGGAGTTTGACAACCCCGGCAAGCCCATCGACCAGAACTGCAGCCCGAGCGACGGCTTCCGTTTCTACTTCGCAAGCGACGAGGTGAGAAATGCAGAAAACACCAACTACTTCTACGGCTACATGTACAGCGCAGTAGGCCAGGAGCCCGAGGAGTGCCAGTGGATCCTGACTCCTCCCGTGGAGAAGGTCGAGATGGCAGGTGGCAAGCCTTACTACTATCTTGACTGGGAGCCCAAGGCAGGTCAGTTCCACTCCGCTTACTATGACGACAACTGGGCAAACGACTTCGGCTTGGTTTCGTTCTTAGAGGAGTACAGCTCCCCCATGAGTGTGAACACAGTCTTCACCGTCGGTTCCACCCAGGGTAGCGGCCTGACCGGCAAGGACGTTTACGGCAACACTGTCAACATGATGACCAAGACCGGCAAGGTGTTCTATCACTATGACGAGAACAATATCGACAACAAACGTGAGCTGGCAACTGTAGGCAGCCACGAGATCACTGGAGCTGGCATTGCTGGCATCGTGGCCGAGGCAGGCATCAATGTGAAGGTCGCCCAGGGCAACATCGCAGTCACCGCAGCCCAGAACGCCGACGTGACCATCTACTCCCTCAACGGCGCAGTGGTCAAGAGCGCCAACCTCAACGCTGGCGAGACTCTCAACGTCAAGGCTGCCAAGGGCCTCTACATCGTGAAGGCCGGCAAGAAGGCTGTCAAAGTCGTGCTCTAATATCCGGACCCGCGGCGCCACGCGCCACGGCACACTCCCGAGATATCGACCAAAATATCCTGATGGAGAGGGTGTGGCAGACCGACGGTCGGCCACACCCTCCCCTCAATATATGTGGCTTAGCCATTTATCGTCAAACTTTTGAGAGCAATCTGATGAAAAACGTGAAAATACTCGTCGTCGACGACGAGGAGACACTTTGCGAGACCGTCCAGCTCAAGCTCGAGCTGGAGGGATACGACGTCGACGTGGCATACAGCGCTGAGGAGGCACTGCAGCTCGACCTGACGCAGTATGGCGTCATCCTGCTCGACGTCATGATGGGCGACATCTCCGGCTTCGAGATGGCCCGTCGCATGAGGGCAAACCCTGCCACGGCCAAGGTGCCCATCATCTTCTGCACCGCCCGAGACTCCGAAGACGACATGGTCTCCGGTCTCCATCTGGGCGCCGACGACTACATTCCGAAGCCCTATTCCCTCAGAAACGTCCTGGCCAGGGTCGAGAGCGTGCTCCGTCGCACTTCACGCCCCGCCAACGAGAACATAGTCACCTTCGAGGGCCTGGCCCTCGACCTCAGCCAGAAGACATGCACCGTCGACAGCGAGCAGGTGCGTCTCCCCCGAAAGGAGTTCGAGCTCCTCAACATGCTCATGAGCTCCCCCGGCCAGATCTTCTCCCGCGAGGAGATACTGAAGGCCGTATGGCCCGAGGAGGTGGTGGTCGTCAACCGCGTGGTGGACGTCAACATCACCCGCCTGCGTGGCAAGATAGGGCGCTACGGCAAGATGATCGTCACCCGCAGCGGCTACGGCTACGGCTTCGTCCCCGGCGCCGGAGCGTAATAGATTCAGATTATGTTCAGACGTCTTAAAATCAAGCTCAACTATTCCGGCCGCCTGATGGTCATCATGCTCGTGCTCTGCTGCATCCCGGTGGGCATAAGCATCGCCTTCCAGTACCAGCGCGAGAAGGAGTTCTCGGCCACGCTGCTCGACGCGCAGCTCCAGCTCCTCAACACCAACATAATGGACCACCTCGAGGACGGATACACCCCCAACGAATGGATGCCAGGCCTCGAGCTCCCCATCAAGGAGCTCCGCATCACCCTCTTCGACCGCGAGACGGGCATGCCGGTCTATGACAACGTCGTGCCCAACCTCCCGAAGACCAACCACCTCAACCGACCCGAGATCCAGGCCGCCCTCCAGCAAGGCACCAACGGCCGAGCCTTCGACAAGCGGCGCAGCTCGGAGTCGATCGACCGCGAATACTTCTTCAGCGTCTATGTGGGCAAGAACATGATCGTGCGCACCGGCGCGCCTTACTATTCGGTGTCGGTGGGCAAGTTTCTCCGGGGCGACCGCACATATCTATGGGTGATGCTCGCCTCCCTGCTGCTGACGGCAGCGATAGCCTATCTGACCACACGCCACCTGGGAGGCACGATCAAGCGTCTGAGCCAGTTCGCGCGCAGCGCGGAGTCCGGAGCGCAGATCTACGACTCCGGCGACTTCCCCAACGACGAACTGGGCACCATATCCAACCACATAGTGCGCCTCTTCGTGCGCCTGCAGCAGACCACGGCCGAGCGCGACAGCCAGCAGCTCATGCTGATGGAGGAGGAGATAGGGAAGCAGAAGATGAAGCGCGAGCTGACCAACAACATCAACCACGAGCTCAAGACCCCCGTGGCGGCCATACAGGTGACCCTGGAGGCCCTGATGGAACACCCCAACCTGCCGGACGCCAAGCGGGAGCAGCTTCTCAACCGCTGCTTCTCCAACGCCCAGCGACTCGGCACGCTCCTGCGCGACATCTCGACCATCACCCGCATCGACGAGGGGGCCACGCTCATCCAGCGCGACAAGATCGACCTCAAGAAGCTCGTGGAGCGCGTCGTGGACGACGCAACAGACCGAGCCGCAGACAAGGGG
This sequence comes from uncultured Sangeribacter sp., assembly GCA_964531005.1. Lineage (GTDB taxonomy): Bacteria > Bacteroidota > Bacteroidia > Bacteroidales > Muribaculaceae > Lepagella. The sequence continues at coordinate 984 of CAZHCM010000053.1, read as the reverse complement.
ATGTCGCTCTACGTCTCAATGGGCGACAAGATGATAATGGAGGGCAACGGCACTCTCCTGGAGTCGATTTTCCGCAACCTCATAGAGAACGCCGTGGCCTACTCGGGAGGCTCCAAGCTGACCATCTCCCTTCTGGAGGCCACGCCTGAACTATTCACCATCGTCGTGGCCGACAACGGATGCGGCATCGCCGAGGAGCATCTGCCGCGACTCTTCGAGAGGTTCTACCGTGTCGACAAGGGTCGCTCCCGCGCAGCCGGCGGCACCGGACTGGGTCTGGCGATCGTGAAGAACGCCGTGTCGTTTCACGGCGGGGACGTCGAGGTGCGCAACCGCGCCACCGGAGGCCTCGAATTCATCATCACCCTGCCTCGCGACGGAGTGCAGGAGACCAACGACAAGCCATGATTCGCGGCGTATAGCCAATGACCGGGAAGGAAAGCAATGACCGAAACAGAAATGAAAGAACCTGAAGCATGGACATCAGTGTAGTCATACCCCTGTACAATGAGGAGGAGTCGCTGCCGGAGCTGACCGCGTGGATAGAGCGCGTGATGGCCGAGAACGGCTTCTCGTATGAGATAATCTTCGTCAACGACGGCTCCACGGACGGCTCGCAGAAGGTAGTGCGTTCCCTGGCGGGGCGAAACCCCGCCATCCGGTCGGTGGCCTTCGCGCGCAACTACGGCAAGTCGCCGGCCCTGAACGTGGGTTTCCAGCGGGCGCAGGGCGACGTGGTCATCACCATGGACGCCGACCTGCAGGACAGCCCCGACGAAATCCCCGAGCTCTACCGCATGATCACCCGCGAGGGATACGACCTGGTGTCAGGCTGGAAGAAAAAGCGCTACGACCCTCTGTCGAAGACCATACCCACCAAGCTCTTCAACGCCACGGCCCGCCGGGTCAGCGGCATCCACAACCTGCACGACTTCAACTGCGGCCTGAAGGCTTATCGCAAAGATGTGGTGAAGCACATCGAGG
>CAZHCM010000052.1:0-13074 GCA_964531005.1 uncultured Sangeribacter sp. | reverse complement strand
CATGCGCTACGCCATCGACTCCCGCAAGCTCCAGCGCGAGCTCGGCTGGGAGCCCTCCCTGCAGTTTGAGGAGGGCATCGAGAAGACCGTCCGCTGGTACCTCGACAACCAGGAGTGGATGGACAACATCACCTCCGGCGACTACCAGCGCTACTACGACGCCATGTACCGCGACCGGTAAACAGGTAGCCAGAGTAAGGCTTCGGCTGTGTCTGAAGCAGAAGGAGTTTCAAGCACAAGGCTCGATGACCGATTCGGTCATCGAGCCTTGTGCTTGAAACGGATTTGACGGGAGGTGGGCCTTAGAAGGCGCGGTCCACCATCTGGGAGAGGTCGGAGAGGGTCTTGTGGCCGGTCTCGCGCATGAGTTCCTCGCCTTTCTTGAAGAGGATCCAGGTGGGGTAGTGCAGGATGTCGTACTGGCGCTTGAGGCGATGGTCGTAGGAGGCGTCGACGCGCATCAGGTTGATGCGGTCGCCATACTTGGCGCGGAGCTCCTCGGCGAGGCGCTTGATTTCGGCGGCATCCTGTGTGCCTGCGTGCATGAACACCACCAGGGAGGGTATCCCTTCGTTGACTCTATCTTCAAATGTCTTCATAATATCAAAATGCTTTATAAGAGTTTTTCCGCAGTTATAACGCCTGCGAGCCCCGGAGGGTTGACAACCGGGCCCGTGACTCGGACGCCCGCAAGCGGGCGGTGCGGAAACGGAACGGGGAACAGGCGCTGGCCGCGACGCTTGTTAGGGGCGGAAACGGAACGGGGAACAGGCGCTGGTCGGGGCGCCTGGTAGGGGCGCGGCCAGCCGCGCCCACAACCGGATGGCTTTTAGAGCCTGGCGCGGTATCAGGCTGCGGGCTTGCGGCGGTTACCGGTCAGGATGGCGGTGAGGTGCGGGGCAACGCGGCGGGCGCACAGGTAGATGCACCAGGTGGCGGTGCAGTTGATGAGGAAGGCAAGGATGTAGGCGGCGAAGGGCTGCCACCGGGCTGACAAGGGCATGAAGATGGAGAGGGCGAATTTGGTGACGAGGGTGCAGTAGAGGCCGTGGCAGGCGTAGAGGAAGAAGACCCAGGAGGGGTTGCGCCAGCGGATATGGTCAAGGCGTGGGAAGAGCGTCGCCAGGGCCAGCATGAAGAAGACGCCGACGGTGTAGGCCAGATGCAGGCAGTCTGAGATGTCGAAGATAAGATAGACAGCCACAATGCAGGCATATAGGGCTATGGGCATGGCCGGATGCCTGAACAGCGCTTTCATCTTCGGCCAATAGAGGGAGACCGCGCCTCCCAGCGCAAAGAACCATAGGGAGAAGGCCATACCCCATTCCGACACTCCCTCCACCATGGGCAATAAGGCGAAGAGCAGGAGTCCCCATGCGCGGCAGTATCTGAAGACGAGGGAGATGAGGGGGGTGAGGAAGTTGATGAAGATGAGGTTGCGTAGAAACCACAGCGGCATGTCGTAGGGATACATCGTGCCGGGAAGGGCCAGGAACCCCGTCAGGAGGTTGAGTTTAGAGTCGAGGAAACCGACATACTGGGGGAAGAAGCCCGCCAGAGGCGGGGAAAGTTTGACGAGCAGGGTCAGCAGTGCAAAGGCGTTCCAGAGCAGGTAGGGCACCATCAATGTCTGGACGCGGCGGTGGAGCTTGTCGGCGAAGACCTTTCGGGTGAGCAGGCCGGAGCGGAAATAGAGGTATCCGGAGATGAAGAAGAAGGTGGGGACGCAGAGCTTCAGGATGAAGTCCCAGGCTTTCATGAACCATCTGAACGCCTCGGCCCCTGCCGCGTCCTCTGGGAGCAGTTGCAGCAGATTGCAATGAATGAAGACGACGCCCAGTATCAGCGGGAGCCGCAGCCGATCCAGGATGTGGGTCACGGTGCTCATTGTGGTTTTCTGTTAAGACAAGAATCCCGCAGGCAGACCTGCCTGCGGGATTCTTGTCGTATTAACTTGCGGAGTGACCGAGATTCGAACTCGGGAGCCGCTTTTGGCGACTACACGCTTTCCAGGCGTGCCTCTTCAGCCACTCGAGCACCACTCCGTGTGATTTTCGATGCAAAGTTAATACTTTTATTTGGATTGACAATGCTTTGTTGCTGTTTTTTTAGTAATTTTGTCAAAAATTCTGTGTCGCCGCAAGGCCGGAACATTCGCAAAGGACAGCTTAGCCAAGCCTAACCATCAGCGGATCAGGACGATCGGCGATCGCCAAACGAATATGACTGAAGGGATGAGAAAGATCCGTTTGGCCGCGGCGTGCGGCCTGCTGGGGTGTCTGGGGATGTCGTGCAGCGGAGGCGGAGGGTCGGAGGCGGAGTTTCCCGCCGGTTTCGACCGCCGCAGCGATGCCGAGAAGGTGGCGTATGTGATGCAGAACGCCACCCCCGACTCCGTGGCCCGCTTCATTTGCCGTGCCGCCCTCGGGCAGATCCCGGGCGCCCACATCGACACCCTGGCCACGGCCACGCTGTATGCCTACGAGAACTACGCCGACAGCACGCTGACCGTCTTCAGCGACGAGTACGACCGCTTCTCGGCCTCGCTGCCCCTGACCGAGCGGATGCGCATACTGGCCATGGCTGGCATGGTCGACGCCCAGGGGCTGGGCTATGAGCTGGGCCTGCATTATGTGGACCAGATACGCACGCGCCAGATGACCACCCCCCAGGTGAAGGCCGAGGTGGAGGCCCTCAGGGAGGCCTGCAAGGACGACCCCAAGACATTCGACCGCTTCCTGACAGGCTTCAAGACCGTCCTGAAGCTCGACCGCGACAAGGATCTCGACAAGGAGATCTACGACACATTCATAGACTATAATTAAGAGATGAAAAGAATATCAGAATACTCCGCGATGGTCGAAAGCGCCATCCGCGGCATGGAGTTGCCCGGCGGGCGACTGGAGGGGCTCTACGGCCCCGTGACCTACGGCATGGAGGCTGGCGGCAAGCGCCTGCGTCCGGTGATGGTGCTCATGGGCGCCGAGGCCTTCGGTGGCGATGCCGCCAAGGGGGTCGAGCCGGCGGTGGGCGTGGAACTCTTCCATAACTTCACCCTCCTTCACGACGACGTGATGGACAACTCGGCCGTGCGCCGCGGCCGCCCCTCGGTACATGCCCGCTGGGACGCCAACACAGCCATCCTCTCGGGCGACACCATGCTCACCCTCGCCACCGAATATGTCACCCGCGTCGACGACGCCCTGCTGCGCCGCGTGCTCGGCTCCTTCGACCGCATGGCCCTCGACGTCTACGAAGGCCAGCGCCTCGACATGGACTTCGAGAAGGCCGAGAGCGTGGGCCTCGACGAATATATCGACATGATCAAGCACAAGACCGGAGCCCTGCTCGGGTTTGCCGCAATGCTCGGCGCCCTTGTCGGCGGAGCCTCCGACGAGGATGCTGCGAAGATGTATGAATTCGGCATGATGCTCGGCGTGGCATTCCAGATCGAGGATGACTGGCTCGACACCTTCGGTGACGCCGCCACTTTCGGCAAGCCCATCGGCGGCGACATACGCCAGAACAAGAAGACCTACCTCATGGTGTCGGCCCTGTCGACGGCCAGCCCCGACGTCGAGGCTCTGAAGGTGGCCTTGAAGATGCCCGACACAGATATAAAGGTGAAGACCGTATCGCGCATATACGAGAAGATGGGGCTCAAGGAGAGCGCCCACGCAGCAGTGGCCGAGTATGCAAGCCGTGCCATGGCCGCAGTCAAGGCTACTTCGCTTGGCGAGCCGCAGAAGGAGGCCTATCGCGCATTGGTGGAGAAACTGGCCGGACGCCGCAAGTGACCCCATGACGGACACCCACACGCACCTGTACAGCCGGCAGTTCGAGGACGGCGGCCACGAGGCCGTGCGCCGCGCCCTCGAAGCCGGGGTGGGGCGTATGATATTCCCTGCCGTTGAGCCGGAGACGACCCCCGCGCTACTGGCCCTGGCCAAGGCATGGCCCGGCCGCGTGGACGTGGCCCTCGGGCTGCATCCCACCGACTTGGGCGACGACTGGCGCAGTCGCCTCGACGACATCGAGCGGCAGTTCGAGGCCTCCGGGCTGGAGCCCGTGGCCATCGGCGAGGTCGGCATCGACCTGCATTGGGAGCCCGAGACGCTCACCGCGCAGAAGGAGGCCTTCGCCCGCCAGCTCGACATGGCGGCCGAGCGCGGGCTGCCGGTCATCATCCACAGCCGCGACGCCCTGCCGGAGACCCTGGACGTGATTGCCGAACATGCCCGGCGCCACGGCGGGGCGTTGCCACGCCTCGTCTTCCACAGTTTCACCGGAGGACCGGACGACGTGCGGGCCATCAGGGAGGTGTGCGACCCGTGGTTTGGCATCAACGGCGTGGTCACATTCCGCAACGCCCAGCCCCTGCGCGACGCCATCCCGCTCATAGGGCTCGACCGCCTGCTCCTGGAGACGGACTCCCCATACCTGGCCCCGGTGCCACACCGGGGGAAGCGCAACGAAAGCTCCTGCCTGCCGCTCATACGCGACGCCGTGGCCCAGGCCCTCGGGGTTGGCCCCCGCGAAGTCGAGGAGGCCACAGACGCCGGCGCCGCCCTGGTCTTCCCGCCCGGGGAAGCACAGCCCAATCCGACATCTTGACACTCTGACATAATGACAATCTGACATGATGTCATAATGACATGATGACATCTTGACAATCTGACATCTCGCTAATCCCAATTGAGCCCCTTGCCCAACCTGCCCCTCCATAACCCCGTAGCCATCTTCATGGTGGTCCTGGCCATTATCCTCGGCGCGCCCCTGCTTTTCCGGCGCCTGAAGATACCCAACATCGTAGGCCTCATTCTGGCCGGGGTGGTGATAGGCCCCTACGGGTTCAATGTGCTGGAGCGCGACGCAAGTTTCCAGATTTTCGGGCAGGTGGGTATCCTCTATCTGATGTTCCTGGCTGCGGTGGAGATCGACATGTACCACCTGCGGCGCAACCTCAAGCGGGGGATCCTCTTCGGCCTGGTGAGTTTCACGCTCCCCATGGCGGCCGGCATCTTCTGCTCCCGCTGGGCCTTCGGGGTGGGGTGGGACACGGCGGTCCTGATAGCCTCCATGTACGCCTCGCACACCCTCGTCTCCTATCCCATCATCAGCCGCTTCGGGCTCCAGAACGCACGCCCGGCCATCATAGCCGTCTGTGCCACGATCGTCGCCGTGCTCCTGGCCCTGGTGGCCCTGGCCGAGGTGGTGGCCGTCAGCACCCAAGGGCATGTCGACCCTGTCGGAGTGGCCAGGCTCATAGGGCTCATGGTGGTCTACGCCGTGGTCGTGGGGTATTCCTTCCCATGGCTCGCGCGCCGCTTCCTGCGCAGGGTCAGCGACAGCGTGGGGCAGTTCATCTTCATCCTGGCCCTCGTCTGCCTGGCCTCGTTGCTGGCGCAGGCCATAGGGCTGGAGGGGATCCTGGGGGCCTTCTACGCCGGACTGGTGCTCAATCGCCTGATACCGGTGCGTTCCGCCCTGATGAGGCGCATAGAGTTTGCCGGCAACGCCATCTTCATCCCCTATTTCCTGATAGGGGTGGGGATGCTGCTCAACGTCCACGTCATCTTCAACGGCTGGGGGGTGGGCTGGGCCGCGCTCAACATGGTGGTCGTGGCCCTGGGCACGAAATGGATTGCCGCCTGGGCCACGCAGCGGATGCTCGGCCTCACGTCGCTCGACCGCGCCGTGATGTTCGGCCTGACCGGAGGCAAGGCGGCCGCCACCATCGCCGCGACGATGATCGGCTTCCAGTACGGCCTACTGAGCGAGGACCTTATGAACGGCGCCGTCATGATGATACTGGTCTGCTGCATAGTTGCGTCGGTGACCACCGAGCGCGCGGCCATCAAGATGCGCATCGCCGAGACCGCCGCCACCCTGGAGCGGGACGGCAACAAGCCGGAGGGACCCGGGTTTGCGCGCCAGCTCGTGGCCGTGGCCAACCCCGTGACGGCGCGTGGCCTGATGAGCATGGCCGTCTTCATGCGCAACCCCGCCAACCGCGAGCGCATCACGGCCCTCTTCGTGCGCACCTCCGACGACTCGCGCGTGGTACGCGCCGGACGCGAGGCCATGGAGGCCGCCGCTTCCGAAGCCGAGTCGATGGACATCCCCTTCGAGGAGGTGGAGCGCTTCGACCTCAATGTCAAGAACGGCATGATCAACGTGGCCCGCGAGCACCACTCCACCGACCTCATCATAGGACTGCACCGCAAGTCCACCATCGTGGACACCTTCTACGGGGCCCTCATCGAGGGGCTGCTGGCCTCCACGGGGCGCATGATCATCATATCGCGCTGCTTCATACCGGTCGACACGGTGAAGCGCCTCGTGGTGGTCGTGCCGGCCAACGCCCAATACGAGCGCGGCTTCCTGGCGTGGGTGGCCAGGGTCTGCAACCTCGCCTCGCAGCTGAGCTGCCAGATCCGCTTCATGGCCTATGCCGAGACATGCCGCTTCATAGAGGAGGCGATACGCGACGGCGGCTACGCCGTGCGGCGCCACTACAGCGCGATGGGCTCCTGGGACGACTTCATAGTGCTATCGGGCGAGATCGGCGACGAAGACCTGCTGACCATCGTCAGCGCGCGCCGGGGCACCGTGTCAAGCTGCAGCGAGTGGGTCGACATGCCCGGCTTCCTGAGCCGCCACTTCTCGCGGGCCAACATCGTGGTGATCTATCCCGACCAGGAGGCGGCCGGGTCGCGCGACCCCCACGCGATACTATCATAAGACATAATGAATGAGACTGACATACAAAACAACTATATGAAACTCATGGACATGAAACGCTTAAGAGTCCTTCCCGCCCTGGCCGCTTCGTTGGCGCTGGCGATGCTTAGCGCGTGCGGCGGCGGCAAGGACGCAGGGAAAGGGACAGACACTGACACCGTCACGCAGGCCGAGGCAGTGGCCGAGGCCGCGGAGGCCCCATCCTTCATGCTGACGTCCGACGCCCTCGGGCCCGTCAGGGTGGGGGAGAGCCTGGATGCGCTCCCCGACAGCGTGCCGGGGCTCTACGACAGCGTCACCAACCAGCCCGGCTATGACTGCGAGACCCGCATCTTCAGCCGCACCGCCCCCGACGGCACCATCTTCTACCCCTTCACCGTGCTCGACTTCGGAGAGGGGAAGGTGGACGTGATATTGCTCAACGACGACCAGTGTGGCGTCTCCACACCAGACGGGGGCGTCATCACCCTCTCCAGCCCATTCGCCGACGTGCTCTCGCTCCCCGGCGTCGAGTCCCGCTGGCAGCAGCTCGACGGCAGCGGGCTGTGGTTCTGGACATGGGAGGGTCTATGGTTCCAGCCCTCGCTGGAGAATCCCGGCGACGAGGTGGGCGCCAAGCTCTACGACTCCCGCCGGGCTCCTCGCGCCGAGGATTTCCCTTCCACAGTCACCATCGGCTACATAGCCACAGGCCTGCCTTTCTGACATGCTCCAGACCTTCCTGCAAGAGATCACGTCGCTCGACGTCACGCCCCTCAACGCCATCTGCCGCCTGGTGCTGAGCATGGTGCTCGGCGCCGTGGTCGGGGCCGAGCGCAAGCACAAGGGGCAGATCGCCGGCATACGCACCTTCGCCCTCATCTCGATGGGCGCGTGCCTGGCCATGCTGCTCTCCATCTATGTGCCGCAGGTCTACCTCGGGCTGAAGAACGGCGACCCCGGGCGAATAGCCGCTCAGGTCATCACCGGCATCGGCTTCCTGGGCGGCGGCGCCATGATCCAGCAGAAGGGGGCGGTCCGCGGCCTGACTACCGCTGCCGGCATCTGGATCACGGCCATCATCGGCATGGCCGTCGGCGTGGGCATGTACTTCGGGGCCGTCGGCGCCACGGCCCTCATCCTCCTGGTGCTCGTCGGCTTCGAGGCGTATGAGCACAAGAAGAGGGTGGGACAGGAAAACAAGGTCATCAACCTCAAGATCAAAGGGATCGTGGACGACATCGAGCCCTTCCGCAAGGTGCTGGAGGAGAACGACGTCCACCTCTCGATGTTCTATATCGAGCACAACTACGAAGCCGACACCACGGAGCTCAACCTCGTGGTGCTCGTGCACACGCGCAGCAACCTCCTCCCGGTGCTCCGCAAGCTGCGCGACATCGCCCCCACCAGGGCCATCAACCTCTCAAGCCAAGTAGACATATGAACACCCAAGCACACCACATCGCGACCCCCGGGCCGGCCCTCTCGCTGCCGGCCATGATCGGAGCCGGGTTGCCGGAAGGCAACGTGGCGCAGCAGGTCGAGACCGCCGTCTTCACCGAGGTCAACCCCGACGCCGTGCCGGCCCAAAACTCCCATTCGGAGGAGGACCATACCAACGGCCTGATCATGGACCTGGCCTGGATCCTCCTGCTCGGGGCCATAGCCACGCTCCTCTTCAAGCGGCTGAAGCAGCCCGTCGTGCTCGGATACATACTGGCCGGCTTCCTGGCCAGCCCGAAGTTCACCTACCTCCCCTCGATCTCCAACCTCGACAACATCGAGTTCTGGGCCGACCTGGGCATAGTGGTCCTGATGTTCACCCTCGGCCTGGAGTTCAGCTTCAAGAAGCTGGTCAACTCCGGCTCGTCGGCCGTCATCACCGCTCTGGTCATCATCACCGGCATGACCCTGGCCGGGTTCGGCGTCGGGTGCCTGCTGCATCTCGACACGATCAACTGCATCTTCCTCGGAGGCATGGTGTCGATGTCGTCGACCACCATAATCCTGAAGAACTTCGCCGACCTGGGGCTGAAACACAAGAAGTTCGCCTCCCTCGTCCTGGCCGTGCTCATCATCGAGGACCTCTTCGCCGTGCTGATGCTCGTGCTCCTGTCGTCGATAGCGGTCGGCGACGTCAACGGCTCCGAGCTCCTCTTCTCCCTGGGGAAGCTGGCCTTCTTCCTCATCATATGGTTCCTGGTCGGGGTGTACCTGCTGCCCACCTTCTTCGACCGCGTGCGCAACTATCTCAACCAGGAGACGCTCCTCGTCGTGTCGATGGCCCTGTGCTTCACCATGGCGGTCTTCTCCGTGGAGTGCGGCTTCTCGCTCGAGCTGGGCGCCTTCGTGATGGGCTCGATATTGGCAGGCACCGTCTTCGCCGAGCGCATCGAGCACGTCGTCGTCCCCATCAAGGATCTCTTCGGGGCCGTCTTCTTCATCTCCGTCGGCATGATGGTCGATCCCGGGGTGCTCGTGACCTACTGGAGCGAGATTCTGATCCTGGCGGCCGTAGTCATCGTCGGCATGATCATCTTCGGCACACTCGGCATGCTGCTGACGGGCCAGACCCTGAAGGTGGCCATGGAGAGCGGGTTCTCGCTCACGCAGATCGGCGAGTTCTCCTTCATCATCGCCTCCCTCGGCATGGGGCTTGGCGTGCTTGAGGCATCGCTCTATCCCATCATCGTGGCCGTGTCGGTGATCACCATCTTCACCACCCCCTACTTCATCAAGATGTCGGGGCCGGCCTACGCCTTCGTGGCCGCCCGGCTTCCCGGAGGCCTGCAGTTTCTCATCGAGCGCTATTCCAAGCAGGCCACCGACTCCAGCGAGACGCGCCAGCTATGGCGCGACATACTCTCGCGCTATCTCTGGAGGGTGGTGGTCTACTCGGTGGTGCTCATAGCCATCATCCTCGTGTCGCGCCAGATGCTCTATCCTCTGCTCGAACGCCTCTTCGCCGGCTGGGGCAGGCTGATAGCCACCGTCGTGACACTCCTTGTGATGTCCCCCTTCCTGGTGGCCATGTCGTTCAGCGCCAGCAAGCCAGACGAGCGCATGAGGCTGCACGCCACGGCCAGCTTCTACGACGTCCCGCTGGTGGCCATGCGCATCATCCGCTACCTGCTGACGCTCCTCTTCGTGGTCTACCTCGTGACGCTCTCCTACGGCGGCACGATAGGGTGGATCGTGGGCGTGGTGACGTTCCTCTTCATCATCCTCTTCGCCTCGCGCGTGCTCTATCGCCGCTACCACACGATGGAGGAGAAGTTCATGGCCAACCTCAACAACCGCGACAACGTCCGCTACGGCGTGGGCGCCAACGTGGTCGACGACCTCCACCAGGCCTGGGTCGAGGTCGGGCCGAGCTGCGCCTTCGTCGGCGACCGCCTCGCCGACTCGGGCCTCCGCTCCCGCTACGGCCTCAGCGTCTCGAGCATACGTCGCGGCGAGACCACGATGCCCCTTCCCTCGGGCCAGACCCGCATCTTCCCGGGCGACGTGCTCGGCGTCATAGGCACCGACGACCAGATCAAGCACCTCAACGACGACCTTGAGAAGGCGCGCCAGGCCGCCATGGCAGGCTCGCAGCCGCAGCCCGACGTCGAGCTCAAGAGCATACGCCTCACCCCCGACAGCCCCATCATCGGGCGCCCGCTCGCCGAGACCGACATCCGGGGCGACTACTACACGATGATAGTCAAGGTGCAGCGCGGCGACAACGAGTTCGTGCAGCCCCGCCCCGACACCGTGCTCCGCGCAGGCGACGTCCTCTGGGTGGTCGGCGACCCCAAGCAGATAGTCAAAATGAAATAACGCCCCCTCCCCCTATGAATGCCCCCCTCCGACAGCCATACACGTTTGACCGCGTGGTGCGCATCCTCTTCTCGCTGTGCACGGTCATCGCCGTGCTGGTCCTGCTCAACGTCCTGAAGGGTGTGCTGCTGCCGTTCCTCGTGGCCTGCCTGATAGCCTACATGCTGGAGCCGGTCGTGGAGTGGAACCAGCGGTGGACCCGCATCAAGACCCGCTTCGTGCCAGTGGTGCTCACGCTCATAGAGGCCCTGCTCGCCCTCGTGGCCTTCCTGGCCATCGTCATCCCTTATCTCATATCGGAGTGCACGCAGATGGCCGACGTCCTGACCAAGTACGCCACGACGCAGATCCAGGTGCCATACATTTCGGAGCAGATCCACCAGTTCATCCGCGAGAACGTCGACTTCGACTACCTCTCCCGCCTCCTCTCGCGCGAACAGTGGATAGAGCTTCTGAAAGACAGCCTGCGCCGCTCCTGGTCGTTCCTGAGCAGCAGCCTCTCCTTCATCTTCGGCGTGGTGAGCTGGCTCATCGTGGTGCTATACGTCATCTTCATCATGCTCGACTACCAGCGCCTGATGCTCTCCTTCAAGCAGCTCGTCCCCATAGCCCACCGCCACAGGGTCTTCCATATCCTCGGCGACATCAAGAACGCCATGAACCGCTATTTCCGCGGACAGTTCGTCATAGCCTTCACGGTGGGCATACTCTTCTCCATAGGGTTTGTCATCATCGGGCTGCCGATGGGAGTCATCCTGGGCCTCTTCATCGGGATGCTCAACATGGTGCCATACCTGCAGCTCATCTCCCTGCCCATCACGGCCATACTCTGCCTGGTGGGCGTGGCCGCCGACGGCGCCGACTTCTGGGTGCTCTTCTGGGAGTCGATGGCCGTCTATGTCGTGGTGCAGTGCATCCAGGACCTCGTGCTCACGCCGCGCATCATGGGCAAGGTCATGGGGCTCAACCCCGCCATCATCCTTCTCTCCCTCTCCATATGGGGGAGCCTCCTGGGATTCATGGGCCTGATAGTGGCACTCCCCCTGACCACACTGCTGCTCTCCTATTATGACATGTACATAGTCAATCGCGCAATAAGATATGATAGACAAGATAAAGACCCTGACCGCCCGGGCCATGACGATGCCCCGCGAAGGGAGTAGCCATCTCCCCGAGGCCAAGCACCCGGGAGGCGCCCTGCGTGTGACGCTCCTGCTGCTGTGCATGGCGGTGTGGGGCGTGGCCTCGGCCATGACCCCCGAGGCCGAGGCGATGCGCCACCGCGCCGACAGCGCCCTTCACGCCCTGTGCGCAGGGCGCGCCATCGACACCTCGCGCGCAGCCGTGCTCATCACCGACCTGCAGACGGGCAAGGACGTCTGCCGTTTCAACGAGACCACCTCCCTCATACCCGCCTCCATCATGAAGGCCGTCACCATCGCCGCTCTCCTGCAGGAGACGGGTCCGCAGTGGCGATACGTCACCGAGGTGAGCCATGACGGCCGCATCAAGGACGGAGTGCTGGAGGGCAACCTCATCATCACCGGAGCCTGCGACCCGACCCTCGACGCACCATGCGATCCCCCTTCGGCGGAGTTCCTCTCCGAGACCCTTGCGGCCCTGCGCCAGGCGGGCATCCGCGAGATAGTGGGCAAGATATTCATCGACAGCGACGCCTTCGCAGGCCCCGCCTGTCCACCGACCTGGGCCTCCGGCGACCTCCCGCACTCCTACGGCACCGGCAGCCACGCCCTCAACTGGCGCGGCAACGCCTCCGGCAAGAAGGCCGTCTCCGACCCCCAGGCGCAGTTCATGCGCGAACTGACTGCAGCCCTGAAAGGGGAGGGGGTAGCCGTCACCGGCCTGAAGATGCCCGACACCAAGCGCCACACCCTGCTCAAGCACGAGTCGGCTCCTATAGAGGATATAATGCGCTCCTGCATGATGCGCAGCGACAACCTGTTTGCCGAGAGCATGTTGCGTACCTATTCCGTCCTTCGCGGCGGCGACGGGTCCACGGCCTCGGGAGCGGAGCTGGAGACGGAGCGTTGGCGCAAGGAGAAGATGCCCCTGGAGGGGGTGCGCATCGTCGATGGATCGGGACTGTCGCGCACCGACAGGGTGACGGCACGCTTCATGGCCTCCGTGCTCCGCAAGATGAAAGACAATGTGGAGTATGCCTCTTTCCTGCCATTGGCAGGCCAGGAGGGGACGCTCAAGAACTTCCTCGCCGAGACCCCCCTTGATAGCTACATAGCGATGAAGACCGGGAGCATGAACGGCATCCAGTGCTATGCCGGCTACAAGCTCGACGAAGAGTTTGCGCCCACCCACGCCATAGTGATCATCCTCAACGCCCTCCCCGCCGGGCGTCCTGCTGCCCGCGCCGCCCTCGAGCGTCTCCTCCTCGCCGTCTTCGCCCCGTAAAGGTACGTAGTGACGTGTTCGGCAGCCGAGTAGGGGCGCGGCCTGCCGCGCCCACAAAGCCGGTACTAACCAAACGGAAAAGGCAAGTTACGACAGCCCAAT
>CAZHCM010000051.1:0-13094 GCA_964531005.1 uncultured Sangeribacter sp. | reverse complement strand
AACCTCTCCCAACCTCCGATTCTCCGATTCTCCGCTTCTCCCAGCCCTTTTTCCTCCAACAACTCCCAGCGCCTTTTCCCTCCAACAACTCCCAGCGCCTTTTTCCTCCAACAACTCCCAGCCTCCAACAACTCCCAGCCTCCAAAACCTCCCAGCAAAAAAATCCCCCCAACCCCCCTCCCAATCCCAAAAAATTCACTAACTTTGCAGTCTCCCCGTTTCACCCAGCATATGATCACAGGACAGATAAAGAATCAGATAGACCAGATATGGGACACCTTCTGGACCGGAGGCATCACCACTCCCATCACCATCCTGGAGCAGATGACCTACCTCTTCTTCATGAAGATGCTCGACGACGCCCAGATACGCCGCGAGGCAATAGCCAACTCCATCGGCGAGGTGGTGGAAGACCCTACCTTCGACTACGGCTCCTGGACCAACCCCGAGTCCGGCCGCGAAGTGGCTCTCAACGACCTGCGATGGCATGTCTTCAAGGACTTCGACCCCGAAAGGATGTTTCGCACCGTCAAGGACGACGTCTTCGCCTACATCAAACATCTCGGCGGTGAGAAAGGGGAGGACTCCGCCTACTCGCGGTTTATGAACAACGCCGTCTTCATGATCCAGAACCCCCGCACGCTCGTCAAGATCGTGGAGGGGATAGACGCCCTTGACATGAACAACCGCGACACCATGGGCGACGTCTACGAATACGTGCTCGGCAAGATGGCCGCTTCCGGCAACAACGGGCAATTCCGGACGCCCCGCCATATCATCCGGATGATGGTCGAACTGATGCAGCCAACGCTCGACGACACCATCTGCGACCCGGCAATGGGTTCGGCAGGCTTCATCGTCGAGAGCGCGAAGTATATCCGCGAACATTTCAAGTCGGAACTGAAGAAGAAATCCAACGCCGAGCATTTCCGCAACACCATGCTCCACGGCTTCGACACCGACGCCACCATGCTCCGCATCGGGTCGATGAACCTCATGCTCCACGGCGTGGACAACCCCACTGTGGAATATCGCGATTCCCTTTCGAGCGACAACACCGACGCAGACCGCTATTCCCTGATCCTTGCCAACCCTCCCTTTGCCGGCAGCCTTGATAAGGACTCAGTGTCAACCTCCCTGACGAGAATTGTCAAGACCAAGAAGACGGAGTTGCTCTTCATGGCGCTCTTTGTGCGTGCGCTGCGCATCGGGGGCCGGTGCGCATCGATCGTGCCCGACGGGGTGTTGACCGGGTCGTCCAACGCCCACAAGGCCCTCCGCAAGACGCTTGTGGACGGCCACCGGCTCCAGGCGGTCATCTCCATGCCCTCGGGAGTCTTCAAACCCTATGCAGGTGTCTCGACAGCCATCCTTATCTTCACCAAGACCAACGGTGGAGGCACCGACAAGATATGGTTTTACGACATGAAGGCCGACGGTTTTTCGCTCGACGACAAACGAAACCCGGTTGTCGACAACGACATCCCCGATGTGATCGCCCGTTTCCGCAATCCCGCCGGGGAGTCCGACCGCAAGCGCACGGAGCAGTCCTTCTTCGTGCCCGTGGAGGAGATACGCGAACACGACTACGACCTCTCCTTCAACACTTACAAGGAGACAGTCCGCGAAGCCGTGGTCTACGCCGCCCCCGAAGTCATAATGGACCGGCTCCGCACCCTCGAAGAGCGTTTCCTCAAAGGAATGTCCGAACTCAGCAAAATGATCGTCAGCCATGAAGCATAATTGGGAGTATAGAAGGCTTGATGAGGTTTGTGAGATTGTAATGGGGCAATCTCCAGATTCTGCTTCTTATAATTCGATTGGGGAGGGTTTGCCATTTTTTCAAGGAAGTAGTGATTTCGGAGAAATTACTCCAGAGGTACAAACATATTGTACTGCCCCAACTCGGTTGGCAGAGGGTAATGATATTTTATTTTCTGTGAGGGCACCGATAGGAAGCATGAATTTTTCCCCAGGCCGAGTATGTATAGGTAGAGGTCTTGCTGCAATAAGAGCTAAAAATTGGACTTTCCAGAGATATATTTACTATATCCTTAAGCATACGCGTGTAAAAATTGAAGAAAAGGGAACGGGCTCAACATTTAAAGCCATCACTAAGGCAGTACTTCATAGTCATATCATTCCCGTTCCTCCGATGGAAGTCCAGCAGCAGATAGTTGCGGAGCTGGATAAGTTGAATGAGGCGATAGCGACTCGAAAGGAGCAATTGAAAGAACTTGACAACCTCGCCCAATCCCTTTTCTACGATACTTTCGGCGACCCTGTCACTAACCCTAAAGGATGGCCTTTAACTACATTGGGAGCTATATCTGAAAAAATTTCAAATGGTTGTGGAGCTAAGATAGAAACTGATACATATAAGACCGAGGGAATTGCCTTTTTTCGTTGTCAAAATGTTTGGAAAAATCATATCGATTATTCTGATATTGTATATGTAGATGAGGAATTTAATACTCGGTATAAATCTTCCTCCCTTAAACATAATGATTTAATTGTAACAAAAATAGGCCGTCTTTACACTGAGAATACGAGTCTTGGACGTGTGTCTTTGTACCCGGGTAAGGATTATAGAGCCAATCTAAGCGGCAATCTTAGTTTTATTCGTCTTTTACCCACCGTATCACCAAAGTTTGTGTTGTATATTATGATTTCAGACTATTTCAAATATTATGTGAGAAATACGACTTCTGGTGGTATTGACAAGCGTGCTCTCAATAATTCTCAACTAAAAGCATTTAGTTTATATTTGCCTCCCCTCCCTCTCCAGCAGCGCTTCGCCTCCCAAGTCGAGGCGATAGAGCGGCAGAAGGAGACGGTGGAGGCTTCGATTGCCGATTTGCAAACCCTCCTCGATTCCAGGATGGACTATTGGTTTAACTGATTGCTAACGACTTGAAGAGTGAAGAAGATTATGCTGAACTTCGATTACCTTAAGGAGATACCTGAGTTGGAGGCGCTCCATCGGTATTGCGATGCAGCCGAACGGCACCAAGTGGACGCGCCGGACATTTCCGCCATCAACGCACGCCGTGCGTTGGAGTGGATGGCACGTGCCATCTACGGCATGAAAGGGGTCGAGATTGCCGAACGCCGGACTCTCTTCCAGATCGTCGATGCCGACGTGTTTCGCGACTTCATCGCCGACGACAGGTTGATGATGGCCGTCCACTACATCCGCAAGATCGGCAACGCCGCCGCCCATGACAATCAGGTCTCCAAAAAGGAATCGTTTTTCGCTCTTCTCAACCTCTACAACTTCATCGGGGGCGTCCTGCTGAAACTCCGGGTGCTCGCTTCGCTTGCTCCTTTCGACAAGAGTCTCATCCCTAACTCGTCAATCGCCGCAGACACCACGCCGGTGATGCCGGAAACAGTGGAGGAGTTTACCCAGACAGTCGCGCCGGAGCAGGTCGAGGAGGCCCCGGAAATGGCAGAAGAAATCGAAAGCCAACTCTCCTGGGGCGACATCTCCGAGGTGGAGACCCGCCGCCTCTTTATCGACCTCATGCTGCGCGAGGCAGGATGGGAGGTGATGGAAACCGCCGGCGACAAACATCCGGGCAAGGCGTGCGTGGAAATCGAAGTGTCGCCGATGCCTAACAAGGAAAACAAGGGGTATGCCGACTATGTGCTTTTCGGCGACGACGGGCGCCCCTTGGCAGTGGTAGAGGCAAAGCGCACGAGCAAAGACCCGGAAGTGGGGCGCCACCAGGCTGAACTCTATGCTGATGCGCTGGAAAGGGAATACGGCGTGCGCCCCGTCATCTACTTCACCAACGGCTACGAAACCTGGATCATCGACGGGCTGGGGTATCCAAAACGCAAACTCTTCGCCTTCCACTCCAAGGATGACTTGGCGCGCCTTATCAGGCGCCGTGGCCGCAGAGACATAGCCGATATGCAGGGCAAGGCCGAGATCGCCGGCAGGCATTACCAAGCGCAGGGCATCAAATCACTGTGCGAGCACATCAACAAGAAGCATCGGCGCGGACTATTAGTGATGGCCACAGGCACGGGCAAGACACGAACAGCCATCGCTCTGGTGGACGTGCTCAGCCGGGCCGGATGGGTGAAAAACACCCTCTTTCTTGCCGACAGGACCTCATTAGTGAAGCAGGCTCACAAGAACTTTGAAAAACTGCTCCCCAACAGCTTCACTATGACCGAGCTGAGCGACCGCGCCAAGGAGCCGGACATGAACGCTCGCCTTGTCTTCTCCACATACCAGACGATGCTCAACCATGTCGACACGGAGGAGAAGTCGTTTTCCGTCGGCCATTTCGACCTTATCATCATCGACGAGGCACACCGTTCGGTGTTCGGCAAACTCGGAAGCACCCTGAAATACTTCGACTCTCTGGTGGTGGGCCTGACGGCCACCCCTCGTGACCAGGTGGACAAATCCACTTACGACCTCCTCCAGCTCGAAGGGGGCGAACCAAACTACGCCTACGAGTATGAGGAAGCCGTGCAGGACGGTTATCTGGTGGACTACGTGGGTTTGCAGCGGGGCAGCTCCGTGCTGCGCCGGGGCATCAGGTATGACGACCTGTCGTAGGCCGAGAAAGACCAGCTCGAATCGGTATGGGAATACGAGGCGCTTGAGAACGGCGGGGCAGGGGAGCCCAGAGATATCCAGAGCAACGAGATCTACAAGTACATCTTCAACGTCGACACCGTGGACAAGATGCTCCAGGACCTTATGGCCAACGGGTTGAAGATACACAGCGGCGAGATGATCGGCAAGACCATCATCTTCGCTTTCAACATCCCTCACGCGAAGTTGATCGTGGAGCGGTTCAACGCCCTCTATCCGGAATATGGAGACGGCTTCTGCCGGCGCATCGACTACTCCGACAACTATGCCCAACACCTCATCGAGCAGTTTGAGATGCGCGACAACTTGCCGCAGATTGCCGTGTCGGTGGACATGCTCGACACCGGCATCGACGTGCCTGACATCCTCAACCTGGTGTTCTTCAAACGTGTCCGCTCCAAGATCAAGTTTGATCAGATGATCGGACGCGGCACGCGCCTGTCGCCTGACATCTTTGGGCCGGGGAGGGACAAGGAGCGGTTTCTGATCTTCGACTGGTGTGGCAACTTCGAGTATTTCAGCAAGAAGATGAAGGAGCCGAAAGAGGGGAGGATGCAGTCCTTGTCGGAGCGGCTGTTTGGCGTCCGGGCCGACATCGCCTGCGCCTTGCAGGCGCCTCAGTACCAGAGCGACGAGTTTGCCAAGGGCTTCCATGACGAACTGAAACGGCTTTTGCTGAGCCAGGTCATGCGCCTCAACGATGCCCATATCTCCGTGCGCGCCCATTGGGAGGCGGTGAGCCGTTTCCGCTCGGATGAGGCATGGCAGTATATCTCGGCAGTGGATGTGCTGACCTTGAAAAACGAGGTGGCGCCCTTGGTCGCCTCTCCCAACGAGGATGAGTCAGCCTTGAAGTTTGACCTCCTGGCTCTCAATGTCCAGCTGGGGCTGGTGGATCCGGAGTATTCCACCGAGGCGTATGAAGGGAAGATCACCCTCATAGCGGCTGCCTTGCAGAAGTTGGGAAGCGTGCCGGAGGTGATGGCGAAGATGGGGGTCATCAACGAGGTGCTGGCTCCGGAGTTTTGGGAACGGAAGAGCCTGGCGTCGCTGGAAAGGGTGCGAGTCGAACTGCGAGACCTGGTCAAACATCTGGTCGGGGGCTCTGGGATGATCTTCAAGGTGGACATTGAAGACACGGTGACAGACGAGGGGCTGGCACCGTCTGTGGTCAGGAGCGTGACCTACAAGAAGAAGGTGCTCGACTTCCTGGCCGAAAACAGGGACCACCCCGTGCTTATGAAGATCCAGAACATCGAGCAGCTAAGCGAGACGGACATCGACGAGCTTGAGCGGATCCTGTGGGAGGAACTGGGCACGAAGGAGGATTATATGCGCTATCTTCAGCGGGAGAACCTGACTTCGGACCTCAGTGTCGGCGCCTTCATCCGCACCCTCAGCGGCGTGGATAGGAAGAGAGCCTTACAACTGTTTACCGACTTCATCCAGGCCAACACCCTGACGGCCGACCAGGAGGAGTACTTGAAGAGCATCCTGGACTACGTCTGCCAGAACGGCGATCTGGAGAAGCGAATGCTGATGCAGTCCCCCTTCGACGAGTACGAAGTGCTCGACATCTTCCCCGGCAAGTTCCCCAAGGTAGCCGAATTCGTCACCCTCCTCCACGACGCCATCCACGCCGCCTAACCAACCTCAGGCATCGCGCCGCCGGCGTACCCTCTGATGGCGAAGTAAAAATCTGCGGACAATCGGCCCCATCTGCGCCTCTTAGCTCCGGGGCGGGGTCGCCCCGGAGCGGATCTGCGTCCCCGAAGGGCAGCCCTAAAATCTGCCACGTCGGTTCTTGACCTAATTCACAAAGGGGAAGTGTACGTTAGGTCATCCATGATATTTGAGACCCTTGCCTTGGGAACTGGCAAAGGATTTAGGGGAGGTCCTACGGGGACGCAGATTTTTTGTTGTCAGGGGCTTAACAGCCTTGACAACAGGCGCAGATGAGGCCGATTGTGCTCAGATTTAGCTACGCGGAATGTCGAATAGGGATGAAATTTACACATGATGGGGCTAAGTCTGCGTCTGCTGGATAGGGTGCGTAACCGTACCTGGATTCCGTCAATGCTGACACCGGAATGGTTGTAAGGTGAATATTGATGGGGATTGTGCCCATCCAGAAGTGACTGTCGGGCGGGAGGTTTGAGGGGAGTGGTGTAGGAAAGGTAGAGAGTGAATTTTCTGTTTACGTCGCAAGTATGTATTCAATGAAACCTTGCATAATTCGATTAAATTTTGTAATTTTGTCCGGAAAATATCTATTACCTAATCCATTGATGAAATGACAAAAAAAGAATTCCATTCCTATCGTTTTAACTCCGAAACCGACCCGAGCGACGAACAATTGGACCAGTTGATGGAAAACGCGGCCAAAAAGGTCAGGGAGAGTAATCGTAGATCTGATGAGAAATTCTTCGCTGAACTCCGCCGTGCAAGCGAAGAAGCTCAAAGGCGCGGCATTGCCCTTAAAAATAGAGGAATATGAGAAAGGAAGGACACTCTCCTTTGCTTATAGTTATTGCCGGACCGAATGGGTCAGGAAAGACGACAATCACATCCGAAGTGCTCGAAAGCGAGTGGCTTGAAGATGCCGTATATATTAATCCGGATAATGTGGCGCAGGAGAAGTTTGGCAACTGGAACTCCCCCGAGGCTGTAATTGAGGCCGCGCTTTATTGCGAGAAGTGGCGCGAAGAATGTCTTGCCAATGGTAAAAGTCTTATCTTTGAAACAGTCATGTCAGCTCCTGATAAGTTGGACTTTATTCGTCGTGCAAAGAAAGCTGGGTACTTTGTGAGAATTTTCTTCGTTTCGACCGCAAATCCAACTATTAATGCTGCGCGCATCGCCAGACGCGTCCTTAAAGGAGGACACGATGTTCCAATACCAAAGATTATTTCCCGCTACTTTAAGTCTATAGCTAATTGCGCGGAAATTGCAGTTCTGGTAGACCGAGTTTATGTGTATGATAATACATGTGATGATAAGAAAGCTAAACCACTGTTCCGTTTACGTGATGGTAGGATAGGTAAGATTTATACAGATAACGTACCGGAATGGGCACAAAACATTCTACCCAAGTAAATAGTCTATATTTCTAAGATACTCAGTGGGTCTTCGGGCCAGCGGTGCTTGGGATAGCGGCGACGGAGCTCCTTGCGGACCTCGAAGTAGGTCTCGCGCCAGAAGCCTTCCATGTCCTGTGTGAGCTGGACGGGTTTGAAGCCGGGGGAGAGCAGTTCCATCAAGACCTGGCGCCTTCCCTCGTCGATGCGAGGGGTCGACATGAGCCCGAAGCAATCCTGTAACCGGGCACTGACAACGGGTGCTTCAGCTCCTTTCCTGTACTGGATGCGCACGTTGCGCCCCGACGGCAACGTAATCCGGGAAGGCGCAATGCGCTCAAGGGCTTGCTGCTGGTCGTAACTCAGGAGGCCAAGTATTACCTGTGTCATATCCAACTTCCGAAGTTCCTGCACTGTCGATGCTTGGCCGATATACAGCGGCAACCATTCCGCTGTCTTGGCCAGAAGTGTCTCGGTGGTGACGTCGGGGAGTTCGAGTTCATGGTGCCACGACGATGCCACGGCAATCCTTAGCTGAAGAGCCTGCACCTCATCATTGAAATCAAACATTGACAACCCCTCCTTCAGTGCAGCGGTTGCGATCGCTTTAACTATCAACGGTAAAGGGTTGGTTTTCAATGGGCGAGTAGCCAATGTAAGGACACCCAAATGCAGTTCCTCCCGGGCAATGGCCTTACCTTCACGGCCATTCCATGTGACGCTCTCGACCCATGTTCCCTGCGACAAAACGTTATCCTTGCCAAGCGGGGCGGCCAGAAAGACGCGGGCTCCCATGGAAGCTATGGCGAGAAATTCATGTCGGGCAAGGTCGTCGGAAGGATGCAACCTGACCGTCTTTCCTCCCTGTGCGAGACGGTATCCGCCGCTTTCGTCGCGCATGGCTATGCGCTCGGGATAGGCGGTCGCCACCAATCGCCCTATCTCCTCCGGAGTCGGGTTTTTCGCTAATTTTGATGCTTTAATGAGCCTACGATATTGTGCCGATATACTATCGATTCTCTTCCATTGCGAGGAGAGGGTACCTTTTCGATATTGATTAAGCAGGTCGATTCGGGTCGAAATATCGGCATCTGATTCGTCGCCGAGGGGATCTTTCTCCTCCAAAAGAGCCGCAATGTCGCATGCGGCGGCTTTCAGGTCGTCGGCAGTTGTCAGCATGCTTGCTATGCGGGGATGGCAAGGCAGGAGTGCTATTCTTTTCCCTTTATCCGTGAGGAGACCGGACTGGTCTATGGCTCCCAAATTCTTCAATAAGCCAGAAGCGTTTTCCATATGTCCGGAAGGTGGGGGAGTGAGCCATGGGAGCCGAAGCGGCTGTCTTTCGCCCCATGCCGCCACTGTCAGCAGCATCGACGAAAGGTCGGAAGTCTCGATCTCCGGTTGTCGGCTATCCTTCATTCTTGCCTCGGCACCCTTTGACCATAGGCGATAGCAAGTGCCCTCCATCAATCGTCCGGCTCGTCCACTTCGTTGGTTGGCCATATCCAATGAGATCCTTGACGTTGTCAGCCGGCTGAGTCCTGTCGAGGGTTCGAACACGGGAGTGCGATATAGACCCGAATCGACGACTACGGAGATACCATCGATAGTAAGCGATGTCTCAGCTATCGGAGAAGCCAACACTACCTTGCGACGCCCTCCAGAGGAAGGGCGCAGGGCCCGGCGTTGCTCCTCGGGTTTCATCATGCCAAATAACGTCAGGAGCTCCACATCGCCATCGATATCGGAAAGCAATTCCTTGCACTTCAGGATCTCGGCCTGGCCGGGAAGAAAAGCCAAGATATTCCCTACATGGGAGCGCAAAGCCTTCCTGACAGCCCGGGCCACGACTTGTGCGCAATCTCTGAAATCAAAGTCTTCACCGTGTATAATCTCTACGTCAAATCTCTTCCCGGGACTTTCGATATGTGGGGCGTCCAACTTCCGACAGATGGACTCAGCATCGATAGTGGCCGACATGATAAGTATGCGGAGGTCGGGACGTAAGACGTTCTGTATCTCGCGGGTCAGTGCCAGAGTTAGGTCGGAGGAGAGGCTCCTTTCATGAAACTCATCGAAGATCACGACTTCGACTCCATCAAGTGTGGGGTCGGCAATAAGCATACGCTCCAAGATGCCTTCCGTGATAACTTCTATCCTGGTAGACGGCGACACTCGGGACTCAAACCGTACACGATACCCCACTGTCTCTCCAACGGGTTCGCCAAGCATATCTGCCATTCGTTCGGCGACCTGACGGGCAGCAATTCGCCGAGGTTCGAGCATAAGTATCTTGTCCTTAGGGAGCTTTCCCAGAATCGAGAGGGGTAGGAGAGTGGACTTGCCAGCCCCGGGAGGGGCAGTGACCACAAGGCGCGGATGCCCCGCCAACGAAGCGTTAACCTCGTCGGCAATCCCCGCCACCGGCAACTGAGAGTATCTTTCCGCAATCTTCATATCATTATGACGTTATCCTCATGTTACAAATAACAATTTCATGGGTGACGTAGTATGTGTATGGAGCAAAGAAAATCACTCCCCCTCCGCGGGGTATCGATGGAATAGTGCAAATACAGAAGTGGCTGTCAATCGGAAGGATTTTTTTTGCTTACTATTAAGGAGTAAAAAATCACTGATTATTTGGAGGATAAAGGGATTTTCACTACCTTTGCATTGAAAAAAACTGTTCCATGGAACAAAAATTTTCAATAGAATGATCATTGAACGTACTACATATCTTAACAAGTTGATTGCCAGACGCCACAACGGTATGATTAAAATTGTTGCGCGTAGATGATGCCTTCAAAAAGATTATCATTCTTGGAGAATACACCCCGGTATTACACACAGAGAACGGAATAACCATCATTAGTATTTTCGATTTTCTCATGAAAGATAATTCTTTAGAGTTGTAATCCCCCCGCTTGGTCACAATAAATGTACCGATATCGGTACATTTATTGTGAAGTCTTGGTTATTGAGAAAGTCATTGCCGGGCGCGGAGAGGAAGAGGCATATCTTAGAACACGACCTTGAAAGATTCTCAAAATCATCCACAGCGGCAATGACAGTGTTTTGGGTGATACCCAACTCTTCCAACGACAGCTTTTCGGTAGCATCCATTTCCGGAAGAGAGAAGCCGGTGGCCTGTAAGGAGATATTTATGTATCTGCCTCCATAGTCATTAGGGATGGTAAATCTTTTTCGATGGGCTATCCATAGATTAAGAATCCTGAGGAAAGATGCCTTCTCTTCCTCCGAACCCTTCTCAGCGATGTTGATTATTATATCCACATCCAGCCAAGCTTTCATGAGATTGGCAAATGACGCTTCAACCCTCTCTTTATCGCTTAAAGCAGCTTTAATAAACCTTACTCCCTCCTTGAGTGCCATCTCCTCTCCTCTCACCGAGTCTGAATCCATCACCGCCACGCGGCAATCAAGTTTCAGATAATCTTTGATAATCTCGCGGGATATAGCGTGGCACCCCCCTACAATCAATACTTTCCGCGGTGGGAACGCAATATGCAGATACCCTTTCCGCAGAAAGCCTGAAGAGGATGCTCTACGAGGTTGCAGACGACCCGACCGCAGGTCGTCCATTCTTTGCTCAATATAATTGTCTGCCATATATAATTGTCGTTTGTGGAGTGCAGGTGGTTTTCACCGGAAGAGGGGGGATAAGAGAAGAATTAGGTCGTAACACCCTGTTTTATCAGAGCGTTACGACCTAATTCTCATATGATCATGTAAAGGATATTACTCCTCGATGGCGGCTTGGGCCGCAGCTACGCGGGCGATGGGTACGCGGAAGGGGGAGCAGCTGACGTAGTTCATGCCGAGGTTGGCGCAGAACTTCACGCTGCTGGGTTCGCCGCCGTGCTCGCCGCAGATGCCGACCTTGAGCTCGGGCTTGGTGCTACGGCCTTTCTTGACGCCCATGGCCACGAGCTGGCCTACGCCTTCCTGGTCGAGGACCTCGAAGGGATCCACCTTCAGGATACCCTTCTCCTTGTAGTACTTCAGGAACTTCGGGGCGTCGTCGCGCGAGTAGCCGAAGGTCATCTGAGTGAGGTCGTTGGTGCCGAACGAGAAGAAGTCGGCCACCTCGGCGATCTGGTCGGCGGTCAGGGCCGCACGGGGCACCTCGATCATCGTGCCTACCTTGTAGGGAACGGTCTCGCCACGCTCGTCAAATACCTTGGCGGCGGTGGTGTTGATGATGTTGGCCTGGTGCTGGAGCTCCTTGAGGGTGCCTACGAGGGGCACCATGATCTCGGGATATACCTTGACGCCCTTCTTCTGCACGTTTAGGGCAGCCTCGATGATGGCGCGGGTCTGCATCTCGGTGATCTCGGGATAGGTGATGCCCAGACGGCAGCCACGGTGACCGAGCATGGGGTTGAACTCCTCGAGGGAGTCGACCTTGGCCTTCACCTCCTCAAGGGTGAGACCCATCTCCTGGGCCATCTCCTTCTGGGTGGCAGTCTGGTGGGGTACGAACTCGTGCAACGGGGGATCGAGCAGACGTACGGTCACGCCGTAGCCGTCCATGGCCTCGAAGATGCCCTCGAAGTCGCCGCGCTGCATGGGGAGCAGCTTGGCCAGTGCCTGGCGGCGACCCTCCTCGTCGGAGGCGAGGATCATCTCGCGGATGGCCTTGATGCGGTCACCCTCGAAGAACATGTGCTCCGTGCGGCATAGGCCGATACCCTGGGCGCCGAAGTGGCGAGCCTGCTTGGCGTCGCGGGGGGTGTCGGCGTTGGTGCGCACGAGAGTCTTGGTGTACTTGTCGGCGAGGTTCATGATGGCGCCGAAGTCGCCGTCGAGCTCAGGCTCGGTGGTGGGCACCTGGCCGTCGTAGACGTCGCCGGTGGAGCCGTTGAGGGAGATCCAGTCGCCCTCCTTATATGTCTTGCCGCCCATCTTGACGGTCTTCTCCTTGTAGTCGACCTCGATGTCGCCGGCGCCGGAAACGCAGCACTTGCCCATGCCGCGGGCCACAACTGCAGCGTGCGAAGTCATGCCGCCGCGCATGGTCAGGATGCCCTGGGCCACAGCCATGCCGCGAAGGTCCTCGGGAGAGGTCTCGATGCGGACGAGAACGACTTTCTTCTTCTTGTCGGCCCAAGCCTCTGCGTCGTCAGCCTGGAACACGATCTGGCCGGTGGCAGCGCCCGGGGATGCGGGGAGACCCTTGGCCACTACCTTGGCGCGGCCGAGGGCGCTCTTGTCGAATACGGGGTGGAGCAGCTCGTCGAGCTTCTGGGGCTCCATGCGCAGCAGGGCGGTCTTCTCGTCGATCATGCCGTCGCGCAGCAGATCCATGGCGATGCGCACCATGGCGGCGCCGGTGCGCTTGCCGTTGCGGGTCTGGAGCATCCAGAGCTTGCCGTCCT
>CAZHCM010000050.1:0-13246 GCA_964531005.1 uncultured Sangeribacter sp. | reverse complement strand
AGGAAAGTGTTCCTGCACCCGAAAGGACACTAGCCCCCTACACACGGGAAGGTATGAGGGGGTGCGATTGCACAAATTCAAGTATCTCGGTAGAGGGCGTGCCCGGATAGGCGTACGCGCCGGACAGGCCGGCATTAAGGGCGCCAAGAGCGAGAGCCTCGTCTCCAAGCAGAAGGTTCTTAGTTTTCATGCTGTTAGATTTCAATGCGTTTCCCGCCAGACCGGGGCCTGATCGGGATTGACGACACGGATTGGTTATTTCAATGCGCAAAAATAATAACTTTTCACTTCCTATGCAATACCCTGACCCTCTCTCAAAACATGTTTTAGGGCATATTCTTGTCGTGTACGAGGAATCGACAAGACACAGCCAGGGAGCGGACTTCCTTGATTCAGAAGTCCGCTCCCTGGCTGTGTCTTGCTATATTTCAGAAAGCAATGAAGTGCCTATCAGCGCACTACGATCTTGAATATGGAGCGGGCCGTATCCTTGTGAACGGATACGAGATACACGCCCTTGGGCAGTCCTGCAGTCGGAATCACCTGCTTGGACGACGTCAGCACACGGCGTCCGGCCATGTCGATGATGTCGGCCAAGTCGAAGTCGCCTTCGATGACGATGACATCCCCGTTCTGATGGAGTGTCACTTCAGCCTCGCTCTCCACTCCGTATATGCCGGAGAAGTCGATCTGGACAGGGGCGCTGAGCTCCGATATGGCTCCATCGGCATAGTAGGCGCGGACATTGTACACACCCTTGTCTGCTGCCGTAGTGTCAAGGTATTTCGGAGTCGAGTGATAGATGCTCCAGTCGCTCAAGGGCTCGCCGTCGCGATAGACGACATAGTGGGTCAGGTCTGCATCGAATGCCCGCTCCGTGTCATTGACAGGCTCCGGAGTGATATGGGCTCGTATGGGCCACACGCAGTTCTCCGCTCCTTGCTCCACGGGGTTCGCGAGGTCTTCATACACACTGCGCCAAGTCTGGCCCTCATCTTCGGAATAGAGATCGGTGACGAAGGGGATGTTGAAGGGCACGCTCTGGTAGTAGAGTGGCGTCTGGCGTGAATCGTAGTCGTAGATGCGAACACCTGCCACATAGCTCTTGCCAGCTTCGATCTTCACGGGTTCGTCAAGCCAGCCGGCGGAGAAGTTGATTTCGTTGAACTCGCTATAGACATCACCCTTGCTGAGCAATGTGTTGTCTTCCGAGAAGAGCATCACTTCTGCGCGTGTCGGGTTGGCAGCCTCGATATTGGGGTCGTCGTAGACAAATCCGCTGATGGCGCTCAAGTATTGTCCCACATAAGGCTGTAGCATAGTGGGGGTCAGCTTCACGGCAGCGATCATCGGGCGTCCCTCGTCACCCAGGCAGTAGTCGCTGACATAGGAGGAATTATATATGTGGGACACCTCTCTCGTGCCCAGCGAACTGTTCCAGTCAAGCATGACGGTGTCGTCCTCCAGGCGTGTTGCGGTCAGGCCGGTGGGCACCTCTCCATTCAATTCGTTGCCGAAATTGATGTTGTCGAGACACCACATCAGCTCGCCGTTGCCCTCGCCATGGGCATTGAAGCGGATCTGGAAGTTTTTGCCTCCCCACTCCTTGCCCATGTCGATGTGCTGGTTGTTCCACTCTCCCAAGAGAAGGTCGGCGGCACAGATTCGCTTTACAGTCTCCCAGTGCTCGCCATCGACCGAAGCCTCCAGGTCGATGAAGTCGGTGGAGAGATCCTGATTGGCGTTGTTGAGCAGGCGCACCTTCAGCAGGAAGTCAAGATAGAAATCGTCGCACTCGGAAGCGTCATGGAAGCGGCTCGTAAGGATGGAAGCCCATGGATCCTCGCTGATCGCATATGTGGCATACATCGGAGAGCGGTTGAGATAGTCGTTGCCGACGTTGAGGTGCCACTGGATGATCGAGGAGACGATGCCGTAAGGCACTTCCTTGGTCCAGTAGTCGTTGTTGGGGATGGGGTCTCCGTTGCCGTTGACAGTGGCGTCATCGAAGTTTTCATAGCCCAAGAGAGAAGTCTCTGCGGACACGTATGCCATGGCCACTTCGGAATCCTGAGAGGGATAGAGTTTCCCATCTTCGGAATTGCGGGCGTTGGCCACGACATAGGCTACATGACTGTTTCCAGGCAGTGCATCTATGCGCAGACGATAATGGCCATCCGTCCCAGAGTCGGCAGATACAACGTCATAGAATTCTCTATCCACATAGACATCGAAGTCTTCTACGGTCAAGCCATCTGCCAGTGTGCTCGGAGAATCCCAGAGAAGAGTCAGCTCATCCACGCTGCTGTGGAAAAGACGCACGTTCTCGGGAGCCGGTACATTCACCGCTTCCAGGCTATCGAGAGTTATCACCCAACTTGAAGCCGAGTAGCCTCCGGTGGAGCCGGCTATCACAAGCCCGTCTTCCGAGACTCCGGCCACTGACTGATTGGCATCGGGGAAACGTGCTGCCACGCCGGTGGCCACCTGTTCGAGATAGTACTTGAAGTTGACGAGGTACCCGTCGGAGAGGCTGAACATATGCAGCACGGGGATATAGTTTGTCGACGGGGTCACCGACACATATGCGGTGCCATTGTCGGTCACAGCGAAGCCCTTTACCTCAAAAGTGTTGGAGGGAACGGCGATATCGGCGATAGTCCCTGTCTGGGCGTCATAGATGCCCAGGTATGCATGATTGCCTGATCCCTTCAGGAGCACGAAGCGGCCGGAGGGGGAGATTGCATCACAGTTCACTTCCCAATAGTAGTCGGGGCGCTCGCTGTTGGGCATCGGGATTCGGGTCATCTTGCCATCGGCATCCCACATCACTGGCACGTCGGCGCCATTTATTCGTGCGAAGCCGGCACATGCGCCATTTCCTGCCACGCTGCCTATGACAGCCCGGACAGCACCTTGACCGAGTTCAAGCTGCGAATACTCATACTTGTCATTCTCAGCATCGTAGGTCCATTTCACCGGTGCTACCTGATAGAGGCTTTGCACAAGGTTGCCGAAGACTGTGTTGCCGTCGGATGTGATGCCTACGGCTTCGGTGCCGTCCCCCTCCTGGTCAAACTCTTCGATTCTGTGGGGGCCGCATCCAAGGACGTAGGTCTTTCCGCCGCGCCATACGGCACCGGACACGAGAGGGCGGCCGAGCTGCTCGTCGCCGTCGGCTATCTGGTTGATGCCGGGGCGGAAGTCGCCGATATCTCCCAGCGGGAGGCGCATGTCGGGATCGAATATGTTGCCGGCTATTGTGCCGTCGTCGGTGACAGCCACCATCTTGCCGCTGTGCAACAGGTCGCTTTCGTCATACTTAGTCAGCCAGTCCTGGGCCTGGGTCTGCACCGTATATATGTAACTCTCGAAGATGTTGACAAAACTGCCGGAGACAGCCTTGCTTCCCACGGCATACTTCCCGTCATTGGAAAGGCCGTTGATGATGCCCGACACCGGCAGCAGGTCTGCCGGCGAGGCAGGGGTGGCCGCTCCAAAGGCAAGAGCGAGCAGCGCCCCCTTGATAAGGGTATTTTTCATTTCGGTTGTTAGGAATAGTGATGTTTGGCTTTAGCGAATGAATAGAAGCTCCCTGTATTTAGGCAGGGGCCAGATCTCGTTGTCGACCATCAGCTCAAGGGCGTCGATGTGCTTGCGGATCTCCTCCATCGCCGGGACAATGTCGTCGTGATATGCTATGGCCTTTTCGCGGAGATTGGGGCGGCGGTTGGCACGGTGGCGCTTCTCCACCATGTCGTCTACGCCAGAGCGTATCGCGGCGATGTGGTCGGCTATCTGCTCGATCGAAAGCATATCCTGGCCGGCTATCTTCTGGCTCTTGTCTGCGTCGAAGAGTTGCTTGATCTTGAACACGTTGTCGAGCAGCTGGCTCTGGTAACGCGTAGCAGCGGGAATGATATGGTTGATGGCGAGATCGGCAAGGACGCGAGACTCGATCTGGATCTTCTTGCTGTACATCTCCCACTTCACCTCATTGCGTGCCTGGAGCTCCACGGGAGTGAACACCCCGGTGCGTGTGAACATCTCCACAGTCTCAGGCTTCTGGTAGGCGTCATAGATGAGAGGTGCTGAGGTCTCCACATCAAGGCCACGTCGGGCGGCCTCTTCCTGCCATTCGGGGCTGTATCCGTTGCCGTCGAAATGTATGGGGCTGGCCTGGCGCACCGTCTCGCGGAGCTCGGTCAGGATGGCCGTGTTGCGGTCCTCCCCTTTTTCGACACGGCTGTCAACGGCATCGGCAAAATGGTTGAGCTGGTCGGCCACGGCGGCATTCAGTGCGATCATGGCTGCGGCACAGTTGGCGCTCGAACCCACGGCGCGATATTCGAAGCGGTTGCCGGTAAAGGCGAAGGGGCTTGTACGGTTGCGGTCGGTGTTGTCCTGGCGCAGATCAGGAATCTGCACGAGGTCGAGGGTCATCTTTCCCTTTCCGGCCACTTTCAGTTTCTCCATGAAGTCCTCGCTCTCCACTTGCTCTATCATGTTCGACAGCTCCTTGCCCAGGAACATCGAGATGATCGCGGGAGGCGCCTCGTTGCCTCCGAGACGGTGAGCGTTGGTGGCGTTGACGATGGAGGCCTTCATCAACGAGTTGTGCTTGTGGACGGCCGCCATTACGTTGGCCACGAAGACGATAAACTGCAGGTTGGCCTCAGGTGTCTTGCCGGGGGCGAATAGCAGCACTCCCTTGTCGGTGCCAAGGCTCCAGTTGTTGTGCTTGCCGCTGCCGTTGATGCCGGCAAAGGGCTTCTCGTGGAGCAGGACCCGGAAGTTATGGCGCTTAGCAACCTCGGCCATCAGCGACATCAACTGCAGGTTATGGTCGTTGGCGAGGTTAGTCTCCTCGAAGACAGGGGCAAGCTCAAACTGGTTGGGCGCCACCTCGTTGTGGCGGGTCTTTGCCGGTATGCCCAGCTTGTGGCACTCCATCTCAAGGTCGAGCATGAAAGCCTCCACTCGTGAGGGGATCGCCCCGAAATAGTGGTCTTCGAGCTGCTGGTTCTTGGCAGACTCGTGGCCCATGAGGGTGCGTCCTGTCAGGGCCAGGTCGGGACGCGCGGCGTAGAGAGCCTCGTCCACGAGGAAATATTCCTGCTCCCATCCGAGGTTGCAGGTCACATGCTTGACCTCAGGGTCGAAGTATCGGGCTACTCGGGTTGCTGCCTTGTCGACACTGTTGAGAGCCTTCAGAAGGGGGGTCTTGTAGTCAAGGCTTTCTCCGGTGTAGGCTATGAAGATGGTGGGTATGCAGAGAGTGTTGCCCATGATGAAGGCCGGCGACGAAATATCCCAGGCCGAGTATCCGCGGGCCTCAAAGGTGTTGCGTATGCCGCCGTTGGGGAAGGATGAGGCGTCAGGCTCTTGCTGCACGAGCAGCTTGCCATCAAATTCCTCCACAACGCCTCCCTTCCCATCATGGGAGATGAAAGAGTCGTGCTTTTCGGCAGTGCCGTCTGTCAGAGGATGAAACCAGTGCGTGTAGTGGCGTGCGCCTTGCTCTATGGCCCAGCGTTTCATGCCTTCGGCTACGCTGTCTGCCAGGTGGCGGTCAATGGGTTTCTTGTTGTCAATGGCGTCCACCAATGCATTGTAAGTGTCCTTTGGAAGGTATTCAAACATCTTCTGACGGTTGAATACGTTGGAGGCGTAATATTTGTCGACACGCTCCTTGGGGAGTTCGACTTTCACCGCCTTGCGCGAGATGGCCTCTTCGACACTTTTGAATCTCAGGCTTGACATATAATTCTGCGTTATTGTTGATTTCAAGTTACAAAGTTAGTAATTTCTCACTAAACTACACACTTTTTTTTGCTAAAAATGTATAATTAGCCCCCATTTTATCATTTTGCCACATTTACATCAACCTTACCATTATGGCATCGCTAATCATGACCCCTTCTCTTGACAGCCGGAGACTGGCGCCATCAGCCACCATTTTCCCGTCTTTCACCAATCCTGCGCTATCAACCAGCAGCCTCCTAAGGGCATCTTCGCCAAATCTCGATCTCACCTCATCCAGCAGGACCCCCTCGGATGTCCGGAGGCGCGTAAGGATCATCTCCTCCCAAAGCTCTTCATCACTGAGACGCTCCTCTTGTCGTTTCCACTCTCCCCACTCCCCTTTCTCAGGAGCAAATGCCTTGAGATATCCCTTCACGTCGCCGGGATTGGCGCTTCTGAGCCTGTCTCCGTCATAGCTGTGCGCCGCTGGGCCAAGCCCGAGATAAGGCTTCCCTGTCCAATAGGAATGGTTATGCCTTGAGCGAAAGCCGGGAAGTGCGAAATTTGATATTTCATAACCCTCATAGCCATTAGACTCCAGCATTGTGCGCATCTCCATATACATCTCGCCGGACAGGTCCTCATCTGCTTCCTTCACATCCCCCCTATCGCGCAGGAGTGTAAGCGCAGTGCCTGGCTCGTACATCAATGAATAGCAGCTGACGTGGGGAGGCTTTCGCTCGATAAGGGTCTTCAGTGTTTGCTCCCAAGACTCAAGTCTTTGACCCGGTATCCCGAACATCACATCCACGCTTACATTGTCAAAAACTGACAGTGACTCATCGAGCGCCTCCAACGCCCTTGAAGCGTCATGCCTCCGCCCTATCTTTCTCAGCAACTCATCCTCCAGGGTCTGCACGCCGATGCTAAGCCTGTCAACTCCCGCCTGCCTCCAGGTCTCGAGCATTTCCCGGGTGACGTCTTCCGGATTGGCTTCAAGCGTGAATTCTTCCAAAGCCATCCTTCCCCCTGCAAGCCTCCTGATTCCGTCCACAAGATGAAGAAATGCATCTTTAGGCATGAGAGAGGGCGTGCCCCCGC
The DNA here is from genome assembly GCA_964531005.1 of uncultured Sangeribacter sp. Classification (GTDB taxonomy): domain Bacteria; phylum Bacteroidota; class Bacteroidia; order Bacteroidales; family Muribaculaceae; genus Lepagella. The sequence goes on along the minus strand of CAZHCM010000050.1, from coordinate 6,400 downwards.
CGAAGTATAAGGTGGAGATGACATGGGGAAGCTCCGGAAGACGGGCTTCAAGCTCATTAAGCACTCCCTTCACGTATCGCCGCCAATCGGCGATGCGGGAGCCGCCGCTATAGAAATCGCAGTAAATGCATTTCTGCTTGCAGTAAGGCACATGCACATACAGCCCCCCTTTTCCTTGGACTGAGTGAGCAGGCGTGGTAACGTATCGGGCTTTCATAACTCCACAAAATTAGTGCAAAACTGCCAAATATTAAAATTTCTAAAAATTTTCCTTATAAAAAATTGGAGTTCTCGCTACGAAGTATTAATTTTACTTTCCAAAATATCGTTCAGCCTATGGAGAAGATTTCCACCACCAACACCTCACTTGCAGCGGATGCCGAGAAGGATTATTCCGCTGAAATAGAGCGAAAGGCTCAAGAAGTGTTTGACATCATGGCCCCTCGCTCCACAGCCGAAGACATGGCGCGTCTACGCAAGGCCTTCGAGTTTGCCCGGGAAGCGCATAAGCTGCAGAAGCGCAAATCCGGCGAGCCTTATATCTTTCATCCCCTCGCGGTGGCAAAGATAGCAGCCCAGGAGCTGATGCTGGATGTGGACACCGTGATTTCAGCCTTCCTGCATGATGTGGTGGAAGACACCCCGACCACCATCGGCGACATCCAGCGGATGTTCGGCCCCCAGGTGGCCTTCATCGTCAGGGCTGTCACGAAGCCCAAGAAGAAGAAGTACGAGTTGTCGAAGCAGCTTGACAATTTCAAGCACATTCTCAACTCGATGCAATACGACATCCGCCCCCTGATCTTGAAAATCGCGGACCGGCTCCACAACATGCGCACCCTCTCTTCGATGAAGGCTGACAAACAGATGAAGATCGCTGGAGAGACCGACTATTTCTATGCGCCTCTCGCCACGAGGCTCGGGCTATATAACGTCAAGACGGAGCTTGAGAACCTCTCCCTACGGTTCCGCTGCCCTCACGAATATGCCGACCTCGTCCATCAGATCGAACAGGACAAGGAAGTCAATGCAGTGCGATTGAAGGTGTTTACCGACGAGATATACCGTCTCCTGACCTCCCACGGCATAAAGTGCCGAGTCTATGTGGACTGGCGACAGCCTTACAGCCTATGGAGGAAGATGAACAAGTATCAGGAAGACTTCGAACATCTGAAGTACCGGCATTTCATCGAGATAGTCTTCAAGGGCGATGACGGTATTTCGGAGAAGGAGATGGTCCTGAAGATCTACAAGCTGCTAACCGACCGCTTCAAGGAGAAGCCCGGCGGCATATCCAACTACATCGACTCGCCGAAAGAAAACGGCTACGAGAGCTTCCATATGAAGCTGCTCTCCGATTTCGGCAAGTGGCAGGAGGTTCACATCAGCTCAGAGGAGATGCTACGCAATTCCCAGCTTGGCTACACAGCCGACCGCAACCGCGTCAACATCTGCCGCTGGCTCGACCGCTTCTCCCAAAGCCTGAAGCAAATCGCCAGGGACAGCCATAACGGAAGCCCCTTCATTGAAAATGTGGTGCTCGCATTCTACAATGACGACATCATGGTCTTCACCCCCCAGGGCAAGGGGATCAACCTGCCGCAACGGGCCACCGCACTCGACTTCGCCTTCGAAGTCCACACCAACCTTGGCCTTCATGCCAAGTACGCACGCATCAACGGGCGTCTGGCCTCCATCAAGACCCCCCTGCATCGCGGAGACATCGTGGAGATATACACCGATCCGGAGGTGCATCCCCGTCCGGACTGGATCAACGACTGCGTCACCTACAAGGCTCGCCGGCATATCCAGTATTGGCTTTCCAAGCAGCCTGAATCCCCGTTCAAGCGCTGTCCCATCTGCCATCCTATCCCGGGGGAGGAGGTGGTGGGCTACCGTGAGAACGACGGCACCCTCACAGTGCACAAGCGCAATTGCATGGAAGTCATACGCCTTGCCTCGCAGTGGGGAGACAACATCGAGTCAGTGGACTATAAAGAGGACGAGACTCTATATCCTGTCACTGTGGAGATCATGTGTGTCGACCGCCCTCATATGGTGATCGATATCGTGGACTCCATTTCCAACAAGCTCAATCTCAACATCGGCAGCATCAACACGTCCACGACCGATGCCATCGTGACCATCCACATGTCCTTCTTCGTGCACTCCTTCGGAGAACTGCAATCCATCCTGAAGCATATCAGGGCCATCAAGGATGTAGACGAAGTTAAAATAATATAACGCCGCGCAACGACGTATAATTTCGCCTCTTAAACTGCGTTATACATCACACTGAGATAGATTCTTACGTAAGCATAAGACCACACTGTAATAACCCAAAAAACAAACGATAAGAGATGAAGACCCTTCTTCTTCCCCTGACTGCGGCCCTTGTGTGCGTGGCTCCCTGTGCCGCCATCGACCGCGTCACAGTCCATAAGGACGCCACCAACACGGAGTCCATACTCCACGCCTGGAGCTGGAATTTCGATGCCATCGCCGACAACATGAAGTCGATTGCCGATGCAGGATTCACCATGGTCCAGACCTCTCCCGTGCAGGAATGCTGGAACCCCGAGGGAGGCAGCAAAAAGCTTTTTGACGACAAGGGGGGCGAGGGATTCTGGTATTACTACTACCAGCCCACTGACTGGAAAATCGGCAACCAGATCCTTGGCTCACGCGAGCAGATGCAGCAGATGATGGACTCTGCAGCCAAGTACGACATCAAGGTCATCGTTGACGTCCTGCCAAATCACACAGCCTTCGACATCGACGCCGTGTCGGACGATTTCTACAAGGCCGTTGGGGGACGCGACAAGATGTACCACTCACAGGGACTCAATCCCGTGCAAGACTACAACGATCGTCTCGAATGCACGCTGTGGGGGTCCGGAGGGCTTCCGGATGTCAACACCGAGAACCCCGATTTCCAGAAATACTACATGGAGTTTGTCAACGATCTCCTCTCGATGGGCGTCAAAGGGTTTCGCTACGACACAGCCAAGCACATCGGAGTGCACAGCGATCCGGTGGACAAGGCAGCCGGAGTCAAGCACAACGACTTCTGGGATGTGGCCACGGGTCGCAAGAGCGTGAAAGGTGTGCAGTTGGCGGTCCCTTACGAAGACCTCTTCGTGTATGGGGAGGTCCTGCAGGACCGCAATGTTCCCGAGAAGGAATATGCCGATTATTTCGGGCAGACCGCCTCTTCCTACGGCCATGTGCTCCGCGAGATGCTCGACAAGCGTTCGGCCGCAGATCTTGACATCACCGACTGGCGCCATTCCGTAGCCCCCGAACACCTGACCACTTGGGTGGAGAGCCACGACACCTATTGCAACGCCCATGAGTCCGCACACCTCACCGACGAGCAGATTCGCACGGCCTGGGTGTTCCTGACAGCACGTCAGAACGGCACCCCCCTCTTCTTCAGCCGCCCGATGGGCTCGACACGCGACAACTATTGGGGAGACAATGTGCTTGGAGCACGAGGCAACGACGAGTTCATGCACCCCGAGGTGGCTGCAGTCAACAAGTTCCGCACTGCAATGAACGGCCAGAAGGAGAAGGTGGAGATGACCGACAATGGGGAAGTGCTCGTTGTCAACCGTGGCAAGAAAGGCGCGGCCATTGTCAACCTCAGCACCTCGGCCAACCACGTCAACGTGCCCACCACGCTCCCTGACGGCACCTACTACGATGAGGTGTACGGCAAGGAATTCAAGGTGAAGAAGCATCATCTCATCGGCATAGTCGCCCCTGAACGCACCTATATCCTCTACAAGAAATAACAGTAAGTGCCAGCTTCTGTCCGAGGTCAAAGACCCCGGATGATGGAGAGATGCCAAAGGCAGAAAGGGACCGGTTTTCGCATCCGGTCCCTTTCTGCCTTTTACTGGCGTATCCTTCTTTCTTTGCCCTCCACATCTCAGAACCATCGCCGCCTGCCGTGCGTTTTATTATTGACGTGACAGGAATCTGCGGGAGCGCCGATTATTGGCACGCCGTTTGCATGTCTCAAAGACAAAGAAAAGATATAACCAAAACAATTATAAAATCCTTTTAATCGAATCATGGCAATCAAACCGTTAGGCGACCGTGTGCTCATCGAGCCCACCGCCGCAGAAGAAGTGACTATGAGTGGAATCATCATCCCCGACTCCGCAAAGGAAAAGCCCCTCAAGGGGAAGGTGCTCGCCGTAGGCCAGGGCACCAAGGACGAAGAGATGGTCCTCAAGGAAGGCGACGAAGTGCTCTACGGGAAATATGCAGGAACTGAAATAGAATTCGAGGGCACCAAGTATCTCATGATGCGTCAGAGCGACGTGCTCGCCGTCATCGAGTGATTCCCATCACATCATCATCTAACCGGATTCAAGCAATACTATGGCAAAAGAAATCAAATTCAATATCAAGGCTCGCGAAGAGCTCAAGAAAGGTGTCGACGCTCTTGCCGACGCTGTCAAGGTCACACTCGGCCCCAAGGGTCGCAACGTCATCATCGAAAAGAAATTCGGCGCACCCCACATCACCAAGGATGGTGTGACCGTAGCCAAGGAAATCGAGCTTGAGGACCCCTTCCAGAACATGGGCGCCCAGCTCGTCAAGGAGGTGGCATCCAAGACCGGCGACCAGGCCGGCGACGGCACAACCACCGCCACCGTTCTCGCCCAGGCCATCGTCAATGTGGGCCTCAAGAACGTGGCTGCCGGCGCCAACCCCATGGATCTTAAGCGCGGCATAGACAAGGCCGTGTCCAAAGTCGTGGAGGGCATCAAGGCCCAGGCCCAGGAAGTCGACGACGACATGGCAAAGATTGAGAACGTGGCCCGCGTATCTGCCAACAATGACGAGGAGATCGGGCGCCTCATCGCCGAGGCCATGCGCAAGGTGAAGAAAGAAGGCGTCATCACTGTCGAGGAGGCCAAGGGCACCGAGACCACCGTGGAGGTGGTAGAGGGCATGCAGTTCGACCGAGGCTATATCTCCCCCTACTTCGTCACCGACACCGCAAAGATGGAGTGTCAGATGGACAGCCCCTATATCCTGCTGTATGACAAGAAGATCTCCAATCTTCAGGACATGCTTCCCATTCTTGAGGCAGTGGCTCAGAGCGGTCGCCCCCTGCTCATCATCGCCGAGGATGTCGACAACGAGGCCCTGGCCACTCTCGTGGTCAATCGCCCTTGATCTCGCTGATGACGGTGCCTCCGGTCAGGACTGCGATGTCTTCGAGCATCTCCTTGCGGCGGTCGCCGAAGCCGGGAGCCTTGACGGCACAGATTTTCAGCGAGCCACGCAGGCGGTTGACCACGAGAGTGGCGAGGGCTTCGTTGTCGACATCCTCAGCGACGATCAGCAGCGGGCGTCCGCTCTGGGCCGTGGCTTCGAGGATGGGAAGCATGTCTTTGAGGTTAGATATCTTCTTGTCGTAGAGGAGGATGAAGGGCGAATCCATTTCGGCTTCCATCTTCTCGGTGTTGGTGACGAAGTAGGGGCTGATGTATCCGCGGTCGAACTGCATGCCTTCGACGATGTCGACGGTGGTTTCGGTGCCTTTGGCTTCGTCGACGGTGATTACGCCTTCTTTTTTGACCTTGCGCATGGCTTCGGCAATGAGTTGGCCGATGGCTTCGTCATTGTTGGCCGAGATGCGGGCCACGTCTTCAATTTTCTTAAGGTCGTCGCCCACTTCGCGGCTCTGGGCCTTGATGCTTTCCACGACGATGCTGACGGCCTTGTCAATGCCGCGCTTGAGGTCCATGGGGTTTGCGCCGGCGGCCACGTTTTTGAGGCCTACGTTGATGATGCTCTGGGCCAGGACGGTGGCGGTGGTGGTGCCGTCGCCGGCGTCGTCGCCGGTCTTGGAGGCTACTTCCTTGACGAGCTGGGCGCCCATGTTCTGGAACTGGTCGTCGAGCTCAACTTCGCGGGCCACGCTGACGCCATCCTTGGTGATGTGAGGCGCGCCGAAGCTCTTTTGAATGATTACGTTGCGGCCTTTGGGGCCGAGGGTCACTTTTACTGCGTCGGCCAGCGCGTCAACTCCTTTTTTGAGTTCTTCGCGGGCCTTGATATTGAATTTAATTTCTTTTGCCATAGCTGTTTAGATATATTAAATAGTGGCGAGCACGTCAGATTGACGCATGATGAGGATTTTCTCGCCGTCGAGTTCAATTTCAGTGCCGGCATATTTTCCGTAGAGCACGGTGTCGCCGGGTTTGAGGACCATTTCTTCGTCCTTGGTGCCGTTGCCCACGGCAATTACTTCGCCCTTGAGGGGCTTTTCCTTGGCGGAATCAGGGATGATGATGCCCGCCATGGTCACTTCTTCGGCCGGAGTGGGTTTGATGACCACGCGGTCTGCTAAAGGTTTGATATTCATTTTGGTTAT
>CAZHCM010000049.1:0-13518 GCA_964531005.1 uncultured Sangeribacter sp. | reverse complement strand
CAAAAAATCCCTCCCAGTTCCGAAAATTTTCCCTAACTTTGCGCCTGCAGGCCGCAAAGCCCCCAGCCGCCCCCGGCGACTCTCCGGCCAAGCCCCTGCCCCGGCATCCTCCCCACCGAGCCTGCCAATCACCTAACCATTAACCATAACATCCATAACAACCTAAGCATGAAGCACCTAAGACTAACCCTCCTCCTGCTCGCTTCCCTCATCCTGTCCCTATCATTGGGAGCACAGAATGTGAGCCCCATAAAGCCTGCACCCCCTCATGGTCTTTCATCAGCGACCCTGAATCAACTTTCACAAAAGTCCTTGTCCAAGCCAATCTCTAAAGTCCAAAGCGGCATGCTGTCAAAAGCTCCTCGCAAGGCTGCTGAAGAAGGTGAGGAATTTGAATACAATGGCCTGTGGTACACCGTGCTTGACCGTGAGGCACGTATATGTGAAACACGCCAAGGAAGCGTAGAATGGATTACTGATTCCACATTTTATTCCACTCCTGGGAATTATTTTGAAGGAGATTTAATTATCCCTTCTACTGTGTCAGATGGAGAAGAGGAGTACACAGTCGTGCGAATAGGTGACTGGGGATTCTCAGTGCTTGAAAATATCACATCTCTGACCATCGGAGAATCGGTTTCTGAAATCGGTATCTATGCTTTCCATACGAGTACGTCCCTCTCATCTCTAAACGGAGGAGCTGGTCTAACAAGCATTGGGGAACGGGCATTCGAACACTCCGGACTCACTGCACTTGACTTGACACTCTCATCCCAACTTAAAACCATTTCCGGTTATGTATTCAGTGATTGCCGTTCTCTTCAATCTGTAAATTTACCAGTAGGATTAGAATCTATTGAAGAAGATGCATTTTGGCAATGTAGCAGTTTATCAAGCATCATTATACCCTCCTCGGTAACTTCACTCGGCAAGTCGACATTCCAAGAGACTGGTCTTGTCTCTGTAGACCTATCACGTTGCGAAAGGTTGACATCTATTGCCGCGTACGCATTCTGCCAGAATCCCACTCTCTCGGATGTGCAACTTCCAGCCAATTTAACCTCAATTGGAGAAGGAGCTTTTGCCCAATGTCCCACCTTATCACGCATAGAGATACCTGCCAATTTAACATCACTTGGAGCAGGAGCTTTTTGGAAATGTAATGGTTTATCAACCATCTCTATACCCTCCACGATATCTTCAGTCGGCCCCGGGGCTTTCCAAGAGGCCGGTCTCCTCTCTGTGGACCTCTCAAGTTGCGACGGGTTGACATCCATCTCCGAGTTCGTATTCTTCAAGAACCCTTATCTCGCAGAGGTAAGACTCCCAGCCAATTTAACGTCAATTGGAGAAGGAGCTTTTACCCTATGTCCCAACCTATCAAGCGTGGCGTTTCCTTCCACCATAACCCATCTGGGAAAAGGGGCTTTCCAAGAGACAGGGCTTATCTCTGTTGATCTCTCAAGTTGTGACGCGTTGACTTCCATATCAGAATACGCATTCTGCAAGACTCCGGCTTTGGCTGAAGTGAAACTTCCCGCCAAGATAACATCGCTAGAACAGGGAGCCTTCTATCAATGCTACTCTTTGAAAGAACTGGAACTCCCTACAAGTTTGGAAAAAATTGGATTTGGGTCATGCTACGAATCAGGTTTAACCTCAATTGCCCTTCCAGCCTCCCTCTATAGCATCGATGAGATTGCCTTTGCCGAATGTCCAGATCTGACATCGATCAGCTATGCAGCCACGAAGCCCATCACTGCTCCCTCCAACTGTTTCGATAGCGCGACATATGCTTCGGCTCTTCTCTCCATGCCTAAGGCTGACCTCTCAGTCATTCAGGCAACTACGCCATGGAAACTTTTTGATCATATCAGTACCCCCAACACCGGATGGTATATCTCCGGAGGTTTCCAAAATTGGGTAAACAAAAGTCCTGAATATGAGTTCGCAACCTATGACAAGACGGGGGTCTACAGAATCGAACTTCCCCAAATCTATGGAGACTTCCTTGTGGAAAGCTCTAAAGGTGATTGGCTCTTGTCTAATGGCAGAAACATTGAGGTAGGTGTGCCCTATTCTTATAAGACGGGCCTGGCCATCAGTACAAACCATATCTTCCTGAATGGGACTGTCAACAATGCCGTAATAACCCTTGATCTGAATGCCAAGACCATCCTCTTGGAGGGTGACTATGTGGCTGACTCTGCCACGGAGGTATATCTCGTTGGTGATTTTGGCTCTGGATGGAATGAAAGCAACACCAGCCGCCCCTTGACCCTTAAGGCTGGCACGACCAACACTTGGATTGGAACGTACACCCTCACCGCCGTAACATCATATTTCAAGATCCGCTCCGGCATCAATATCTACGGCACTGGCGGAGAGGATGTTGAAGTAGTCATGGGTCGTTCATATACAGCCTATAAAGCCTCCGGATTAGCTTTCTATCTTGAGCCGGGGAAGTACGACTTTGAGTTCACTTGCGAAAAGGGTGCAAACACCGGTACCTTGAAAGTGACTTTGACCCCCGTGCACCATGTAGGGGACTCCTTCAAATATGGTGATTTTTACTACCGAATACTTGACCTGGATGCCAAGACCTGCGAACTTATCCCTCCGGGCATCGGCAAACAATATCCCATGGCGGAGGCCAACATACCTCCTGTAGCTCTTTATGACAACATAGGATACACGGTGATACACATCGCCGATCAAAGTTTCAATAACAACACAGCCATTCTCTCTGTCACTTTCCCGGAGACGCTTGTGTCAATCGGAGGCTACGCTTTCAACAACACACAGATTTCATCGATTGATGTGCTGCCCTCTGTCACGACTCTCGGCAACCATGCTTTCAGCAATTGCAAAAACTTGACAGAGGTCTCCATCCCCAACACCGTCACCTCTATGGGAGAAGGGATGTTCATGGGATGTGTCGGGCTGACTTCAGTCACTCTACCTGACAACATGGAGACACTGGGAGTGGAGTTCTTCAGAGACTGTACCAGCCTCGTCAGCATCACACTTCCCGAAAGCATCAAGACCATCGGGGGTAATGCATTCACTAATTGCTATAACCTTGCCAACGTTACGCTTCCCAGCTCGTTAGTAGAGATGGGTGGCAACATGTTCTGGCGATGCACATCCCTTTCGTCTATCGACATTCCCTCGACTGTAACTATAATCAATGATGACGTATTTCATTATTGCTCGGCCTTAGAGTCCATAGAGCTTCCCGAATCAGTGTCAATTATCGGAAGAAATGCCTTCGGTGATTGCACCGCTCTGACTAAGGTGGTACTCCCGGCTTCCATCACAGAACTGCAAGGCAGGGTATTCCAAAACAGCAACGCCATAACCGAGGTGGTCTATTATGCACAGACCCCCGTTGAGGCTAACTGGAATTGCTTCGACACGCAGGTCTATGACAATGCGGTGCTGAACATGCCCAACGCCACGCTGGAGGCCATTGCCGCCACCACGCCTTGGAACCTCTTCAAGCGTGTCAATGCCAAGGATGGCTCGCTGCCTCCTGCGGCGCCCGAACCCGTCACCTTCAACTACGCCATCCCCGCCGACGGATCCACCGTCGAGACCCTCAACGGGATTCAGACCTACTGGAACACGGGCGATCGTGAGCTGACAGTAAACTATGACCTAAGCGTATCGGTGCTGGATGCCAACGGTGATGTTCTCACAACCGGAGTCCTTGACATTGATTTCAATGACTTCTCCAACTACATCATTATTCTGCGCGACACCGACCTGCCGCCGGGTGACTACACCATCCTCATCCCGGAAGGCATACTCATGGATGAGGACGGACAGCCCGTAAGCGAAGCCGTCACCCTCAATTATACCCTCCACCCGACGGTAGTAATTCCGATGCCCATAACCCTCGCCTACGCAGATCCGGCCAACGGGTCTACGGTGGAGACCATCGACGGCATCAAGACCTATTGGAACGGCGGCACAGGTGAAATGAACTATGACGCCAACATCCCCTTGCAGATACTCGACGCAGAAGGCAATGCTGTCTGCACCGCCACACTCACTCCCGACAACGACGAGCCTGCGGAGACGAAGGTGTTTGCCATCGCCGTGGAGGAGGCCGTCCTCCCCATGGGCGACTACACCGTTAGAATCCCCGAGGGAGCACTGGTGGATCCCAATACCTTCGTTTTCAGCGAGCCAGTCATTCTGCACTACACCATCCAGTACGACCAAAGAGCAGCTACCATCACCCTGGAGCCGGCTCCCGGCGACTACGATGAGCTTCCTGCGGAGTTCGTCATCACAGTCGAAGGGCCGGAAGCCATCAAGAGGAATATCGTAGGAGGAAACCCAATACTGATAACCAACCCCGAGGGCGCGAAACGTCAGTGTCCGGGCACATATGAAGGCAACAAGATAACTGTCAAGGTGCCTCAAAGTGACAACCGGTCCATAAGAGGTGAATATATAGTGTCCATTCGAGACCACAGCATAAACTTCATCTGGCCCGACGGCAGCACGACAACCTGCGAGCCACAAGACTTCATCTACAGGGTCGACATGGTCTTCGAGCCCGTGACCTTCAACTATGCGGAGCCGGCGGACGGCTCGCAGGTGGAGTCGCTGGAGGAGATCCGCACTTTCTGGAATGTCGATGGCCGCGTACTGTATGGCAGCAAGGACGAAAGCAAGTTTGCCCGCCTGCTCAACGAGGCCGGCGAGACAATCGCCACCTCACCCCTCGACTACGACACGGCCGACATCACCCGCTTCGACATCAGTTTCCCGGGCGAATATGGCACCGGCGAGTATATCGTATCTATCCCCGAGGGCGCACTCGTATATGAAGAACAGTATGGCCTGAGCGAGGCCGTCGAGCTCCATTACTTCATCGACCGGGGCACCCCAGCGCCGGAAGTGGGCTCGGAGTTCGAGTACCAGGGCCTATGGTATGTGGTCACAGACAACGAGGCCATGACCTGCCAGACACGCGGCGGCAACGCCGAAAAGGGTGGCAACGCCGTGGCCGGCGACCTCGAAATCCCGCAGCGGGCCTTCAGCGGCGAGTTTGAGTTTGCCGTCACCGCCATCGGCGAGTATGGTTTCGCAGGATGCGACGACCTGCTCTCGGTGTCCGTGCCCGAGACCGTGGACGCCGTGGGCGAAGGAGCCTTCGACGACTGCCAGCGTCTGACCTCCCTCATCTGGCGCCCCGACCGCGCCATTGACCCCTCGGTGGCCGAAAGCCTCGCCAACCCCAACATGCTGCTCTACGTCGCCGACGCTAAGCATGCCCCCAAATCCAAGACCGACAACGTCGTGGTAATGGGCCAGGGCGAAGGCGTATGCGCCCGACTCGTGCTCATGCCGGGACGTGCCTTCCGCGCCGTCCTCCCCTTCACCGCCTCGCACAGCGAGATGACCAAGAAGTTCACGCAGACCACGGCCATCGACGGCGGAGCCGGCTGGGAGACCATCGTGCTCCCCTTCGACGTGCGCACGGTGCGCACCGCCGACGGCCGCGACCTCACCCCCTTCGCCGCCGTGACCAACATCGTCTTCCAGTATCCCTACTGGCTGTCGGAGGCCGACGCCTCCGGCGACTGGAAGGAGGCCACGGCCCTTAAGGCCGGCGTGCCATACATCATAGCGATGCCCAACAATGGGGAGTATATCGACCGCTACAACATCAGCGGGGAGGTGACCTTCGCCAACGACCGCGCCATGCGCATCACTCCCGAGACCACGGCCCCCTACGCCGTGACCTGGGCTTCGGGCCGCGAGTTCCGCTCGCTGTGGCTACCGCTCCCCTCGGATGAGCTGGCCGGGGCCCTGGGCCTCAACGTCGGCATCGACGACCTGACCGACGAGGCCGGGCAGCTCCTGCTCCCCGGCTCCGCCTTCCACGCCGGCGTCGCCCCGCTTCCGCTGGAGGCCTACGTGACCCGCGCCGGGGCTGCCCGCGCAGTGCGCATCCTCAGCCCGCAGTCGGCCCTGCCGATGGTGAAGGGCGACGCCACGCTGCGCGTGGAGGCCAGGGACGGCGTCCTGACCATCCACAGCGGCCGCGACTGCCGCGTTGACGTCTTCCGCGCCGACGGCGTGCGAGTGGCCACCTGCGAGGTCAAGGCTGGCGAGCCCTACACGCTCCGAGCCCTCGGCAAGGGCGTCTACATTGTGGCGGGCCGCAAGTTTGTAATGTAGAAATTATTCCTTAATTTTGCAGTATGAGACTTTCACGCATAGCTTCCATACTGCATCAGGATCGGGCCGAAGGGCCCGACCCCGACATCCGCATACTGCTCACGGACTCGCGGTCGCTCACCGACCCGCGCCACTCCCTCTTCTTCGCCCTGCGCACCCGCACAGGCGACGGCCATCACTTCATCGCCCCTCTCTACCGGGCGGGGGTGAGGGCCTTCGTCGTCTCCGACGACTGGCATCCGCGCGAGGGGGAGGAGATGCCGGAGGCGCGCTTCCTGCGCGTCGCCGACACGCTGCAGGCCCTGCAGGGCGTCGGCGCAAGCCGCCGCAAGCGGGCGCGCCGCGTGGTGGCCATCACCGGCTCGCGCGGTAAGACGGCCGTAAAGGAATGTCTCTTCCAGCTCCTCTCCCCTCTGCGCCGTATCGCCCGCTCGCCGCGCAGCTTCAACAGCGGCATCGGCGTGCCCCTCTCCCTCTGGGAGATACCCGAGGGCACCGAACTGGCCATCATCGAGACCGGCATCTCGCGCCGGGGCGACATGGCCCCTCTGCGCGACATCATACGTCCGGACGCGGTCATCGTCACCAACGTCGGCACGCCGCACGCCGAGGGATTCCCCTCCATAGATGCCAAGATAGCCGAAAAGCTCTCCCTGGCCGCCTCCCCGGAGACGCGCCTCATCGTCTATTGCCGCGACGACCGCCGGGTGGCGGAGGCTGTGGAGGCGTTGGCCCGCGAGGGCCTGACCCTCTTCGGATGGTCGACCAAGGATCCTGCGGCCCCGCTCTGGGTGAGGTATGACGACGACGGGACGCTGACTTTCCGCCACGAGGGGAGGGAGCACACCCTGCGCGGCGACTTCCCTGACGAGGCGACGCGACAGAACGTGGCCCATGCCTTGGCTTATGCCCTGGCCACGGGGGTGGACGCGGAGTTTCTTGTCAACCGTCTTCCGGCCCTGACTGCCATCGGGACGCGTCTCAACGTGGTGGACGGCGTCAACGGCTGCAGCGTGATCTACGATTCCTATACGGCCGATTTCGGGTCGCTGCGCCCGGTGCTCGACTTCATGCGGCGCCGCGCCACCCCGGGGCAGGAGCCGGTGGTCATTCTGAGCGACCTCGACCACGAGGCCACCGACGAGGCCGACACGTGCCGGCGCATCGCCGCCTTGCTGAGCCACAGCGGGGTCAGCCGCTTCATCGGGGTCGGCCCGGTGTTGTCGCAACACCGCGACCTCTTCGGCGAGGGGGCGCGCTTCTTCGCCTCGACCGACGACCTGCTCTCCTCGATGTCGCCGGCCGACTTCGCCGGAGACATCGTGCTGCTGAAGGGGGCGCCCCGCTTCGGCTTCGGCAGGATACTGGAGCGCCTGGAGGCCCGCACGCACGAGACGGTACTGGAGGTCAATCTGGATTCGGTGGTCGACAACTACAACTACTTCCGCAGCAAGCTGCCGCCGGAGACGGGCCTCGTGGCGATGGTAAAGGCCTCGGGGTATGGCGCGGGGAGCTACGAGATAGCCAAGACGCTCCAGGACTGCGGGGCGGCCTACCTGGCCGTGGCCGTGCTCGACGAGGGGCTCGACCTGCGCCGCCGGGGCATCACGATGCCCGTGATGGTGATGAACCCCCGGGTGGTCAACTACGGGGTGATGTTTGCCAACCGCCTGGAGCCGGAGATATATTCCTTCGACATGCTGCGCGACGTCATCGGGGAGGCGGCGCGCTATGGCGTGGAGCGGTATCCGATCCACATCAAGCTCGACACGGGGATGCACCGCATGGGGTTTGTGGAGGAGGAGCTGCCGGCGCTGATGGACCTGGTGGAGTCGCAGCGTGGCGTGGAGATCCGGTCGGTGTTCTCACACCTGGCGACGGCCGACGCCCTCGACATGGACGACTACACGCACCGCCAGCTGGACCTCTTCGAGCGATGCACCCTCTACATGCTTTCTCGCTCGGAGCGTCCCTTCCTGCGCCACATCCTCAACTCGGCCGGCATCCTGCGTTTCCCGGAGGCGCACTACGACATGGCGCGCCTCGGCATCGGGCTGTATGGGGTCAACACCCTGCCCCCCGACATCGAGCATCCGCTGGCCGTGGTGTCGGCCCTGCGCACCGTGATAGTCAACCTGCGCACCCTCCCCGCCGGCGAGAGCATCGGGTATGGCCGGCGGACGGTGCTGGAGCGGGAGACGCGCGTGGCCACAATCCCGATCGGCTATGCCGACGGGATGAACCGCCGCTTCGGGTGCGGGGCGGTGAGCGTGCTCGTCAACGGGCGGGAGGCCCCGACCTTGGGCAACATCTGCATGGACGCCTGCATGATCGACGTCACGGAGATCCCCTGCGGGGTGGGCGACAGCGTGGAGGTGTTCGGGTCCAAAGCCCCGATCCATCGCCTGGCCGACGCCTTGGGCACCATCCCCTACGAAATACTGACCTCCGTCTCGCCGCGCGTCAAGCGCGTCTACTACCGCGAATAGGCTTCGCGGAGCCACTGCGGGGCCGACGGGGCCGTGCGGTCGAGGAGCTGCGGGGTGACGGAGGCAATGCCGTGGGCCAGGCACCATTCGTCGGTGTCCTGGGCGTCCGGCTCCTCGTTGTGAAACTCCCCGCAGACCATGTAGAAAGGCTCTCCCTGGGGGTCGGTGTAGCGGCGGTACTCCTCGGTCCAGTTGCCCCGCGCCTGGCGCGTGAGGCGCAGCTCCGTGGGATAGGTGGTGACGGCCGGGATGTTGACGTTCAGGCAGACCCCCTCAGGCAGTCCGTGGCGGAGGAGCTGGGGCACGAGCATGTCCACAAAGCGCCGGCAACCCTCGAAGTCGGCGTCGGGCCGGTGAGTGGTCAGCGAGAAACCCACCGACGGCACTCCGAGGGCGCACCCCTCGAAGGCCGCACCCATCGTGCCGGAGTAGATGACGTTGATGGCGGAGTTGGAGCCGTGGTTGATGCCGGAGACCACGAGGTCGGGCAACCGGTCCTTGAAGAGGGTGTAGCGGGAGAGTTTCACGCAGTCCACCGGCGTGCCGTTGGTCTTGTAGAGGCGCGCGCCCTCCACCGGCGAGGGCACTTCTGTGAGTCGCAGGGGATGGATGAAGGTCAGGGCCATCGACTGCGCGGAGCGGGGCCCGTCGGGACAGACGGCCACCACCTCGCCGTAGGGGAGCAGGAAGCGCATCAGCTCATGCACGCCACGGGCCTGGAAGCCATCGTCATTGGTCACTAAGATTCTCATTTTTGCTTGATTGGATTTATCAGGATTAATCAGGGCGGAAGAGGCTTTTTAGGGTCTCCCAGGCTACGAGCCTGCGGCGCCCGGGGAGCCCTTTGAGGGCGCTGCGGGCCGGACGCGAGGGGTAGTCGCGACGCATCCGACGGAAATCCTTGTGAGCCCGCAATACCGCCGAGGCGTTGGCCCGGTCTCCCTTGGCCAGGAACATCCCCCAGGCGGCCGTGTCCATCAGGCGTCGCCAGAAGAGGAGCCAGTCGCCCGAGAGGCGAGGGGTGTTCTTGTGGAGAAGCAGGAGGTTGTTGCGGAAATTGAGATAGGTCTTCTGAGGGTTCCCCTGCGCCAGCGAAGCGCCCCCGACATGCCAGACGGCGCTGTCGGTCACGGCGAAGACAGGATGACCGGCGGCTCGCATTCGCAGGCAGAGGTCTATCTCCTCCATATGGGCGAAGAAGGCCGCGTCCAGTCCTCCCACCTCCTCATAGACCGAGGTGCGCACCATCAGGGCCGCCCCTGTGGCCCAGGCCACCTCCAGCGGCGGCGTGTCGTACTGTCCGCGGTCCGGCTCCGTCCTGTCGCCCATGCGGCCCCGGCAATATGGATACCCTAACAGGTCGAGGTATCCCCCCGCGGCCCCGGCATACTCGAAGCGGTCGCGCTCGCGCCAGGAGAGTATCTTCGGCTGGCACCCTCCCGCCTCGGGACGCGACTCCATGAAGGCGAGCAGCGGGCGCCACCATCCCTGCGCCACCAGCACGTCGGAGTTGAGCAGGATGGTGTATTCGTATCGCGTCATGGCAATGGCGCGGTTGTAGCCCTCGGCAAAGCCATAGTTGCGGTCCAGCTCCAGCACCTTGACCTGTGGCCAATTGGAGCGCACCCACTCCACCGAGGCGTCGGTCGAGCCGTTGTCGGCCACCACCAGGTCCGTCTCCGGGGAGACGGTGTGGCGCACGGCCTCGGGCAGAAACTCCTGCAGCAGCTTCAGGCCGTTCCAGTTGAGGATTATCACCCCCAGCTTCTTCTTCTCTCCCTTCTCACTCATGGCCGTCTATGGTTTGGGCCACCACCTCACCGAGCATCGTCTCCGCGTCGGAGGGGTCGGCGCCGATGAGGCGCGTGGGGGTAACGGTATTGAAGAGGGCGGCATCGACCGGGGCCGACACCCTTATATAGTTGTCGGTATGGCCGTGCATGACGGTGTCGTCCGGATGGGCCGGATGCTCCCATAGCACGGGGCGCACCGTGCCCGCGAACTTCTCCAGGCAGGCGCGCATCTTGCGGTCGGAGACGCGCGAGAGCTCGGCCACGCGCCGGTGCTTCTCCTCCTGCGAGACGACATGGTCGATCCCCAGGGCGCGTGTGCCGGGGCGTTCGCTATAGGGGAATATATGCAGGCGGTCGACATCAAGCGAGCTAACGAACTCCAGGGCCCTCCCCCACTCCTCCGGGGTCTCGCCGCGGGCCCCCGCTATGACGTCGACGCCTATGAATGCGTCGGGTATGAGACGGCGTATCATGGCGATGCGGGAGGCGAAGAGGGAGGTGTCGTAGCGGCGGTTCATCAGCCGGAGCACGGCGTCGGAGCCGCTCTGCAGGGGGATGTGGAATGAGGGCATGAAGGCGCGCGACTCCGTGGCCATCCAGCGCACTATCTCCTCGGTCAGGAGGTTGGGCTCGATCGAGGATATGCGGTATCGCCCTATCCCTTCCACGGCGTCGAGGGCGCGTAGCAGGTCGAAGAAGGACTCCCCGGTATCCAGGCCGAAGCAGCCGACGTTGACACCGGTCAGCACGATCTCCCTGGCCCCCTGCGAGGCGGCGTCGCGGGCCATCGCCACAAGGTCGGCGATGCGCCCCGAGCGTGAGCGGCCGCGCGCGAAGGGGATTGTGCAGTAGGTGCAGAAGTAGTCGCAGCCGTCCTGCACCTTGAGCCACCAGCGCGTCCTGTCGCCCCGCTCGCACGAGGGGCGGAACTCGCGGATCTCGAAAGTCGGGGTCACTGCCGCCACCGGCTGGCGCGACTCGCGCCAGCGGTCGAGGAAGTCGGCCATCCGCAGTTTCTCGTCCGAGCCGAGCACGATGTCGACCCCCGGGATGGCGGCCACCTCGTCGGGCTTGAGCTGGGCGTAGCATCCGGTCACGACCATCGTGGCCTCGGGCCAGCGGGCGGCGAGGCTGCGTATGAGGCGCCGACCCTTCTTGTCGGCCACCTCGGTGACGGAGCAGGTGTTGACCACGCATATGTCGGGGCGCTCCTCGCCTCGGGCGCGCACCACGCCGCGTGCGGAGAGCATCTTGCCTATGGCCGATGTCTCGGCATAGTTGAGCTTGCAGCCGAGGGTGTAATAGGCCGCCCTCAGCGTCATTGAGTCGTCAGTCATGGGTGCAAAGATAATCAATCGGCGCGGCAATGCAAAATGAAAGGTGGCAAAACTCTCCGGCGAGGTGGTCGCGGGAGGAGGGAGGAATATAAAAAACATCAAAAAATGTCACCGATACTTGACAAAGGCTCCTAAATTTATTATCTTTGCACCCTCAACCCCCTGACAAAGGCGGAAATGAAACAACAGAAAGAGGTCAAAATCTCATATTTTGCCGCCCATCTGACCACCGTGGTGAGCGTCACCCTGGTCTTGCTGATCATCGGCATGATCACTCTGGTCAGCCTGGGAGCCGCCGGCGAGAGCCGGCGCCTGCGTGAAAAGATCGAACTTAGCGTGGTCATGGCCGACACCGTCGGCAACGACCGCGCCGCCCGTGTTTGCGCCCTCGTGGAAAAGCAGCCATATGCACGCAACGTCCGCCTCATCACCAAGGAGGAGGCCCTCAAGGCATGGACCGAGGAGACAGGCGAAGACCTCGAGCAGGTCTTCGGCGTCAACCCGCTCTCGCCCGAGATCACCTTCAGTGTGGCCGCCGAGTACGCCTCGCCGGGAAAGCTCGCCGGCATAGCCGCCGGCCTGCGCAAGGTGGAGGGCGTGGAGGACGTGGCCGCCCCCGACGCCACGATGGTCGAGAACATGCACCAGAACATCGAGCGCCTCACCATGATACTGGGGGGCATAGCCCTGGTGCTCATAGTCATATCCTTCGTGCTGATCAACAATACGGTGCACCTCTCGATCTACTCGCGACGGTTCACCATCCACACCATGCAGCTCGTCGGGGCCACCAACGGCTTCATCCGGCGTCCCTTCGTGCGCGTCAACACCCTGTCGGGCGTCCTGGCGGGCCTGATAGCCTCCGGCGTGCTGGCCACGGCGCTTGCCGCGGCGCCGGGAATGGGCCTGGCCGACGTCACGGCCGCCATCCCCTGGGAATACTTCTGCATCACGGCCGGAGGCCTGATATTGGCCGGAGCCCTGCTCTGCATGATAGCCTCCTCGATAGCCACCACGCGATACCTGCACAAGGACTACGACCAGCTCTTCCGCTGAGTCTCGCGCCCGGCACCTCACACCCCGACATCCATTTCCGATTTCCCGACTAACAAGACACCGATGATAGAAACATCCTCCACATCTCCCGCCCCCATCAAGAAGACCGACGCCGCGCAACGCCCCTTCGGACGCCGCAACTTCATCTTCATGACCGCCTCGCTGGCGCTCATCCTCGTGGGCTTCCTGCTCATGACCGGCTCCGGCTCGACGGTCGACGGGGGCTTCAACCCCGACATCTTCAGCACGCGCCGCATCATCGTCGGCCCCACGATCGCCTTCCTGGGATTCCTGTCGATGGCCTTCGCCATCGTGGCCAACCCCGACGGCAAGCGACGCTCCGGCGCCCCGGGCAAGGCATCCTGAAAATCAACCCCTATTCCATATCACACACCAACCCTCTCCCGACACCACATTAAGACATGACTTGGTTAGACGCCCTCATCCTGGGCATTGTACAGGGCCTGGCGGAGTATCTCCCGATCAGCTCCAGCGGCCATCTTGTGATTTTTCGCGAAATTCTGGGCATCGAGCTTCCGGGCAGCGAGGCCATGCAGTTTGACATCATCCTGCACGCCGGCACGGTGTGCTCCACCATCGTGGTGCTCTGGCCGATGTTCCGGCGCCTCTTCCTCAGCTTCT
>CAZHCM010000048.1:0-13603 GCA_964531005.1 uncultured Sangeribacter sp. | reverse complement strand
AACTTGAATTTTTCAAACGTGTGTTGTAATTTTGCACTTGTCAGTTGACTCTACAGATTGCGATAATCGGGGGAAAGTGTGGTGGGATGGGAAAAATTTAGTAACTTTGTGGCGCAGAAACACCCGTGTGTATGAACAAGAACCAGAAAATCATCCTCTATGGAGGCATCGGCCTGATGGTGTGCCTGGTGGCGCTCGTCATAGTGCTCATATTCAACAACTCCAGCGCCAATTCGGCTGCTGCGGACGCGGAGGCCCGCGCCGACTCGCTGGCGTTGGCCAACGACCGCCTGACGCTGACATCGGAATTCAACCAGCTCAACGCCGACTTCTCTCAGTATGAAGACCAGCAAATCTATCTGAAGAACGACTCCCTCGTGCACCAATACAATGAGGCGCGCATGAAGGTCGAGGGTCTGCTGCGCGAGCTCGACCAGGAGAAGCGCAACAACTCCGCCAACCGGGCACGCATCAAGAAGCTGGAGGACGAGATCGCCACGCTGAAAGGGATCGTGCGCCACTATCTGGAGGAGATACGCCGGCTTGGCGAGGAGAACGAAGGGCTCCGCCGGGAGCTGGAGAGCGTCAACGAGCGCAACCAGCAGCTTGCCTCGGAGGTGACAACCGCCACCAAGAGCAATGCCGAACTGACCCAGACCGTCAAGCTCGCCCGCAAGCTCAACATCACCTCCCTCTCGCTCCAGGCCCTCAACAAGAAGGGGAAGAAGGAGAAGAACATCACCAAGGCGCGCCAGTTGGCCGTCTCCTTCACTGTCAGTCCCAACAACACGGCTTCGCCCGGCATGAAGGACTTCTATGTACGCATCCTGACGCCGGAGGGGGCGTTGCTTGGGGGCGCGTCCACTTTCCCGTTTGACGGGGCCAACGTGCCTGCCACGGCGCATCGGCAGGTGGAGTATAATAACGAGGAGCTATCCGTGACCATGTACTGGGACGTCAACGCCACGCTGACGCCGGGCGAGTACCTGGTGGAGGTCTTCTGCGACGGCTACCGCCTGGCTTCGCGTAAATATACCATGACCAAATAAGCTATGAATAAAGAGGAGATTTTGGGAGACTGGGGGCGGGTGGCCGAAGGCCTGACACCTGACTGGGCGCAGGGGATCGGCTGCGCGGTGACGGTGTGCGACGCCGAAGGGAGGATACTGTACATGAACGAGCTGTCGCGGCAGACATTCGCGCGGCATGGCGACATCATCGGTCACTCCCTCTTCGACTATCATCCCGAGCGGGCGCAGGCGATGATCCGCCACATGCTGGCCACGGGGGATACGAATGCCTACACCATACGCAAGAATGGCCGGATGAAGGTGATCTATCAGACGCCCTGGCGTCGCGATGGCAAGATCGCCGGTCTTGTGGAGATCTCGATCCCCCTGCCCGACGACATGCCCCACTACGATCGGGACGCACAGTAGACGCCATAAGACATGGGACCGACGATGGCGGCTGCTACATTTGGCAGCCGCCATCGTCGTGATTGGAACATTCGTGATTGAAGCAAGGGGAGGGGGATAAAATAAAAGCTCCATGAATCTGGGATTCATGGAGCTTTTATTTGTGGTGTGGTCTCGCTTTGTCAGCGGGAGCAGCTTACTTGGAAGCCTCTTCAGCAGCGGGAGCAGCCTCCTCAGCGGCGGGAGCTACAGTGCTGTCAGCAGCGGGAGCTGCGCTGTCGGGAGCTACAGTCTCCTCAACTACCTCAGTCTCCTCAACGGCTACTACAGAGTCGGAGTCAGCTGCGTTGTCAGCAGCCTTGTGGCCGCAAGATACCATTGCTACGCTGAATACAACAGCGAGAGCGAGAACGATCTTCTTCATTTCTTCTTTAACTTTAAAATAATAAAACAATTTTTTTTGCTATCAAAAACGGTGCAAAGGTAGCTAATATTTTTGACATGCAAGCGATCTGGAGGGATTTTTTGCGCCAGGAGGGGTAAATTTAACTTTTGTTAAGACTTTGGAGGGGGATTGGCGGGATTTTGGGGCTTGAAAGGGGGCTGAGGCTGCCACCCGGTAAGGGAGAGGAGCAATCGGAGGGTATTGGAACAATCGGAGCTATCGGGAGCATCGGGGCAATCGGATGGGAGCGGTAGGTATGGGAGGCCTCGGTGGGGCTACACATCATTTAACTTTCATAGACTAATATTTGCAGCGGAGGGGGCGTTGATATGATGAAACATGATGAAACGATAAGCCTCGTCCGGCCCGGGGTGGAAGTCTCCGCGCCGAACTCCATACAGAAGACACTGCCATATCAATGTATGTATTTTCCATTCGTTTCGGGGCCATGCTGCCCGGCGACGGAAGAGAAGATATAATTGTCTAAATTTTGGGTTATATACATTAGTAATTTCTATCCTCCGCCAATGATTCGGAAGCCGGCTCTCTGCTGACGGCATGCGCTGATCCGATTCGGGCAACGCACCGCCGGTGGAGGCTGGATATCACATGGCGGGAAAGGTCTGGTCATCGGGAGATGGCCAGACCTTTTGTTTTTAGAAGTTTTTTGATTAACTTTGCCCTTGGCAAACCTCCGGGCTTGCCTGCAACGTCAATCCTGAAGGCCATGAGTTACTATTCACCGGACATCACCGCTCAGGAGCAGCGCGACATAGAGCGCTCCCTGCATGCCCTTATAAAGATGTACCTGCGCTCCACGCATCGCAAGCGTGTGGAGCGTGTGGAGCGTGCCTACAGGTTTGCGCTAACGGCTCAGGCTGGGCGCCGGCGCCACAGCGGGGCGCCCCACATCACCCATCCCCTGGAGGTGGCCCATATCGTGGCCTCCGAGCTGGGGCTGGGCTCCACCTCGATATGCGCCGCCCTGCTCCACGATGTGCTGGAGACTCGCGAGTACACCCTCGACGAGGTGCGCGAGGCATTCGGCGACAAGATCGCCGACATCGTCGGGGGGCTCGACCGCATATCGGGGGGCGTGCTGGCCACGGAGCGCAACGTCGACGCAGCCCGCTTCCGCAATCTCCTGACCTCGATGGAGACGGACGTGAGGGTGATACTGGTCAAGATGGCCGACCGGATGCACAACATCCGCCACATCCACGAGCTTCCCCCGGCGAAAGCCTCCAAGATAGCCGCTGAGACGCTGTACGTCTACGCGCCCCTGGCCCATCGCCTGGGCCTGAACGCATTCAAGGAGGAGTTTGAGGACCTTGCCTTCCGCCACCTCCACCCGGAGGCCTACGCCGACATCAAGCGACGTATCGAGCACACCGGCGAGGAGTCTCGCCGCCTGCTGGAGGGATTCATCGCCCCGGTGCGCGAGAGACTGGATGCCATGGGCCTGGACTACAGGCTCAAGACGAGGGTCAAGAGCGCATGGTCGATCCACAACAAGATGCAGGTCAAGGGAATATCATTCGAGCAGATATATGACGTATATGCCGGGCGCATCATCTTCGAGAGCCGCGAGGGGATGACGGACGGCGAGGTGTGTTTCGCCATCCGTGACATCATCCGCTCCCTCTACGCCACCAGCCCCGAGCGCGACCGCGACTGGGTGACGGTGCCCAAGAGCAACGGCTACAGCGCCCTGCACGTCACCGCCACCCCTGACGGGCGCCACTGGGTGGAGCTGCAGATCCGCTCGCGTACGCAAGACGACATCGCCGAACTGGGCTTCGCCGCCCATTGGAAATACAAGGAGGGGGGAGGGGCGCCCGGAGTTCTCGCCCTCGAGGAGGGGATGAAGGCCATCAAGGAGATTCTCGACAATCCCTCGCCCGACGGCGTGGACAGCCTCGACAGCATCCGTCTCGACCTGCTCTCGCCCGAGATATACGTCTTCACGCCCAAGCGCGAGGTAGTGCGCCTGCGCAAGGGGGCGACCGTGCTCGACATGGCCTACGCCGTGCACAGCCGTCTGGGGGAGAAGTGCATCGGCGGGAAGGTCAACCGCCAGCTGCGGCATCCCTCCGGACGCCTCGAGAGCGGCGACATCGTCGAGATCCTGACCGCCGACAACGTCCGTCCGCAGCCATGCTGGCTGGAGTGGTGCAACTCCCCGCGCACACGTGCCAAGATACGAAGGAAACTAAAAGACAACGCCATACAATCGTGAACACCAAGACTCTCATACCATCGCGCGTCGCCCTCATGCGCCTGCTGCTGGCCCTGGGCGCCATCGCCATACTGCTGTGGCTCGTGCCCCGCGCCGACCACCAGTCATACACCTACGAGGAGAACCAGCCCTGGCGCTACCCGCTTCTGACGGCGGAGTTCGACATGCCCATCATGCGCGACAGCGCCTCGGCGCGCATCATGCGCGACAGCATAGACGCCAAGTTCGTGCCCTTCGTCAGACGCGACCCGAAGGTTGCGCGCGACGCCGAGGCGCGCCTGCGTAAGGCTCTGGGCGGAGCGCAGGGAGGCGCCGAGGTGCACCGCGTGGCCCAGCTCATGGCCGAGGCCTACAGCCGCGGCATCCTATCCGCCGAGCTCTACGACGACATCACCGAAAAGGGGCTGACGACGGTGCGCGTCGACAACGAGAACGGTACCGACAAGCTCGTGGCCAGCGTCAGCGCCACGGGGATGCTCTCGCCTGCCAAGGCCTTCGAGATGATCGACTCGGCCTACCAGGGCTCGCGCCACGAGCAGCGCCTCGACCCGGTCATGACCAAGGCCCTCAACATCTGCCTGGTGCCCAACATAGTGCTCGACTCCGTGGCCGACCAGAAATTCCGCAACCAGGAATACCTCAACGTCAATGCCGCCCTCGGTGTCATCAAGAAGGGGCAGCGCATCGTGGACCGCGGCGAGATAGTGACGCCGCAGATATTCACCAACCTCAACACCTACCAGGAGATGCTCCTGCGCTCGCAGAGCGAGAGCGGGGCCCACACCTATTTCCTTATAGCGCAGGGACTGTACATACTTATCGTCATCTCGATCCTGTATCTCTACCTGATGCTCTACCGGCCCGCCTTCTACGCCGACTTGCGGAAGATGACCTTCCTGATGACGTTCATCACCCTGGCGGTGGTCTTCGCCATCGAGGTGTTCGAGTTTTTCAGCATGGGGCTCTACCTGGTGCCGTTCGCCATGGTGCCGATAGTCATAATGGTGTTCTTCGACTCGCGCACGGCCATCTTCTCGCTCCTGGCCACGGTGATGATCACGGCGCTGGTGGCTACGTTCCCCTTCCAGTTCATCTTCATGGAGCTGAGCGTGGGCCTTTGCGCCACGTTCAGCATCCACCAGCTGACACGCCGCTGGCAGCTCATGCGCACGGCGTTGCTGACCTTCGGGGTGTATGTGGCCACCTATCTGACCCTGATCCTGCTGAGCGAGGGGACGCTGGCGTCCTTCTCCTGGAGGGTCGTCGGGGCCTTCGGCATCAACTGCGTGGTGCTGTCGTTTGCCTATATCCTCATAGTGGTGGTGGAGAAGGTCTTCGGGTTCACGTCCAACGTCACGCTCGTGGAGCTGAGCGACATCAACAACCCCCTTCTGCGCAAGATGGCTGAGGTGGCCCCCGGCACGTTCCAGCACTCGATGCAGGTGTCGATGCTGGCAGCCGAGGCCGCGCGCGCCATCGGGGCCAACACGCAGCTTGCGCGCACCGGGGCGCTCTACCATGACATTGGCAAGACGGAGAGTCCCATCTTCTTCACCGAAAACCAGCACGGGGTCAACCCCCACGCGGGCCTCGACCCGGAGACGAGCGCGCAGAAGATCATCTCGCACGTCACCGACGGCCTGTCGCTGGCGTCGAAGGCGAAGTTGCCGGCCGTCATCAAGGACTTCATCTCGCAGCACCACGGCCGAGGCGTGACACGCTACTTCTACAACACGGCTGTCAACAACGCCCCGGAGGGGGAGACGGTTGACATCACGAAGTTCCAGTATCCTGGCCCGAACCCGCAGTCGCGCGAGACGGCCATCCTGATGATGGCCGACGCAGTGGAGGCGGCCTCGCGCTCCCTCAAGGAGTACACGCCCGAGGCCATCGGAGGCCTGGTCGACAAGATCATCGACGGTCAGGCCAAGGAGGGTCTCTTCAAGGAGTCGCCGATCTCCTACAAGGATGTGGAGACGGTCAAGGACACCTTCAAGAAGCGCCTGGGGACGATCTATCATTCGCGCATCGCCTACCCGGAGCTGAAGAAGTAGGAATTAGGGCCGGTCAATAAATTTGGCGGCGGGAGCGTTATAATATAAACTGCCCTCTGTGGGGCGTAATCCTGCTGCGCTATGACTGTAGTCCTGATAATTTTGAGCATGTTGCTTTATGTGGGCGGTGTGGCCCTGCTTTGGCGGAGGCCGTTGCTGTCGCCTGCCTTGTCGTATATCGCGCTTGTGCTGCTTAGCATGGCCAAGGACGGCACGGGCGTGCCCCTGCTGCCCATCAACAACACCATCCTCATCGGGTGGCTCTGCATGACGGTCGTCGTGATGGCGGCCACCATCCTGCAGCCTGTCAAGCTGACATCGGCCGGCGGCGGGATGGCCCAGATGCTCGTCGGGGGCGTGGCAGGCCTGGCCGTGGGGCTCATACCCTCCAGCCTGGGCGTCAGCGCGGCGGTCACTTACAGCTCGATGGTCGTGGCCACGGCCGCAGGCATCTTCTTCGGATACCTCATCTATGTGCGCTCCCCAAAGGGACAGCAGGAGACGGCCCAGGCAGGCGGCGCCTTCACGCCACTGCTCGCGAAGGGTTTCCCGACAGCCATCACGCTCATGGAGATAGGAGTGCCCCTGGTGCTCCTCGTGGCCCTCTACGGCAAACAGTAAAAATCCGGATCCTTCCCGTATAGAAAATGCATATTCATACCACTCTCATAACCACCCTCCGCAACTCCCTGCGTCGGCCTCGCCGCGCGGGGTGGCGCGTGCTTGTGGCCCTGGCCCTCGTGGGCGTCATCGGGGCCGGGCAGGCCGCCGTGCCCCCGCAGACACCAGCCTCTAAGAGGAAGATCACCGTGGCCAAGCCTGACCTGGAGGAGATACGCTCCACGACGCTCGACCCTTCGAGCCAGTACTACTTCCCGAAACTGATGGCCAAGTACAACCAGAACGACACGACGATGACCAACGACGAGTATCGGCATCTGTATCTCGGCTACATGTTTCAGGAAGACTACGACCCCTACCGCACGTCGCCCTATTCCAAGCAGACCGACGAGCTACGCCTGAAGTCGAAGCACAGCAAGGAGGAGATCGACACGATACGCAAGTATGCGGAGCTGGCCCTGCGTGACAATCCCTTCGACCTGCGGCAGATGTCCTTTCTGGTGCATGTGCTCAAGGAGCGGCGCAAGGACATGAGCGCCAAGATATGGGAGTACCGCCTGGAGCACCTGCTCGGCGCCATCAAGAGCACCGGCACCGGGGAGGATGTCGAGAACGCCTGGTATGTCATCTACCCGATGCACGAATACGACATGGTGCAGCTCCTGGGATATGCGGCCACGGACGCCGACTTCATAGAGCCGGGCTACGACTACCTGACCGTCACGCCGAGCGAGGAGACCTCGAAGCGCCTGCGCGACAAGGTGGCGAAGGGGTTCTACTTCAACGTCGAGTCGATCCAGCAGCAATACGAGCTGAAGCACCCCGACGAGATCGAGGCCGAGGAGGCTGATGAGGCGCCGGAGGAGTGAATATAGAAAAAACAGACAACCAAATAGCAAGACAAAGACTATGGAAGAGAAAATGGAAGAGAAGATCGAACCTGGAAAGTTCGTGAAATACACTTATAAGGTGACTGACGACAAGGATGGCCGCGTGCTTTTCGAGGCCACCGAGGAGGCTCCGGACGTGATGGTCTATGGGGTCAGCAACGAGGTGATCCCCGGACTCGTGTCGGTGATGCAGGGGCTGAAGACTGGCGACAAGTTCTCCGTAACCCTCCCGCCGGAAGTGGCCTTCGGTGAGCGTAGCGACGAGAACGTCATCACCGTGCCCAAGGATGCCTTCATGCGCGACGGCAAGATGGCCGAGGAGGTGAAGGTGGGAGCCGTGCTCCCGATGCTCACCGAGCAGGGATTCACTGTCACGGGCGTGGTGAAGTCGATCAACGAGCATGACGTCACCATGGACTTCAACCATCCCTTCGCCGGCATCACGGTGAAGTTTGACGGCGAGATCCGCGAGGTGCGCGACGCCACCCCCGAGGAGCTGCAGCCGGCTCACGGGTGTTGCGGAGGTTGCGGCGACCACGGTTGCGGCGACCACGGCTGTGGCGACCACGGCTGTGGCGACGGCTGCGGGCACTGCCATTAAACCCGAACAGGGGCCCGCAAGCAGGCCATGCGGAAACGGAGCTCCGACCACTCCAATGATTATAATTGAAATAGCAAGAGAGGCTGCCCGGATTGCCGGGCAGCCTCTCTTGCTATTTGGAAGGGAGAGCGCTTACTTCGCCACCTTGGCGGTGCGGAGGGAGCCGTCGGAGAGACGGTCGACGCGGATGAGGAGGCCGCGGCCTTCGGCTGCGGGGCGACCCTGGAGGTCATACCAGGCGGTGGAGACCACCTCTGCGTCGGAGACGGAGCTGACGCCTGTGCCATCCGTCACCTCGATCTTGAGGGTGTTGGAGACAGCGCCGGTGTTGGCGTTGATGACCACCACGACGGCATTGAGTTTCTTGGCCATCTCGGCGAGGTTGAGGCCCGTATATCCGAGGGCGTCGTTGAGGTTGAATGTGGTGTTGATGGCCATCGGCTCGTCTACGACCAGCGTGGCGCTCTGGGCGAGCGGGGCGACGAGGGAGCGCATGATCAGCACATCGTTGAAGACCAGGTTGGAGACGGTCGGCTTGCCATACTCGCCGCCCTGGCAGAAGGCCAGAGCCTGCGGGATGGAGAAGGCACCGTCAGTCTGGGTGTAGTAGTTGGCGAGGTAGTTTGACTGCTTCCAGGAGGGATCGGAGAGGCCGTCGCCGGTGAGCATCACCTGCACCTTGTAGTCGGCGCCCTCGTTGAGCACGGCAGTGGCGGTGGCGTTGACGTCTACGGTGTTGGTGTCCTTGTCGAGCAGGGCCGTGCCGGCGATATGGATGGGGGAGAACATCTCGCAGCGGGCCTTCCAGTCCTCTTCCATACCGAAGCCATTGTTGGAAGATCCGTAATAGGGGTCGCCCTCTGTCACGCGGTCGAGATAGGAATCCGGGAAGCCGGCCACGTTGTTGGGATAGTCCTTGGTGGCGACGGTGGTCATCGGGTCGTCGCTGCCGCCGTTATGGTAGGCCACGGCCACGAAGCGGTCGGGATACGTCTCGTTGAGGTATTCCAGGGCTGCGAAGCCGCGGGTGCACCATCCGCACCACAGGCCGGTGTATTCCTCCATGAGGGGGCGCTTGACAGGCACCTGGCTGATGGCGGTGACGGCGGTCGTGGCCGTGCGGGCAGCGTTGAGGTTGTCCTGGCCGTTGACCTTGGCGATGGTCAGGGTCAGGTCATGGGTGCCCTTGGAGAAGACGTTGGGGAGCTTGAGGGCCACTTCCGTGGAATGGGCGAACTGCAGCGAGAGAGCCGGGTCGAAGACCTGGGTGTAGCTGATGGGCTCCACGCCGGGGGCCGATGCCACGAGGTCGATCGACTCCAGGGGAGCCGCGCTGTAGCAACCGAGACTAACGGGAATCTCAGCCACGTCGGCCGAGACGGCGAAATAGTAGGAGGGGTTGGCGGCGATAGAGATGCTGGGATCGTCGAAATCGCCGTCGAGCAGCACCTCGAGGGCCGAGACCATGCCGATGTTGTCGGCTATGGAGCGCCATTTGAGGTAGGTGCGCGAAGAGTGGATGTAGAGGCCGTCGGGGTTAGTGCCCAGGCCCGTGGCCAGGGGTTTGCGCGACTCCTCGGTGAGGGTCTCCACCACGAAGGAGTATCCGGCATAGACGCCGGCGTCGGTGATGACATACGGCTCCTCGAAGGTGACTGTCAGCACGCCGTCGGACACCGTGCCCTCCACGGAGCAGATGTCGGGGACGTTGAGCTTGCTTTCGAGGTGGAGCTCCTGGGAGAGCCAGCCGGAGATGCCTGACAGCGACCCGGCGTCGGCCAGGCGCACGCGCAGGCCCTTGATGGAGGCTCCGGTTAGGGCGGGGTCTTTCAGGCGGATGGCCACGTCGTAGGTCTCGGACTTGGTGGTGCCCCACGACTGGGTGTCGTCGGCGAGGTCGGCGTAGCAGTAGTCCACCTCCGCGGCGGAGGCGGAGAAGGCTGCGCAGGCCGTCAGCAGAATAGCGGAAAGCTTGTTCATATTGAATTAAGTATTAGGTACTGGGGATTATGGGTTAGCGTTTGCGCTTCTTGGAGGATTTCTTCTTGGATGAAGACTTCTTGGCAGTGGAGGCGTTGCCTGTCTTGGCCGGGATCTTGAGGGTGGCGCCGGCGCGGAGGTTGTCGCCCGTCATGTTGTTGGCCTTGCGGAGGTCGGCGATGCTGACCCCGTATTTCTTGGATATGGAGCTGAGGGTCTCCCCCGACTTGATGGAGTGGTTGGTGGTCTTTGCGGCCTGCGCCTTCTGCTGGGTCTTTGCGGCAGTCTGCTTTGAAGACTGCTTGGAGGAGGACTGCTTGGAGGCCTGCTTGGATGAGGATTGCTTGGCGGCGCCCTGGGATGAGGACTGCTTGGCAGACGCGGAGGCAGGAGCCGAAGCCTTGGCGGAGGCGGTGGCCGTCTCAGGCATGCGCGTCTCTATATGGAGGGTCTGGCCCGGGCGCACGGCGTTGCGGCGCAGGTGGTTCCAGGTGCGGATGTCGGCCGCCGAGACGTCATACAGGGCTGCGATGTCGGCGATGGTCTGGCCGGCCGTGACCTTGTGGCTTACGGAGCGGAGCTCACCCGAGGCGGGCAGTGCGTTGTCGGAGGCCAGAGGCATGAGGAGGTCGGAATTGCCCTCCTCCTCGACGGCGGCCATGAAGTCGGCGGGCTGCTCGCCCGGCTCCACATTGGATCGCACGGCATACTTGTCGGCCTCGTAGGCCAGTATGTCGCCCTCGCTCATCAGGTATGCGTGCACCTGCTGGGATGGCAGGGTGAGGGTGTAGGCGCGCTCCGGCGTGCCCGGGATGATGTCGGCGCGGTACTGTGGGTTGAGGATCCGCAGCTCGTCGAGCGGGAGGGCGAGCACGGCCGAGATCTGGTCGAAGTGCACGCGGTCGGTGATGCCCAGCGTGTCGGTGACCAGCGGCTTGGTGGGGAGCACGGGTGAGATGTTGTGCTCCGGATAGTAGTTCATCACATAGTTGGCGGCAATGAACATCGGCACGTATCCGCGCGTCTCAGGGGAGAGATAGTCGTAGATCGACCAGAAATCCTGCTTCGCCGGGTCTCCGCCGGCGCGGCGTATGGCCTTGTTGACGGCTCCCGGGCCGCAGTTGTAGGCGGCAATGGCCAGGCTCCAGTCGCCGTATGAGGCATAGAGGTCCTTGAGGTAGTCGGCGGCCGCTGCGGAAGAGGCGTAGGGGTCGCGACGCTCGTCCACCAGGGAATTGACCTCCAGGTTCATCCCCTTGGCCGTCGATAGCATGAACTGCCAGAGCCCTGCGGCGCCGTGGCTGGAGACGGCGTTGGGGTCGAGGCCCGACTCGATGACGGGGAGATACTTCAGCTCCAGCGGCAGTCCGCGCTCCTCGAGGGCTTGCTCGAAGATGGGCATGTAGTAGAGGCTGAGGCCCAGTATGGCGGCGACCTGTGGGCGGCTCTTGGCCGTGTAGCGGTCGATGTAGTTGCGCACGATGCTGTTGAACGGCATCTCGATGATGGTCGGCAGGGCCTTCAGGCGGCGTTCTATCTCGGCGTCGGAGACCTTGGGGTTGTCGGATTCGGCATAACGGCGGTCGGAGGCTGTATAGTTGCGCATGTACCATCCTTCGAGAAGCTTCTGGGTGTCGGCCTCGAACGACTCCGGGTAGACGATGGCGTTGTCGGTGATGGAGTGTTTGAGGTCGAGCACGTTTTGCTGCTGGGCTTTCTTGGCCGGGGCCGCTAGGGCCAGCATCGTGAGGGGGATTAG
Organism: uncultured Sangeribacter sp.; assembly: GCA_964531005.1. GTDB lineage: Bacteria > Bacteroidota > Bacteroidia > Bacteroidales > Muribaculaceae > Lepagella. Next base: position 1,596 of record CAZHCM010000048.1, on the reverse strand, counting down.
CAGGAGTCGGGGGGTCATATTGTCAGGGGGATTATTGGGAGTGGTGGGAGTGATTGGGAATGGTGAGAGTGATGGTAGGGCTTAGAAGGTGAAGGCCCAGTGCATCGAGAGGGCTACGCGCCCTCGGCCGGGGTCGAGCATCAGTCCGGGCGCGACGTCGAGGGCGAGATCCGGGGAGATGTCGAAGTGGGTCATCGAGGCGTCGACGTAGGCGTCGAGCATTGCGAGCAGGTAGAGGCCGGCCATGCATATGATACAGAGGTCGCGGTTGCGGCGATAATAGTCCTTGCGGCTCTTCATCACCGAGGTGAGCCAGGTCTTGTCGAGGCTGTCCTCGGTGGTGGTGGGGGGGAAGAAGTTCATGTAGCTTTTCGTGTCCGGGTCGTCGTCCACGAGGTCGCGGTATCCCTGTATGTAGTCCTGGTACTGGTTGTTGTTCCAGGTGGTGGCGTATGCCAGGCCCATGTATCCTCCCACGACGATGGGGAGCTTCCACCACCGGCGGTTGTAGACCTGTCCGAGGCCGGGGCAGAGGGCCGACATCCATACGGCCCGCGTGGGGTCGGGATTGAATATGGGGTGTCCCTCGGCGTCGTATCCCGGGGCGGTGACGACGGTGACGGTGGAGTCGGGCTGCATGGTTGCCTCCAGGGGTGTGCGCAGGAGCACCTGGGCGTCCAGGTATTCCGTGCTGTCCGTGGGCACGGGGGCCGCGTCGGTGGCCTGGGCCCGCGCGCCTGCGGCGCAGAGGAGCCAGGCGGCCACCACGAGCAGCAGCCGCGCCAGTGGCCGGGGAATGGCCTGGAGGGGTGGGAGGTGAGGGATGGAGGGGGTCATCAGGAGACGGGGCTGTTGAGGTGTTCGAAGAGCTCGATGAGGGCGTCCAGCTCCTTTTCGGAGCCGAACTTCAGTGTCACCGAGCCAGTGCCGTCGCTTTTGCGCGCCAGCTTGACGGGGAGGGGCAGGACGTGCTCAAGGCGCTGGGAATAGTGCTTGACCCACTCCTTCTCGGCCATCTTGGCCTCCTCGGAGGGGACGGCGGGCTTGAGGGAGTCCGGGTCTTGCGAGAGCTGTCGGGCGAGCTCCTCCACCTTGCGGACCGTGAGGTCGTCCTTGAGGATGAGGTTGTAGAGCCGGAGCTGCTGCTTGGGGTCGCTGACCGAGAGCAGGGCGCGTGCGTGGCCCATGTCGAGCTTGCGGTCGCGCAGCCCGAGCTGGATCTCGGCCGGGAGCTTGAGTAGGCGCAGGTGGTTGGCGATGGTGGCGCGTTTCTTGCCCAGGCGTTCCGAGAGGCGTTCCTGCGTCAGGCCGTAGGAGTCGAGGAGCTTGCGGAATCCCAGTGCCACCTCGATGGCGTTGAGGTCCTCGCGCTGGATGTTCTCGATGAGGGCCATCTCCGTGACTTCCGAGTCGGAGGCGGTGCGCACGTAGGCCGGCACGGATGTCAGGCCGGCGCGGCGGGCGGCGCGCCAGCGGCGTTCGCCGGCGATGATCTGGTACATCCCGTCGTCGGTGGAGCGCAGCGAGAGGGGCTGGATTATGCCCAGCTCGCGGATGGAGATGGCCAGCTCGTCGAGCGCCTCCTCGTCGAAGGTG
>CAZHCM010000047.1:0-13864 GCA_964531005.1 uncultured Sangeribacter sp. | reverse complement strand
GCGCAACGAGCAGGCCAAGTACTGGATGATAGAGACCATCGACGAGCAGCTCCGCAAGGCCTTCTACCAGACCCCGGAGGTGGCCGCGCTGCTGGAGCAGAAGGAGCTCCGCGTGCTCAACAACGAGCAGTCCTCCTTCACGGCCGCCCGCGACGTGCTCGACTTCTATTTCTCACGCCTCAGAGCCCCCCGCCAGTGATGGGCTGGGCGGGAGTGTGGAGCCTGCTTGACGTGGCCGCGGCCCTCGTGGCCATGACGGTCACGGGCTTCCTCATACCCCAGATCCTCCTGATAGCCTTCCGTCGGCAGCTCTTCGACGCCGCCGACGACCGGAAAATCCATCAGGGGCAGGTGCCGCGCCTCGGAGGCATAGCCTTCCTCCCCTCCATGCTATGCTCCCTGTCGCTGGTGACAGGACTTGCCATGCGCAATCTCCCCGGAGGGTGGATCGAGGGAGAGACGTCGATGGTCAGCGAGCTCTTCCTGCTGTGCGCACTGACCCTGATATTCCTGGTCGGCATGGCCGACGACCTCGTGGGGGTGCGTTATCGCGGGAAGTTCCTGGCACAGATCGTCTGCGGCATCCTCATAGCCTCCGGAGGGATCACCGTCTCCGACCTGCACGGGCTCTTCTGGATACATGAAATCCCCTCGTGGGCGGCCTGGGCGGTGACCATCTTCATCGTGGTCTTCATCTGCAACGCCATCAACCTAATCGACGGCATCGACGGGCTGGCATCCGGACTCAGCGTGGTGGCCCTCTGCTTCTACGGGGTCATCCTCAACGCCGGGGGCTCCTGCCCGGCGGCGTTGCTGGCTTGGTGCGCGGTGGGCACGCTGCTCCCCTTCTTCTACTTCAACGTCTTCGGCAACCCCCGGCGCAGACGCAAGATCTTCATGGGCGACACGGGCGCGCTGACCATAGGGCTGACCCTCTCCTTCCTGGCCATAGCCGCCACCGACATCACCCCCGACTCGGAGGCCTACCTGCACAATCCGGTGGTGCTGGCCTTCAGCCCGGTCGTCGTGCCGGCATTCGACGTCATGCGCGTCTACCTGCACAGGGTGGCCAACGGGCGCAACCCCTTCCTGCCCGACCGAAGCCACATCCACCACAAGCTGCTCGCCCTGGGAATGCCGCAGCAGTGGGCCCTGGTCGCCATCCTGCTTGCCGCCGCGCTCTTCACGCTGGCCAACGTGCTGCTGGCCCCGCTGGTGCAGCCCACATGGATCCTTGCAGGCGACCTCGGGGTCTGGACCATCGGCAACGTCCTGCTCACGCGGGCCATCCGGCGCCGGGAGAGGGCACGCGGGGAGAGGCTCTATTTCTGACAAAAACTCTCGCACGGAAAAATAAAAGCCCCGGCTGTGAGTTATACTATAAAAAACTATCCGAATACAACAACACGTTACAACATCTCGATCCGAAATATGAAGAAACTCCGTTTTATCAAGGTCGGCATCTGCCTGGCAGGGGCCGCCATGTTAGTGTCCAGCTGTGGCACCCCCAAGAAGGTGGCCTATTTCCAGGACCTTGAAGACACGGTGATAGCACAGACCGTACAGCCCCAGTCCATCCGTGTGCAGCCTGACGACAAGCTCTCCATCGTGGTGAGCTCCAAGGATCCGGCCCTGGCTTCGATCTTCAACCTTCCCATCGTCTCCAACCGCGTGGGACAGGCCTCATCGGTGAGCGGCACCGGATCCACTCTGCGCACCTACAACGGCAACTCTTCCGACGGCATCTCCAACTACACCGTCTCCCCGGAGGGCACGATCGACTTCCCAGTGCTCGGCACGCTCAAGATCGAGGGGATGACGCGCAGCGAGGTGGCGGCCTTCATCAAGGGGGAGCTCATCGGACGCGACCTCATAAAGGATCCGACGGTGACCGTGGAGTTTCTCAACGTCGGCATCAGCGTCATGGGCGAGGTCACCCATCCGGGACGCTATGACATGAACCGCGACAACATCACCATCATCGAGGCCCTCTCGCTGGCCGGCGACCTCACCATCCAGGGACAGCGCGAAAACGTGCTCGTCATCCGCAAGGAGGACGGCGGCCTGCAGACCTATCGCATGGACCTGACCAACAGCCAGCAGATGATGCAGAGCCCGGGCTACTACCTCAAGCAGGACGACGTGATCTATGTGGAGCCCAACGGGGTGCGCAAGCGCCAGACCACCGTCAACGGCAACACCGCCCTCTCCGCATCCTTCTGGGTGTCGGTGGCCTCGCTCCTCACCTCGGTAGCCGTCCTCATCTTCAAGTAACCGCACATGGATCAAAGCCCCGCACCCAACACCAGCACCAACATCGTGGAGGAGGAAAAATCCTTCTCCATTTCGGATTTCGCACAGCTATGCCTGGGCAGGTGGAAGTGGTTCGCAGGCTCGGTGCTGGTGCTTGTGGCTCTCGGATGGCTGTATGCCAAGCACCAGCAGCCTGTCTATGCGAGGAGCTGCTCGGTGCTCATCAAGGACCAGGACGGCGGCGGCGGCGTGGGAGACATTGCCAACGCCTTCGCCTCCATGGGCCTGGTGTCATCCAACACGAGCGTCAACAACGAACTCATTGCGCTCACCTCCCCGGCAGTCATGGCCGAGGTGGTCAAGCGCCTCCACCTGACCGACAACTACAAGCGTGAGGGCACATGGTACTGGCAGACCCTCTACGGCACCAACCAGCCCTTCATCGTCGATTTCTCGGCCTGGGGGCCCAAGGACACGGGCAGCTTCCGCATGGATGTCAACCCCGGCAAAGGCACGATGCGCCTATACCGGTTTCGCACCACCGACACCGAAGGCAACGAGGTGAAGCACGACGCCGAGCTCACCATCCCCTTAGCGTCCCTCTCGATGGCGGCCGCCCCCGAGGGGATCGCCTCCACACCCGTCAAGACACCTATCGGCACGATCAAGATAGCCCGCAACAGCATCTTCACGGGCACCCTTGACGAGGAAGCCACCTTCAGCGTCAGCCACTCCTCGGCTCAGCTGGCCGTCGAAGACTACACGGCCCGCCTGAAGGGGGACCTGACCAACAAGGACGCCGACGTCATCGACCTCTCCATCAAGGACGTGTCGGTGCAGCGCGCCAACGACATCCTCAACACCGTCATCCTGGTCTACAACCAGAACTGGGTGGAGGACAAGAACCGCATAGCCGTGGCCACCTCCAACTTCATCGGCGACCGCCTGAAGGTCATCGAGCAAGACCTCGGGGAGGTGGACAAGGACATAGCCGACTACAAGACGGAAAACCTGGTCATCGACCTGCCATCCTCCTCGATGCTGGCCATGAACCAGGCAGCCCAGCAGAGCGACGCCATCCTGGACGTCAACAACCAGCTCGCCATGGCCACATACGTCAAGCAATACCTGGCCGACCCGGCCAACCGCTGGGCGGTGATACCGGTCAACACGGGCTTCGGCAGCCCCACGCTTGAAAGCCAGATAGCCACCTACAACCAGCTCCTGCTGTCGCGCAACAACCTGATCGCCAACTCCTCGGCCAGCAACCCCATCGTGCGCGACTACGAAAGCCAGCTCGAAGGGATGCGCGAGGCCATCGTGAGGGCCGTCAACACCCAGGTGGCCGCACTGGGCTCCACGCTGAAGAACATGCGCAAGTCCTACGGGGAATCGGAAAGCCAGTTGGCCGCCGCCCCCGGGCAGGCACGCCACCTGCTGTCAGTGGAGCGCCAGCAGAAGGTCAAGGAGGCGCTCTATCTCTTCCTGCTCCAGAAGCGCGAGGAGAACCAGCTCTCGCAGACCTTCACCGCCTACAACACGCGCATCATCACGCCCCCTTACGGCCCGTCCGCCCCGGTGTCGCCCAAGACAGGCTTCATCCTGGCCTTCATGGTGCTCCTGGGCATCGCCTGTCCTGCGGTCCTGATCTACCTGAAGGAAAGCTCCGACACCAAGGTGCGCTCCCGCAGCGAGGTGGACAGCCTGCCGGTGCCCTTCGCAGGAGAGGTGCCGCAGCACGGTGGACGCAACCCGCTGGCCAAGATGCTGAAGACCAAGAAGCAGAAACAGGCCGCCATCGACAAGCCCCTGGTGGTGGTGGAGGCGGGCAACCGCAACTCCATCAACGAGGCCTTCCGCCTGCTGCGCAGCAACCTCAACATGATGAGCTCCGCACACGAGGGGGGCAAGGAGGCGGTGATGTTCACTTCCTTCACCCCCGGCAGCGGGAAGTCGTTTATCGTGTACAATTTAGGGGTGACATTTGCCGTTAAAGGATTACGCACCCTCATCATCGACGGCGACCTGCGCCACGGCTCGCTCTCGATGTATGTCGGCTCCCCCTCCAAGGGGCTGGCGCCCTACCTGAGCGGCAAGGCGGCGGACTGGCGTAGCCAGGCGGTCAACGTGCCCGGGTATCCGAGCCTGGACATCCTGCCCGTCGGGAAGCGGCCCCCCAACCCCTCGGAGCTCCTCGACAGCGAACGCATGAAGAGGCTCATCGAGGAAGCCAAGAAGGAGTACGACCAGGTGCTCATCGACTGTCCGCCGACCGACATAGTGGTCGATGCACAGCTCATAGGGCGATATGTGGAGCGCACGGTGTTCGTGCTCCGCGCCGGCCTGACCGACAAGCGCGCATTGCCGCTGCTCGGCAAGTTTGTACAGGAGAAAAAATACAAGGCCGTCACCGTCGTCCTCAACGGCGTGGTGCATGGCACGACAGGCAACTACTACGCCACCGGAGACTATTACGCAGAGTAAGGCCCGGAGGCACGAAATCAAGAACCGTCACCTGCCGGAGACTCCCCCCGGGCTCGCGCCCGTGAGGAGGATCCGGCAGAACTGATACAATAAAACCGACAACAAGACTGCAAGACATGTGGCCTTTTAAGAAACACGTAGACTCTCTCTCCAAAGCCGGTGTGCTCCAGGGCATGACCGACTGGCACTCCCATATCCTGCCCGGGGTGGACGACGGCATACGCACGATGGACGACGCCCTGGCCGTGTTGCGATACATGGAGCAGGCAGGCGTACGCAAGGTGTGGCTAACACCCCATGTCATGGAGGACTTCCCCAACTCCCCCGCCGTGCTCAAGGACCTCTTCGGTCAGCTTGAGAAGAAATGGAAGGGCAATGTGGAGATCGAGCTCGCAGCCGAAAACATGATGGACTCCCTCTTCGAGGAACGCCTGGAGAAGAAGGACCTACTGCCCATCGGCCAGAAGAAGGACCATCTCCTGGTGGAGACCTCCTACTTCAACCCTCCCATGGGAATGGACGATCTCATCGACCGCATATTCCATGCGGGATACTTCCCCCTGCTGGCCCATCCGGAGCGCTACCGCTATATGGTCGACGACGACTACCACCGCCTGCGCGAGAAAGGGGTCCGCTTCCAGCTCAACTACCTCTCCCTGGCTGGCGGATATGGCGAGACGGCCCGCAAGCGCGCCGAATGGCTGCTCAAGCAGGGCTATGCCGACGTCATCGGCAGCGACGTGCATCGCCTGGCCGCACTGCAGACACTGGCCGACCGCGCCCCGTCGCGCAGGGACATCAACTCCCAGCTCTCCCTCCTGGCCAAGCAGAGCGATCTCTGAAGCCGTCGGCCGCGGTCGCTTCCCCCTTATAAACCTATCCCTTCATCATCTCATCATAACTCTGCAGCAATGAAAGTACTCGTGACCGGCGCAGCCGGATTCATAGGAAGCCGCCTCTGCGAGGTGCTCGCCTCAAGGGGCGACGAAGTAGTGGGCATAGACAATATCAACAACTACTATGACCCGCGCCTGAAAATCGCCCGCCTGCGGCGCATGGGGATCCGGATTCCGGAGGACGTGCCAATGACAAGCGCCGTGCCTTGCGCAGGCACCATGCGCGATGAGGTGAGATTCGAAGACCTCCCGGCGGGGATGGAGCTCCAGAGCGACCTCCATCCCACACTCAGGTTCATGCGCGCCGACATCTGCGACGCCCCCGCCATGGAGGAGCTCTTCAAGAGGGAGAAGTTTGACGCGGTGATGAATCTCGCGGCCCAGGCCGGAGTGCGCTACTCCATCGAGAACCCCATGGCCTACGTGGAGAGCAACGTGGTGGGATTCGTCACCCTTCTGGAGTGCGCCCGCCACAACCCAGTCAAGCACTTCGTCTACGCCTCCTCCAGCTCCGTCTACGGCGGCAACGAGAAGACGCCGTTTGCCGAGGAGGATCGCGTCGACAATCCCGTCTCCCTCTATGCGGCCACCAAGAAGAGCAACGAGCTGATGGCCCATGTCTATGCCAAGCTCTACGGCATCCCTGTCACGGGGCTGCGATTCTTCACGGTCTACGGTCCCTGGGGACGCCCCGACATGGCCCCCATGCTCTTCTCGGACGCCATCACCGCCGGGCGCCCCATCAAGGTCTTCAACAACGGCGACCTTTCGCGTGACTTCACCTACATTGAGGATATCGTGGAGGGTGTGGTGCGTGTCATAGACCACGCCCCAGAGGGCGATGTGCCGGCCGAAGTCTACAACATCGGGTGTGGCCATCCGATGCAGCTCATGGATTTCATCCGCACCCTTGAGGAGGCCTTGGAAACCAAGGCAGTCATGGAGATGCTCCCGATGCAGCCCGGCGACGTGTACACCACATATGCCGACACACGCAAGCTCGCGGACCGCATGGGATACCGCGCCCGGGTGGAGCTGCCGGAAGGCGTGGGGCACTTTGCCCGGTGGTACAAGGACTATTTCCTGAAGAAATGACCTCCTGACCTCCTCATCCTCCTATCAAAACGTATTCAAAACATTAGCTTTCATACCCAATATAACCTAACGTCAATGTTGAAACTTTCTACCATAGGGCTCGTGGCCGGTCTGCTGACCCTCGGGGTGCTCAACGCCTCCGGCGCAGACTCTCCCATGGCCGGGTCATGGAAACATTACCCGGCATTCGACCACACGAGCAAGACCTACTATCTCCCCTCCCATGTGGCAAAGGTGATGGACGGACAGAGGTTCGTCTATTACTGGTGTCTGGAGGCCCCCCATATCAAGACGGCCACGGAAGCCCCCTACGACAAGCCGATCACCACGCTGTGGGTGGTCGACAAAAGCAAGATGGATGCGGAAGGCAACTTCACGGCCGAGCACTACACCGACATCTTCGATGTCGCTCCGCAGAACATCGACCGCGTCTACTACAACACGCGCCAAGGTTATCTCGTGGCCGTCAACACTAATGCGTCCGTAGACATTCTCTGGGACAACGGCAAGGCTGTGCATGCCGGCGCCCTTGAAAGCCTCGTCTCACCTATCAGCACCAAGACCAACGACGTGGTGTTCGACCAGGAGCGGCGCCTGGCATATGTCTCGACGGACTGCGGAGTGTACGCCCTCGACCCTGAGACAGGCGTCATGAAGGAATTCATGCGCACCAACTCCAAGGTGCAGTCCTTCGGGCGCGTATGCGGCTACTGGATCCTCTCCGACGGCGACCATCTTTTCGAGATGGAAGACAAGGGGAGCTTCCCGACATCGCTTGCCTCCTTCTCGCCCCTCATCGTGGACGAGAACGGCTTCCCGGCAGACCTCATCGGCAAGAAGGACGCCGAGGGCAACTACACCCAGCACCCCTGGTCGAAGTACGAGCCGGGCCGCCTCCCTTGCTCCTATTCCATCATGCCAATAGAGACGATAGCTGACGGCGCCTTCTACTGCATCAGCCGGAAAAGGTGGGGAGCAAATGGTGCAGATGCCACGACGGCCCCTGCTGCCACCCAGATTTACATCGGATGGTCAGTAATTAGGATGCCCGACGGGATATGGCACTCAACCTACGAAACCACCTTTACACCTTTGGCACGAAGCAACGTGTATGTAAATGATAGTGCAGACGCCCTTATACAAGTCACTAAGGACGGCTATGGCCTGGCTACCAGCACCTACTGGTACAATTACAGCACAGATGGCATTGAGTTCAACTACTCTACCAAGAAATGGAAGAAGTCCCCAATCTCTTATGCCACCTATCCCCAGCCGAGCGGCACAATCACTGAAGATATCCGATATGGGGAAACTATGGACAGAACTCGCCTTGGCAGCAGCTACGACATGACCGACATTTGGATATACCATCCCTATCGCGGCTTCTACCATCGTCCCTATACGGCTAAGAATGCCACTTCCGGCACATGGGGGGAGACCTCGATGCGCGCCCTCCCCAACGCGCCCGCATGCGCATACGCCGACGATTTCGAATGGAACCCCAAGCACGGCATGCTGGTCCGCAACCTGGGCCACAAGTGGCAGACCAGCGTATCCCATCGCCAAGGAGATGCCCTGTCGGCGCTCAAGGACGGGCAATGGACCTGCTACAGCGCCTCGCTCCATAGCCCCGACATTTCGGGTTGGTTGTATTCCACTTCCACTGCTGGCATGGTGTCCAACCCCATGGGATGCGCAGTCGACCCCCTGAATCCTGACCACGTCTACACCGCTGTCAAGACGCACGGATTAGTGCGCCAGGACCTCTCGAACCCGGACGGGCTGCTCAACTTCACACGCGGCAACAGCGAGTTCAAGGCCTATCCCTCCTTCGTGGACGCCTTCCCGATAGAGACGGGATGGACGGGGATATGTCCCATGACGCGCCCCTCGTTCGACTCCAACGGCGTCCTGTGGGCCTACTACTGGCCCTTCACCTACACGGCCCTGAAGGACTATAGGATCCGCGTCTATTACTGGAAGCCGGAGGATCGACTGGCCGTGAAGACTGCCGCCGACTACCCTGCCCATCCCCTGAAATACATAGACATTCCTGGTGAAACGGCATGGGACAACGGATTTGCCGTGCCCTTCATGTCGGAGCAGAACGCCAATCTCCTGGCCATCACCGGCAATCTCAACGACGAACTGATGACGGTCTATGTCTACGACCACAAGGGCACTCTCGACGACACCTCCGACGACACCTGCACCAAGGTGCAGATAACCCAGGACAACCGCGGCAACTCCATCTTCAAGGGAGGAATCCTGGACATGGCCGAAGACCCCAACGGGCGCCTGCTCATAGGCACGTACTGCGGCCTCTTCTGGATCGACCCGAAGGAGCTTGACGGCAAGGACACTCCCGTGCACCGCCTGGAACTCCCCTCGGAGACCCCCCTCGCCGTCGGAGCCACACCTTTCGAGGCCCTGCAGGTGTATGGCATAAAGTTCGATCCCTTCGGCCGCACGTGGGTGGGCACCTCCAATGGCGTGTACTGCCTCAACTCCTACACGGACGAACTCATAGGACACCTCCACACCGGCAACTCCGAGATCGGGGGCAACCTCATCCACGGTCTCGGCTGGAACCAGGACAATTCCTCGCTTCTGCTCTCCTGCGACAGGGGCATCTATGAGTTCACCCCCGCCGACGGCATGTCGGCGCCTTTGGCGGCATGCGTCAATGCCGTGCCCCGTCGCGTGGCCCCGGGCTACCACGGCCATGTCAATGTGTCGGGCCTTCCCGCAGGAGCAGAAGTGGCCGTCATCGACTCCGACAGCAACACCGTGGCCACGCTGAAGGGTGACGCCAACGGATCCGCACAGTGGCGCCCGGCCGACCATCCCTCGCTCAAAGCCGGCATCTATTCGCTGGTGGACAAGGAGGGGAACACCCTGGAGAGAGTGACCATAATGAAGTGAAGATGAAGATTCTTGTGACAGGCGCCAAAGGTTTTGTCGGACAAAACCTTTGCGCCCACCTCCGCAACATTCGCGACGGCAAGCTGCGCGGCACGGCCATCGAAGTGGAGGAGATATTCGAATACGACTTGGACTCCTCGCGGGAAGACCTTGACAGGTTTTGCCGCGAGGCTGACTTCGTTTTTAACCTTGCCGGCGTCAACCGTCCCCAGCGCCCGGAGGAGTTCCGCGAAGGCAACTTCGGCTTCGCCTCCACGCTTCTCGACACCCTGGAGCGTCATGGCAACCGTTGCCCGGTGATGCTGTCGAGCTCCACACAGGCCTCGCTCGAAGGGAGATTCGCCGATTCGGAGTATGGGCGCAGCAAGCTGGCCGGCGAGGAGCTGTTCCTCGACTACTCCCGACGCACCGGAGCCCCGGTGCACATATACCGCTTCCCCAACCTGTTCGGCAAATGGTGCCGCCCCAACTACAACTCGGCCGTGGCCACCTTCTGCCACAACATCGCCCGCGACCTCCCCATCACCGTGAGCGATCCGGCTGTGGAGCTGGAGCTGGTCTACATCGACGACCTGCTCGAAGAGATGCTCGCCCTGCTGCAGGGGGAGCCACACCGCGTGTCGTTCGAGGGCACGCGGGCAATCCCGAATCCGGAGGGCGACTACCGGAGCGTTCCTGTAAGCCACAAGGCGACATTGGGGGAGATCGTGGGGCTGCTTGAGGGCTTCCGTGAAATGCCCCGGACATTGGGGGTGCCCGACCTGACACCGGGCGGCTTTCCCAAGAAACTCTATTCCACCTATCTCAGCTACCTGCCTAAGGAGAAAATGGCATACGACCTGAAGATGAACGAGGACGAACGCGGGTCGTTCACCGAAGTCATCCGCACCGCTTCGGCGGGCCAGGTGTCGGTCAATGTCTCGCGTCCCGGCATCACCAAAGGGCAGCACTGGCATCACACCAAGAACGAAAAGTTCCTGGTCGTCAAGGGCCACGGCCTTATCCGGCTTCGCCGCGAGGGGTCGGACGAGGTGGTGGAGTTCGAGGTCTCGGACCGGCAGCTGCGCGTGGTGGAGATGCTGCCCGGATACACCCACAGCATCGTCAACCTCTCCGACAGCGAGGACATGGTGACGCTGATGTGGTGCAACGAGGCGTTCGACCCCAAGCATCCCGACACATTTTTCGACCCTGTCTGATTTTTTTCGACCCTGTCTGCAACAAACCGTAAAGAAAGATGAGCAAAGACGATCGCATATTGCTGCGCATGTGCAAGATGTCAGGCCGCGAGATGGACTTCATCCGCGAGGCCTTCGAGGAGGAATGGGTGGTGCCCCTGGGCCCTAACGTCACTGGCTTCGAGAAAGATCTCAAGGCCTTCCTGCACTCCGACGGGGAGGTCGTCGCCCTCGTATCGGGCACTTCGGCACTGCATCTCGCACTGCTGGGATGCGGTGTCGGGCCGGGCGACGAGGTGATGGTGCAGTCGTTCAGTTTCTCGGCCACGGCCAATCCCATCGTCTACGCCGGGGGCGTGCCTGTATTCGTCGACTCCGAAGAGGAGACATGGAACATGGATCCCGGCCTTCTTGACCGTGCCATCGCCGAGCGCGAGCGCTTCACCGGGAAACGCCCCAAGGCCATACTCCCCTGCTACCTCTACGGCATGCCCGCCAAGATCGACGAGATCCGCGAGGTGGCCGCACGCTGGGAGATCCCCCTCGTGGAGGACGCCGCCGAGGCTCTCGGGAGCCGGTATGACGGCCGCTTCTGCGGCACCTTCGGACGCTACGGCGCCCTCTCCTTCAACGGCAACAAGATGATCACCACCTCGGGCGGTGGCGCACTGGTATGCGCCAGGGCCGAGGATGCCCGCAAAGCCCTCTACCTGGCCACCCAGGCCCGCGAGGGATACCCCTACTACCATCACACCGACATAGGATTCAACTATCGCCTGAGCAACATCTCTGCCGGCATCGGACGCGGCCAGATGACCGTAATCGAAGACTACCTGCGCCATCACCGCCATCGCCAGACATACTATGCCGAGCATTTGGCGGACGTGGCCGGCATCACCATCCACGGCAACCCCTCGGAGCGTTTCGACAGCAACTTCTGGCTGACCACGGCCCTGCTTGACGAGGAGGCCCGTGTCGAGGGGCGCGAGAGAGCCTATTCCCACGCAGGCTCAGGAACGGTAGGCAGCACGGCCGGCGTGACAGGCAACGACTCCTCCCTCCACACCGACTGCGAGCCGGACGCCGACGTCGAGGCCCTGCGCCTCGCCATGGCCGACGCCCGCATAGAGACGCGCCCCCTGTGGAAGCCCCTTCACCGCCAGCCTGTGTTCGCCTCCTCGCCGGCATATGTCAACGGCGTGAGCGAACGCCTCTTCCGCCGCGGCATCTGCCTCCCCTCGGGCCCCTGGGTCACTGACGAGGACGCTGACCGTGTAATCGACGTGATTCGGCAGAACGTGAAATGAGAGCCTCGACGCGGGTCATAGTCAATACGGCGGCACAGTATCTGCGCACCGGCCTGACGGTGCTCATCACCCTATACACCTCCAGCCTCGTGCTGAGGTATCTGGGGGCCGACGACTACGGCATATTCACCCTTGTCGGCTCCGTGCTCACGATGCTGGCCTTCATACAGTCCAACCTGGCACGCAGCACGCAGCGTTTCCTCTCCTTCTACCACGGGCGCGAGGACGCGGCAATGGTGCGCTCGCTCTTCAACAACAGCCTCATCACCCAGATAGTCATCAGCGTCGTGCTCTGCGCCGTGCTCTGCGCCATAGGGGAATGGCTCTTCGACAGCGGGCTCTTCCAGATTGAGCCCTCACGGCGCGGGACAGCCCTGGCCGTCTACTACATAGCCGTGGCCTCCCTCTTCTTCAACCTTCTCTCCACCCCCTACCTGGCCGTGCTCATAGCGCGCGAGAACATCGTCTTCTCCTCTGCGGTGCAGGTGGTGGACACCCTGCTGAAAATCCCGATCGCCGTCTCTCTGGTGTGGATCGCCTCGGGACGGCTGACATGGTATGCCGTGATGACGGGGTCGCTGACGGCCATCAATTTCCTATGCTACTGGCTCTTCTGCCGCCGCAGATACGCGGAGTGCCGGGGATTCTCGTTCTCGGACTTCAAGTGGAGCCTGACACGCGAGATGATGTCCTTCATGGGGTGGACGGTCTACGGCACCGGGTGTGTGGCAGCGCGCAACCAGGGAATACAGGTGGTATTCAACCATTTCTTCACCACTGCCATCAACGCCGCATACGGCCTGGCCATGCAGGTGTCGGCCCAGATCAGCGTTCTGGCCACGTCTCTGACCACGGCCATCAACCCCCAGATTGTCAAGGCCGAGGGGGCGCGCGACCGCTCGCGGATGCTGATGCTGGCTGAAAGCTCCTGCAAGATGTCGTTTCTGCTGATGGCGATGTTCGTTGTGCCCGTCTGCTGCCAGATGACGGACATCCTGGAGATTTGGCTCGGCCGGGGAAGGGTGCCGGAGTACACGGGTCTCTTCTGCACCGCACTGCTCATATCGGCCCTCACCGACATGACCACATCCAACCTCTCGGCAGCCAACGCCGCCATAGGCAACATACGGGTCTACACCGTGGTGACCAACACCATAAAGGTCCTCACCCTGCCCGCCGCATGGCTATGCCTGCGCGAAGGGCTCTCCCCCTTCTGGGTCATGGCGGTGTATGTGGCTTTCGAGGCAGTGTGCGCCCTGGTGCGCCTGATATTCATGCGCTTCAACATCGGCCTGTCGATACGCTCATACTCGCGTAAGGTGCTACTGCCGGATTTCGTGGTCCTGGCCATCGTCACGGCGGTCTGCCTGCCATTGGGGGCCGTGTGCCGCGGCTGGGCCTTCCTGGCCACCATCTGCGTCTCGGTGGCCGTCACCTCGGGGGCGACATGGCTTTTCGGCCTCGACACGATGGAGCGCGCGGCCATCCTCGGCATGGGGAGGGGACTGTTGGGAAAATTCGGCATAGGGAAGGGAAGATAAACATACTTGACAAAAGCTTATGAACATTATAGCACGCATCTACCGCAAACTAATCTCCATCGGCCCAATATGGTGGATACGCATGGCTGGCTTCCGGCGCAATCCCAAGGGGAGGGCCGACAGCAAGTATCATGCCCTCTTCGGGCGCCATATCGACTGGGAGAACCCCCGGGAATTCAACGAGA
>CAZHCM010000046.1:0-14377 GCA_964531005.1 uncultured Sangeribacter sp. | reverse complement strand
GAAGGCCATCTTGTGGCGCAGCTCGAGGTTCTTGCGCACGCAGGGGCGGCGCAGGTCGAGGTAGCGGTATTTCATGCGCAGGTCGTCGCCGCCGTCGGTCTTATCCTCGATGGTGAAGGGAGGTGTCTTGGAGGTATTGAGCACTTTCAGCTCGTCGGCGATGATCTCGATGTCGCCGGTGGGAAGTGAGGGGTTCTTGGAGGTGCGTTCAGCCACAGAGCCTTTGATCTGGACCACGAACTCGCGCCCCAGTGCGTTGGCGGCTTCGAAGAGGGCGGGGTCGCTCTCCTGGTTGAACACTATCTGGGTGATGCCATAGCGGTCACGGATGTCGGCGAATGTCATGCCGCCCATCTTACGGGTGCGCTGCACCCATCCGGCCAATGTCACTTTCTGTCCGGCGTCTGCGAGGCGCAATTCGCCGCAAGTCTTGTCTCTGTACATGTCGACAATATTCTGGTTGTAGGTTTTTGCCAAGTGGTACGTTTGCGCGCACCGGGGGCTCGCGCAAATGTGGGGTGTTTAAACGTACAAAGTTACAACTTTTATTTGGTATGCCCAACAAAAAAGCGCCTCCGGGAGGCGCTTTTTTGAGGTTTTTCATAATTTTTCTGTCGTTTCCACCCTGTCGGGGTGCCGAAAGGGGGATTATTCGGCGGCGTAGGAGAGGATCGTGGGGCTCTGCACGTCTACCCCGTACTCGCCAGCGAAGCGCAGGATGGCGCGGGCCAGCTTCGGCTTCAGCTCTTCGGGGCAGTAGCGGAAATATGCCTCGGCCGCACGCACGTGCGCTGCGTCGGGCATGGGATACTCTCGCCTTTCGGGAAGGCCATACAGGCTATCGGGGAGCTCTTTGCGCTCCTCTTCGTTGAGGACGTCATTCATAGTACTTACTGTTTTAAATGGTTTCACTCTTAAAACACTCAGGAAGATACGATGGTTCGCCGCAGCCGGGTGCGCCCGTGCTCAAAGGTGGCGCCAGGCGCCCCGGGAGGCAAGAATTTGGCGCATAAATTAGGATTTTCCATATTTTTTCACTACTTTTGCACTGAAGACTCAATGACGACACACTGACTACTGACATCCGGACATGACAGAAGACATTCAACCCGCCGACACCGTGCCCGAGGATGGAGACATCCCCGTGGCAGACACCCCGACATATCACATACCGGGCCAGGGAGACCGCAAGACGGTGCTCTCCGGGATGTTTCGCAACTGGTATCTCGAGTATGCCAGCTATGTGATCCTGGAGCGTGCCGTCCCCCATATAGAGGACGGCCTCAAGCCTGTGCAGCGCCGCATCCTGCACGCCATGCAGACCCTCGACGACGGCCGCTTCAACAAGGTGGCCAACCTCGTCGGCACCACGATGCAATACCATCCCCACGGCGACGCCTCGATCGGCGACGCCCTGGTGCAGCTCGGCCAGAAGGAGCTGCTCGTCGACACCCAGGGCAACTGGGGCAACATCCTGACGGGCGACTCTGCGGCCGCCCCGCGATATATCGAGGCGCGGCTCTCGGAGTTCGCGCTCGAAGCCGTCTTCAATCCCAAGATCACGGACTGGACCGTCTCATATGACGGACGCAAGCGCGAGCCTGTGACGCTGCCGGTGAAGTTCCCGCTGCTGCTCGTGCAGGGCGTGGAGGGGATCGCGGTGGGCCTGTCGTCGAAGATACTGCCCCATAACTTCAACGAGGTAGCCGACGCCGCCATCGACTATCTGGAGGGGCGACCCTTCCAGCTCCTGCCCGACTTCCAGACCGGTGGACTGCTCGACGCCTCGCGATACAACGACGGGGCGCGCGGAGGCTCGGTGAAGGTGCGCGCCAAGATCGAGAAGATCGACAGCAAGACCCTGGCCATAACGGAGCTGCCCTATGGCAAGACCACCTCGACGCTCATCTCCTCCATATTGGGGGCCATGGAGAAGGGGAAGATCAAGATACGCAAGGTCGATGACAACACTGCGGCCACGGCCGAGATACTCGTGCACCTGCAGCCCGGCACGTCGAGCGACAAGGCCATCGACGCCCTGTATGCCTTCACGGACTGCGAAGTGTCGATCTCGCCCAACTGCTGCGTCATCTGGGAGGACAAGCCCCGCTTCCTGACCGTCAGCGAGCTGCTGCGCTACTCCACCGACCATACCCGCACGCTGCTGGAGCGCGAGCTTCGCATTCGCCACGGCGAGGCCAGCGAGGCGCGTCTCTTCGCCTCGCTCGAGAAGATCTTCATTGAGGAGAGGATGTACAAGGACCGCGAGATCGAGAACGCCCCGACCATGGAGGCCGCCCTCGATCGCCTGGACACCCTTTTCGGGCCTTGGAAGGCCAGCCTCTACCGCGAGCTGACACGCGACGACCTGATGAAGCTCTGGGAGATAAAGATGGCCCGCATACTGAAATTCAACTCGGTGAAGGCCGAGGAGCGCATAGCCGCCCTCGAAGCCGAGATAGCCAAGATCGGCGACAACCTGGAGCATATCACGCGATATACGGTGGAGTGGTTCAGGCACCTCAAGGAGAAATACGGCGCGGCCTATCCGCGTCGCACGGTCGTGCGCGGGTTCGACTCCATCGAGGCCACCAAGGTGGCCGAGGCCAACAAGCGCCTCTATTTCGACAAGGAGGGTGGATTCATCGGCACCGGACTGAAGGAGGGGGAGTTCAAGTTTGCATGCTCCGACATCGACGACGTCCTAATCGTCTACCGCGACGGCACCTACAAGATAGTGAAGGTGCAGGAAAAGCTCTTCGTGGGCAAGAAGATACTCCATGTAGGACTCTTCAAGAAAAACGACAAGCGCACCATCTACAACGTCATCTACCGCAACGGCCCGAAGGGGTCGGCCTATTACAAGAAACGCTTCTTCATCACCGGCCTAACGCGCGACAAGGAGTACACCATGACCAAGGGGGCTCCGGGCAGCCGCATCGAATGGCTGACCTGCAATCCCAACGGCGAGGCCGAGACCGTGCGCGTCACCCTGAAGGACGAGCCGGGGCCCGACGGACGCCGCCCGCGCCATCAGGTCATAGAGGTCAACTTCGCCGAACTCGACATCAAGGGCAAGGAGTCGCTGGGCAACCTCGTCAGCAAGTACGCCATCAAGGACATCGCACTCGAGAAGCGTGGCGGCAGCACGCTGGGAGGACGCGAGGTGTGGTTTGACCGCGACGTGCTGCGGCTCAACTATGACGGGCGAGGGGAGAGCCTCGGCACGTTCCAGGGCGACGACCTGGTGCTCATCGTCACCCGCGACGGGGAGTTCTACACGACCAACTACTCCGACGAAAACCATTACGACGACAACATCGCCATCATCGAGAAGTTTGACCCGCGCAAGGTATGGACTCTCGCCCTGTATGACGCCCAGCAGGGGTATCCCTATCTGAAGAGGTTTGTCTTCGAACCTTCGGCACGCCCGCAGAGGTTTGTCGGCGCCGACTCGCAGTCGCGTCAGCTCCTGTTGACCGACACACCTTTCCCGCGTCTCGAACTGACCTTCGGAGGTCACGACTCCCTGCGCCCGAAAGTGGAGATCGACGCCGAGGAATTTATCGCTGTCAAGGGCTTCAAGGCCAAGGGCAAACGCCTGACCAACTATAACCTCGAATCCATCGCCGAACTCGAGCCCACCCGTTTCCCGGAGCCGGAGCCCGAACCTGTCGAGACAGATTCCGCCCCTGAGGAAGAGGAGGAACATGGCCCGATCGTGGTGCAGGGGGATCTCTTTGCGGACCTGGATTAAGGGGAGGCGTTAGGTATCAGGTATTAAGTATTAGGTATTTGCTGGGAGGATTGGCCATGAGTGGAAAGAGATGTTTTGGTTGGTTGGCTGCGGCGGCAGTGCCGTTGGCGCTCTTGACAGGGTGCAGCGAGGAGGAGATGGGGTATGCCGACACTCCGGAGGGCAATTTCGACGCTCTCTGGAGCATAATCGACACCCGTTACTGCTATCTCGACGAGAAACACATCGATTGGGATAGCATCGGGCGTGAATACCGTTCCCGCCTGCGCCCCGACATGCGCGAGATCGAGCTTTTCGATCTGTGCGCCGCGATGCTCGACGAGCTGAAGGATGGCCATGTGAATCTGGTGGCGCCTTTCAACACCTCCTATTACCGACAGTGGTGGAGCGACTATCCGCAGGATTTCCGGCTGCGCACCGTGCAGGAAGACTACCTGCATTTCGACTATGGCCAGACATCCGGCATTTCCTACAAGATGCTCCTGCCGGACAGCATCGGATACATGTACTACCCAAGTTTCTCGGCCGGAATCGGAGAACTGAACCTCGACTACATACTCGCCACCCTCTATCGCTCCAAGGGACTGATCATAGACGTGCGGGATAACGGAGGGGGCCTTCTGACCAATGTCGGGGTGCTGGTATCACGCTTCATATCGGATGAGGTCACGGGCGGGTTCATACGCCACAAGACAGGGCCTGGACATTCGGAGTTTTCCGATCCATATGTCTTCACCTACAAGCCCTGCGACCCGCGACGCATATCGTGGAACGGCACGCCGGTGGCCGTGCTGACCAACCGCTCCTGTTTCAGCGCGGCCAACGACTTCGTAGCCGTGATGAAGACCCTTCCCGATGTCACTGTCATAGGGGCGCGCACCGGAGGCGGGGGAGGGTTGCCGTTCACTTCGGAGCTCCCCAATGGATGGTCGGTGCGTTTCAGCGCGAGCCCTGTCAATGATCCCTTCGACCGTCCCACCGAGGAGGGCATAGAGCCCGACGAGGGCTTCGCAGTCAGCAGCCCGGACGAGGAGTTGGCCGCCGGGCGCGACCGCATCCTCGACACGGCCCTCGAATACCTCCGGGAACAATCACAATCTAATCCGGCTAAATCAAGATTAGTCACGATTAATCCTGATTAATCATGAAAAGCTTGATTTATCTTGATTGCGCCTGAACCCCCTGATGAATCCTGAAAATCCTGATCCCACCACAAATCCCGCCTATCATGAGCCTCTTAGCTTCACTTCGATCTGCCATCCTCTCCCTGACCCTCATCAGCGGAGGCGCAGTCGCCTATGCTCAGACTGACACCATCCGGCCAGAATCCCGATTTGCCTTCGGGGTGGAGTTGGGTAGGATGTCGGCTTTGGAGACGTATCTATCGCCAGTGACATACTCCGGGCTGGAGATGGGCTTTCATATCGGACAGGAGCTCCCGATGCGCATGGGCGACGGGATGTGGCGCATGCGCTACGGGGGGAGGGCCGTTTTCGGCTCGCTGCTCAATCCCCGGGGCAACGCCCGAAAGTATGAGTTTGGCGCCACTTTGGGCTGGGGAATGGAGCATCTGTGGAGCCTCGGGCATGGAATCTCCCTTTGGGCGGGAGGAGCCGCAAGGTTTGATGCCGGGGCGGGCTATGTGCCGCGCAACAGCAACAACCCTGCCGCCGTGCGCGCAATGGTGTCGCTGGAGGCCACGGCGGGTGCGCAATGGCGCGGACGCCTGGGGAGGGTCCCGCTGATAATCGGCGACCGTATCGGCATTCCTGTGGCGGGGCTGCTTTTTTCGCCGCAGTATGGCGAAAGCTACTATGAGATATACCTTGGCAATCGCTCGGACCTCGTGCACTTCGGCTGGTGGGGCAACATCATGGGTGTCAGCAACCAATTGGCCGTCACCCTTCCCACGCGTCCATGGAGCGTCACGCTGAGCTGGAACTGCCGCCTCGACCGCCAGCGGGTCTGCAATCTGCGCACCCGCCTGCTGACCAATTCGCTGGGCGTCACCCTTTCGCGCTGACCGGCGCCTGGGAGTGTGTCTTCTGCTCTGCCACTTCCACCAGATATACCGACCCGAGCATCAGCACGATGGCCAGCATCTGCCACCACGAGAAGTGATCCTGCCCCAGGATATAGCTGGCTATTGCGGCCACGATCAGAATCAGGTCGCTGTATAGCGACACCACTGTGGCAGGAAGCACTTTGAGGGCCAGGTCCTGGAGAAGGTAGGACAGCGACGAGGGGAAGATGAGCACGAATAGCAACACGAGCATCGGGGTGCTGAAGAGTCCCTGTGTCAGCACCTTGGCATCCCACCCGGTGAAGCAGACCACGATGATGGCGGCCACGGTGCCTCCGAGGAAGGTCCATTTGGAGACCGTGGCGCTGCTCAGGCGCTTGAGATAGACTTTCTCGATGACCAGATAGGAGGAGTAAAGCACCGCCGAGGCGAGGCAGTACATGTTGCCCAGGAAGGGATTGGAGGCCACGTCGCTCGATTTCTGCGTCAGGATGCAGAGCAGGGCGCCCCCGAGGCCGAGCAATATGCCAAGGACCTTGAGAAAGGTGGCTCGCTCGGTGCGCATGCACAGGCAGATGATGAAGACTATGACCGGCTGGAGGCTGATGAAGATCGATGAGGAGATCGGGGTGGTGTATGACAGTCCCTCAAGGAGCGTCCACATGAAGCCGAAGACGAAAATCACGCCCACCCCGAAGAGCATCAGCATGTCGCGGCGCGTGGGCTTGGCAAACTTCTTGCCGGAGAAGAATCCCCATATCCAGAAGAACAGTGTGCCGAATCCCAGACGCATCACCACGCCCGACATGGCGTTCATCCATACGGGCAGGAGGTATCGTAGCGCGTTTTCATTTAGGCCGGAGAATATCTTCCCGACGGCCATATAAATGTTGCCTTTGACTTTCGAAGCTTGCATATGCTGTTTTAAGTTTTAGTCTTTGTGGCGCCCGTGGAGAGGCGCCCGAATGTATAACGGCCTTCGGAGGTCAACGGTTCGGAAACTTCAGCACGCTGCGTCCTTCGCCTTGCCGCGCGACACGTATCTGCACCGGTATGCGCTCGTCCAGCTCCTCGCGGTGGGAGATGATGCCCACGCGGCGCTTCTGCTGCCCGGCTATCTCCTGCAGGCATTCCAGGGTGGCCATCACGGAGTCGAGGCTCTTTTCGTCGAGCGTGCCGAATCCCTCGTCGATGAAGAGAATGTCGATGTTCATGTCCGGGCGGTTGAGCGACGACAGGGCCAGCGACAGTGCGAGCGAGATCATGAAGCGTTCGCCGCCCGAGAGCACCGTTACGCTGCGTACCTGGTCCTTGTTGTATCGGTCGTGCACGAGT
This sequence comes from uncultured Sangeribacter sp., assembly GCA_964531005.1. GTDB lineage: Bacteria > Bacteroidota > Bacteroidia > Bacteroidales > Muribaculaceae > Lepagella. The sequence continues at coordinate 7,262 of CAZHCM010000046.1, read as the reverse complement.
ATGGAGAGCTGTTCGTTCTGGTCGCTGCAGGTGAGAAGATACTGGTCTGTGATGCGCTGGAGATACTGGTTGGCGTTGTGTAGGAGCGGACGCAGGATGTGCGATTGCACCAGGGTGCGAAAACGTGTGCCCCCGAAGCGGGAGTTCATCCGGTCCCATTTCTCAAACACTGCGCGTGCCTTCTCGGTCTCTTCGAGCAAACGGCTGACGGCCTCGTGATGCTTAGTGTCCTCGTCGAGACGGGTCTGGAGAGCCCCCCTTTCCTGAAGCAGGCGGTCGCGCGACTCCTGGGCCTCGGCCAGCGTGCGTCGCAGCTCCTCTTGCTTTTCCCTGGACTGGGGGGCGTCCGACGGCTCTGCGGGGTCGAGCCCGAACTCCTCTATTATATTGCAGGCAGTAGCGCGGGCTTTCTCGCTGTCGGAGAGCAGATGGTCAGTCTCGGCGATGGAACCGAAGAGGGTGTTCCAGTCGTGCGTGATGTCGTCCGTCTGACGTAGCAGGGGAGGGGAGACGAGGCCGCCCCATCCGGGTTTTTGCTCCAGGACGTATTTCCGGGACGACCGTATGTAGTCGAGCAGGGCTGTGGATTTCTCCACCTCCCCCTCTGTCTTGGCGACTTCCTGCCTCATCTTCTCAAAACTCTCCGCCTCCGCTTTCAGGCGTCCGGAAGTCTCCTCAAGGTCATCCTTCCAATTGGGTGCGAAGACCGCCAAAGACTCGGATAGCTGTTTTTCGGTGGTGTCGCGGTCGGTTTTGGTTTGCTTCAGCCTCTCGCGTGTCTTGGCAAGATTCGCCTCGAAAAGGTCCAGGGCATGTTTGGCCTCTGTGAGTTTCCTTGTGGTGTCCGACGCAGTCTTCTCCACCTCGCGGGTTTTCCGGTCCTCCTCTTTCCATTCGTTTAGCAGGGTTTCGGCCTGGTTGGAGATTTCCTTGCACTGCTCTATCTGAGACGTCAGTAGCGTGCATTCAGCGTCCATGCTCTCCTCATTAACATCTTCCGCCTGTAGATCCAAACTCTTGCAGGCTTTCTCAGTGGAGGTCTTCAAGGCCTTGATCTCCTTTTTCAGCAGGTCGGCAGTACGGGCGGCGGCGGCATGGTCGGCCTTGGCTTCGGCAGCAAGACGGGTGGCTGCGGTAAGAGATGCATCAGCCTCTCTTAGAATCTCAGACGTGCGGCGTATCTCCGCCTCCAAGGGTGTGAGCATCCTGTCGAAATCCTCTTCGACGTGGAGATGGTCGATGTGCTGGCCGCAGAGCGGGCACGTGTCTGCATTCTCATCAGCAAGACGATGGCGCAGTGTCGTGAGGGTGTCTTCGAGACTCATCTTCATGGTTGTCAGGAGAGCCTGTGCGCGGTCGTGGTCCTCACGGGCTTTGTCGCGCGATGCGGAGTCCTTCTTCACCTCTTCGTCACATGCGGTGAGGGTTTTCTCCAGTTTGCCCGTCTCGCTCTCCTGTTTCTTTAGCGTGCTCTCCTTCTCGGCCAGGATAGCAACGTCCCTCTTTAGAGACGACAGGGAGTTGAGACGAGTCTGGGCTTTCTGCTGTGTCTCGGCATTTTCAGCCGGGGAGAGGGCATTGCGCCGAGACAGAATCTCGTCGGCCTTGGCTCGGGCTTCGGTCGCTACCCCACGTGCCTTCTCCTCCTCTTTATTTAACTCTTCCAAGGCAGCTGACTTGGACGTGCGTTCCTCCTCCGCAGCAGCTATTTCCTTTGTTAGACGCTCGATATCTTCTCCTTGTTTCGAGTATTGGGATAGCCTGCTGACGACGAGTGGGGCCTCGGCAAAGAGAGGTGCCAGATCCATGCGGTCTTCCAGTCGGGTACGTTTCTCCTCGGCGTCTCTCTCCAGCGCTTCATGTCGCTCTGTGCGTGCGGTGAAGTCTGAATCGAGGAGCATAAAGGTCTCCCTGTGGGCCTCCATATCCTTTTGGGCCTTTCGGATGGAGGCATTCGCATCAGCCACGGTCTGGAGAGAAGCCCTCAGGGTGTCAAGCCGTTCCTTCGCCTCTTTGAGCGCGGAGTCCTTGCCAGGCAATTCCTTATCCACCTCGTCGCGACGGAGGGTGGTCTCGGCTCGTTGCTCGGCGGTCAGCATCAAGTTTCGACGGGCCTCAAACCGTGTCTGTGCATCCTTATAGGCGCCCTGGGCACGGTTGTAGATGTTGGTGATGGCTTGGCCGTATAGGCTGAAGCGGGCGGTGTCGGTCAGTTGTTCGAGTATCTGTTCGCGTTCCTTCTTCTCGCCGGTGAGGAAGGCGGCAAACTGTCCCTGGGCGAGCATGGCCATGCGGCCGAATTGCTCAAACGACATCCCCACAGCCCGGTCGATCACCTCCTTCACCTTCTCCCCCTCCACTCGTGTGGAGTCGGGGAGAATGATGCTCCACTTCGGTTGACGGTGCCGGAGTTGGCGGCGTCCCTTCGGCTGGGTGGTCTCGCCGTTCTTCTTCGAGGCATTCTTGCGTTGCATGCCCAATGCGAGACGCGCGGTGTATGTCCCGCCGTCGTTGCCTTCGAAGGTCAGTTCGCTATAGCACTCGGCTTCGTGCGAGATGCCGAGGCGCGTGTATTGCTGGATGCTACCTACGCGCATATCTTCGCTGTCGCCCGTGAGGTATCGGTTGTTGGCTGAATTGCTGACGCTTCCCAGTCGCGGCGTCTTCTTGAAGAGGGCCAGCGCGATGCAGTCGAGTATGACTGTCTTGCCGGCCCCCGTGTCCCCCGAGATCAGAAACAGCGGCGCCGCCTGACCTGTGGCGTCCCGCAAGTCCCGCGTAAAGTCAATGTCACCGGCCTCAATAGAGGCGATATTCCGTATCGATAGTCGTAGTAGGCGCATGGAAGTAGGGATTAATGCACAAAATTCGGAAAAAATTTTGTAATACGAAAACAAAGGGCTAAATTTGTGAGAAAGAATCATAGAAGGATACAGCATGAGGACACGCAATGACTACATATCCTTGCTGAGGGAGAACCGAAACCGTATTCAAAACGATTTCGGTGTCACCGCCCTTTCCTTGTTTGGCTCCACCGCCCGTGGTGAGAACACCGAGGAGAGCGATGTGGATTTGCTTGTAGATATGCCTCCTAAGATGATTCTTGTAGAGGGCCTAAAAGACTTTTTGGAGTCCTTGCTCAACACCTCCGTCGACCTTATCCGTCGTCATGCCTATCTTTCACCAAAGTTCCTGACTCAGATCTCCCATGACGCCATCCCAATATTCTGATGCTAACAGAGAAACAGCTTTGCTGACGCTGGAGAACATCAGCGAGACCATTGATCAGTTGGTGGAATGGAATACCAACACCACTTCAGTGGATTCATACTATACTTCGCAGGCCGGCATGCAACTGCTCGCTGCCAATTGCACTCTGATTACAGCTATCGGGGAGGGTATCAACCGAATCAACAGGATACTTCCGGAGTTTCTTGTCAGCAACTTTCCACATATACCCTGGCGTGCCATAATTGGTATGAGAAACCACATAGCTCATGGATATTTTGAACTTGATGGGGAATTGGTTTATGAGGCAGTCAAGAATGACCTACCTCCATTGAAGGAGACTATACGGCGTGCGATCTCGCTACTAAGGGAGTAAGCGCTACTATTCCTTAAGGGAGCGGATTTCGGCTTCTATTTCGCGGAAGGCTTCTCGCACCTCGTTGAGGTCGAGGCCTTCGTAGCGGTCGATGGTGCGCTCTATGAACGTCAACGGATCCGTCATCTCCTGAATCTCCACGATGTCGAGGCTGGTGGACGTGCTGTCATCGGAGAGGGCTTCCGGAGATGTCGCAGACTCTTTCCCGACCCATATTATCCGAGGATTATACCGCAGACGGTCGCCATGAGGTTCGATGGCAGCATAGACTCGTTGGTTGAAATCCGACGGCAGCCATGCCGAGGCGTTGACGCGAAACCGGAAATAACCCTCTCCGCCTCCGGCGACAAACTCCTCCAGAGCCTTCAAAGCCTCATCCCCATCGGCCGCCCCTTCGCCGGAGGAGGGTACGATATGGAAGTGGCGCAACTGATTGATCCTTTCCTGTCGAATCCGCACCTCTCCGCCATGACCGGATATCTCAACAATGCTAAAGGTATGCGGATACGCCTCGTCGGTGCTGACGTGAAGAGTGCTTCCGCTGTACCGAGCCACCGGAGCCGGGTATGTGACGTCCTCGATCATCAAATCCTCGGGGTGCCCGATGGTCTGGGGCCGGTGGATATGGCCCAAAGCCAAGTAGTCATACCCGGAGCCAATCTCCTCCAGATAGATGGTGCGCAACGTGCCGATATCCATATCATGCCCGGTGAAATCACTCCCGCCTACGGCCATATGAGCGCATAGCACGACAGGCAAACCACCCTCATTCCTCTCATCCACATATCTGAGCAGATCTGCGATCCCATCCGTGCGCCCGGAGCCTAAGAACGGCACTCCGACGATATACCCCGTAGGCAACGAAACGACGAATCGCTCCTCCCAGCCTTCCTCACGAAGAGCGGCAGAAGAGGGGGGAGGGGTGCCTATCACACGCACCCCGATAGCCTCCCAGATGGAGGCCGACGACTGCAAACGCGCCGGCGAGTCATGGTTGCCTGCGATGATGACGATAGCCATTTCGGGTACTGCCTGTCGCAGAGAGACGAAATAGTCGTTGAAGACCTTCCACACCCGGGCCGACGGCTGCTGGATATCAAACACATCCCCGCAGACCACCAGCGCATCCGGCCGTTCCCGCCGGCACAGCTCTGTCAGCTGCCCCAGCACCCAAGCATGCTCATCCCCCCTCTCATAATACTGATAGAGCACCTGCCCCAAATGCAGGTCCCCCACATGCACCACCTTCATCATCCTTTAGTATATATTATTTATTCCTATTGTCAGATCTTGTAATAGTAACGTATTTCTGAAAACGACTTGTTGGCTTGTCAGGGATAGTCATAACCAATTTCTTCTCGGAAATTAGCTTATCCATATACCTTGTTTTTACCTTCTTGTAACTCTTAATTCCTAAATAATCTGCGATTTCACGTAGGGTCTTTGGGGTGGAACAAAATTTTAATATACTATTCCCCACTATTTCTATCCCACCAAGAGGCTTATTTCGACTAGTACCCCGACTGGGTACACTTCGACTAGTACCCATACTTATTGCAGGCTGAATAGTGTTATAGCTATTGGGTTGGTAATTAGCATTATCAGGCTCTTGACTAGTACCCTGACTGGTACCCTGACTAGTACCCCGACTAGTACCCCGACTGGTACCCTGACTAGTACCCCGACTGGTACCCTGACTATAACCCCGACTAGTACCCCGACTAGTACCTGTAGCTATATTTGTTTGGGAAGATTGACTTCGATAAACAGTCACTTCAAAGACTGTAATATTATCTACATTGAACTCTGCTGGAGGATTTCCATTATCTTTGAGCTGTGTCTGAACTTCCTTCACTCCCCGATTAAACATATTCACGTAACCAAGAGTCTTGAATGCAGAGGCTATCAAGGGATTACGGTAGTCATTTACTTTTGGAAAGTTTTCAGGTCTGGAATTGCCATAGAGTCCTCCGGGATTCATTATTTCTATCCGGTCTTCAAATTCGTAAAACCTTATCGGTCCATTTCCCCTTAGGTCGCGATGCATATAGGCGTTTAGAAGTAACTCACGAAGTGCCCAATACGGATAATTGCTTACCATCTCCTCTCTGAGAATACTTACAGGTATGGGACGTTTACGGATAATGGACATTTCCAAGAAGGCCTCTAATTTGGGAAGGATTTCTATATATCCTCCTTCAAATTGGCGTTCATCGTCCACTTCTGCTGTAACATCATATCCCTTAAAGCGTACAAATTGAGTGTATAGTCCGGGCATGAATTGCCTTGGCTTGTAGCCAAATAAAGCTATCGCCCCAAAGGTGGGACAATCATTGTCCAAGTCATACATTCCGACGGAAGCCATCTGTTCTTTAACAGAGCGGTCATCGCGTTTCAACTCTTCTTTGGAGACTGCGGCTGGAAGAAAGACGTTGCTGAACTTTTCTGTGTTAAGGTCGGAAAGTTTAGCGTGGAAACAAGGGGTCGTATCGAAAGTCGGCATATAAGCAGTGCGTCTTTCAATAAGAATCCGTTCCTCGGCTTCGCTGGCAATATCTCTTCTTGGTCCTATTCGTATGAATGTTCTTCCTCGATATCTTACCGGAGGATAAAGGGAAGGTTGCACCTCCACCACAAGCACATCGCCATCTTCAAATTCGTATGATTCCACCGTCATTACAGGTAGGGGAAGAATATTGCCACTGGAACGAATAGCTGATATCTTTATGAAGAACTTGTCATCCACTTTCAATCCTGACAATCTTCCATCATCATGCACTCCAATCATAAGATAACCGGGCTTCCTACTGTTTGCCATATCATTAGAAAACGCGCAGATAGCTTCCTGAAACTTATCCATGTCCCCCGTAGAGATAGTTCTTTCAACTCGAGAGGTCTCCTTGCTGAATCTCAGCCTATTTACTTCTTCCTTGGTTATCATATGATAATAGTACTGATTGTTTAAGTTTTGTTAATATATCACCATACATAGTCTGGTTCTTGATGATGCCGTAGTCCATGGCACGGAGGATGCTTGTCCCTGCTCTGGAGTAGGAGAGCAAAAGCGATCATTGATGCAAAGTTAACAAATAATCCTCAAACCATCAACTCTCTCCTCAAACATGCCTCTTAATTTTCCTCCGAATCCCTTGTCTCATGCTGCCCCAGCTCAAGTAGGTATGCTCACTGGACCATCCGCCACTGAGACCAACCGCGCGTCAGCCCATGGAGGAGGGGTTCCCGAACCCCTCAACATCGAACTCTCGCCAACCCAAGACCCTCAGTCCATCCACCGTTATAGTCCCTACTTAGTCAGCTACTTAGTTAGTCACTTAGTTAGTTACTTAGTTACTTTTGTCTCCTACTTAGTTTCTTTTACCTCCTACTTAGTTACTTTTCTTAGGCCATTTCACCTCTACTTAGTTACTTTTAGAGTCCTATTCTCCCAAAGCTCCCTCTCCGACAGCTCCCAGAAAAAGACGAGTCCGTTACCCTTCCCCGCTTCTCCGCCCCTCCAATTCTCCCAGCCCAAAACCCGACGCACCCGGCCCCCTGTAATCGGTAACTTTGCACCGACAAAATTTGGTAAGATAGAAGCGACAAGAAATGGAAAAATTCAAACGACACGTCGCTGCCTCTTGCCCCAAAAAGAAAGTGT
>CAZHCM010000045.1:0-14457 GCA_964531005.1 uncultured Sangeribacter sp. | reverse complement strand
TGGCGAGGGGAGCCAGACAGTTGGTGGTGCAGGAGGCGTTGCTGACGATCCGGGTGCCGGGCACGTAGGAGGGGAGGTTGACTCCGCATACGAACATCGGGGTGTCGTCCTTGGCGGGGGCGGACATCACGACATACTTGGCACCTGCATCGAGGTGTGCCTGTGCCTTCTCCTTGGTCAGGAAGAGGCCGGTGGACTCCACGACGTACTCAGCGCCGGCCTCGCCCCAGCCGATTTCCTTGGGGTCGCGGCATGCGGTCACGCGGATGGGCTTGCCGTTGACGATCAGCAGGCTCTTCTCCATGTCATAGTCGACGGTGCCGTCGAAGCGGCCGTGCATCGTGTCGTACTTCAGCATGTAGGCCATGTAGTCGACCGGCAGAAGGTCGTTGATTGCTACTACTTCAAGATCGTCGCGCTTGGTGGAGGCGCGGAACACGAAACGGCCGATACGGCCGAAACCGTTGATACCAATCTTTGTCATGTTTCTTTAATTCTGGTTATTTTGGTCTAAGTGTTAAAATGTTACGCTTTATACCTGTAAAAATCTCTTTTCAGGGTGCAAAATTAGTGATTTTTTCTTAACTTTGCAATCCGAAGAACAGATTTTTACTTTCTGTTGTTTCAATTCTGCGGCCCGCCGCCCCCCTGAGCCGGGAGGCCACGCGCCGTGCTTTGTAAGTATAACACTCGTTTCACTGAAAACTATCTATCGATGGGAAAATTTTTAGCTGATTTTAAGGAATTTGCCATGAAAGGCAATATCATCGACATGGCTGTCGGTGTAATCGTGGGCGGAGCCTTCGGCAAGATCGTGTCCTCGCTGGTCAACGACATCATCATGCCCGTAGTGTCGCTGGTGACAGGCGGCGACGGGTACAAGAACCTCAAGTATGTCATCACCGAGGGCAAGGAGGCCGTGGACGGCGCGGCCGCCGTGGAGGAGGTGGCCATCAACTACGGCATCTTCATCCAGAACATCGTCGATTTCTTCATCATCGCCATCAGCATCTTCGTGGCCCTGCGCATCGTCATGAAGCTCAAGAAGAAGGAGGAGGAGCCTGCGGCTCCGGAGCCCGCTCCCGAACCCTCGCCCGAGGTGAAGCTCCTCACCGAGATCCGCGACATCATGGAGCAGCAACAGAAGTCGAAGTAAGAAATGGCCTTGAAATGTGGTATTGTGGGTTTGCCCAACGTGGGCAAATCCACTCTTTTCAATTGCCTTAGCAATGCCAAGGCGCAGTCGGCCAACTTCCCTTTCTGCACCATAGAGCCCAACGTGGGCGTCATCTCGGTGCCTGACGACCGCCTGACCAAGCTCGTCGAGATGTGCAACCCCCGCTCCACGGTGCCCGCCACGGTCGAGATCGTCGACATTGCCGGCCTGGTCAAGGGGGCCTCGAAGGGGGAGGGGCTGGGCAACAAGTTCCTGGCCAACATCCGCGAGACGGACGCCATCCTGCACGTGCTCCGCTGCTTCGACGACGACAACATCACCCATGTCGACACCACCGTAGACCCTGTGCGCGACATGGAGGTGATCAACTACGAGCTGCAGATCAAGGACCTGGAGACCGTGGACGCGCGCCTGGCCAAGACGATGAAGGCCGCCCAGAGCGGCGGCGACAAGACGGCGCGGATGCAGGTCGAGGTGCTCAAGGCATACAAGGAGGCCCTGGAGGCCGGACGCCCGGCGCGCAGCGTGAAGTTCGAGACCAAGGACGAGGAGAAGTTCGCGCGCGATCTCTTCCTGCTGACCAACAAGCCGGTGCTCTACGTCTGCAACGTCGACGACGCCTCGGCCTCCGATGGCAACCATTATGTGGAGGAGGTGCGCCGGGCCCTGGAGGAGTCCGGGTCGGACGCGGGCCTGATGGTGGTGGCCGCCAAGATCGAGAGCGAGATCGCGGAGCTGGACACCTTCGAGGAGCGTCAGGAGTTCCTGGGCGAGATAGGGCTGACGGAGTCGGGCGTGTCGCGCCTGATACGCGCGGCCTATGCGCTGCTCGACCTGCAGCCATACTTCACGGCCGGCCCCGACGCGGTGCGCGCATGGCCGTTCCTGCGCGGCACGAAGGCCCCGCAGGCGGCGGGCATCATACACACCGACTTCGAGAAGGGGTTCATACGCGCCGAGGTCATCAAGTATGACGACTTCGTCTCCCTTGGCTCCGAGACGGCAGTCAAGGAGGCGGGCAAGATGGCTGTCGAGGGCAAGGACTACGTGGTCTGCGACGGCGACATCATGCACTTCCGCTTCAACGTCTGAGAGGACGTGCAACGAGGAAAGGGCCAATCGGGATTCCTGGCCGGAATCCCGATTGGCCCTTTCCTCGTGGCAATTACGAATCAGTCCTCCGTCACTGTGGCGCCGCCCAAGGCCGCGCCGTAGAGGGCCGAGGGATCGCAGGCCACAGCGCTGCAGCCGGACAGCGTCAGCTGACAGCCGTAGACACGCCCTATGAGAGCGCCCTGGTACTGGCCGTTGGGATCCTCAATCGTCACGTTGGCCGCGGTCAGATTGGTGAACGTGCGCACGGGCGACTCCTGGTTGACAGAGCCAAACATGCCCCCGGCCTTGTAGTCGCCGCCGTTCTTGATAGTGATGCCCGACACGGTGCATCCGGAGGCGTTGCCCGAGGAATACTGCCCACAGATGCCCCCGACGCTGCGGTTGGTGCCAGTGCAGGTGATGGTGCAGTTCTCCACGTTGACATTGGTGAGAGTGCCATACATGTTGGTGCACGCCACGCCGATGAAGCCGTTGGCATCGGTGGTGCCGGTGATGTTGCAGTTGCTGAAGGTGATGTTCTGCATCACGCCGTTGAACTCGTTCATGAAGCAGGCCGACAGACCGCTCAGGGTATGCCCGTTGCCGTCGATGGTCAGGGACTTGCCGGTGTCAAGGTTGGACTTGATGGTGTTGGAAGTCCAGGGAAGGCCGCCAAAATCCATGTCGGCGTCGATGGTGAGCGTCATGCCCCTCACCATGTCGGTGCTCTTGAGCTTGTTCATCAGATAGGCCAGCTGCTGGGGGTTGGTGACGACGTAGTTGCCGTCCACGGGGGCCACCTCTTCCTGGGTGCCGTCCCAGACGAGGACGTTTTTCTGCTCCAGGTCGTTGTTGGGCAGGTCGAAATTGTTGTTGACCACGATGTTGAAGTCTGCCGGGGAGGTCAGCAGGGAGCCGTAGATGTTGGTGCGGTGGTTGACCGCAACCGTGGCGCCGTTGACCGCCACCGCATCGAGGCCGTTGTTGAAGGCCAGCTCGCAGTCGATCGTCCCGTCGCCCGTCAGAAGGTAGTTCATCGCTATCAGAGAGTACGCGTTGGGCTGCTGCTCGATGGGGAACTTCTGCTCAGGAAGGCTCGAGAAACCGACCGCCGCGAAGCTCACAGGCGTGCTCACCGCTGTCGCGGGGTCAACCTTCCCTCCAAGGATGTCGAACCCCGTGTAGAGCCCCGACTTCACTGTCACCGTCCCCGTCAGGGTGCCGATGATCGGGGCGATCGACTTCGCCCCGGTGTCGTCCGTGCCCCAGTTGAGCTGCGCGAAGGGGCGCGTCAGGGTCACTGACTCCGTGTAGGCGCCGTCGACGGTGAAGACAGCCGACTTCCCCACGAAGGCGTCCTCCGAGGCGTCGTTGCTCGCACCCTTCGAGTAGTCCACGCTCACAACCCCGTCGGCGTAGGTGGAGAACCCGTTGGCGCTGTCGTCGGCGTAGAAGCTCACCTGGTATGTCTTACCCTTGGCAAGGGGGAGGCTCACGGTCTCCTCCGTCTGGCTGGAGGAGAAGGCCCCCTTGGAGTCGGAGTACACCTTGACCGGGGTGCCGTCCACGATCTCGAAGACCGTCCACTCCAGGTTGTCAAGGGTCACGTTGTCGCCGGCTTCAGTGCCGTCGCCGAAGGTCGTGGCGCGGGTGTCCATGCCGTGCGGGAGGCGCACGGTGATCACGACGCCGTCGGCGCCGACGTTGGATGGCTCTTCCTGCGAGGAGCAGGAGACGAGCCCGAGAAGGCCCATAAGGCCTGCGGTGGAATACAGAATTTTCTTCATGATAATGGTGTTGCGGTTGAGGATTGAATACTATGGCGGCATGCCCGGGTCACTGGGCCACCACCTCAAACTTGAAGACGCCGTCGTCGATGGCCTTCCATTCGTAGCCGGCCGACGGGGTGAGGATGCCCGAGGAAGCGGTGGCGCCCGAAGCGTCCTTCACTATCTCGATGCCCTGGTTGTTATATTCGCCGCCGTTGAGGTTGAGCACATTGGGCGCGTTGTCGCCATATTGCTTGGCGAAGTAGACGGACTTCTGGTTTTCGGCGTAGAACTTCCCGCCGTTGAGGGTGGTGACGCTGTTGGAGCCGTCGCCGATGTAGACGGCGTAGTAGTTGTCGGAGGAAGTGAACAAGGGATTGGTGTGGAGGTAGCCGTCGTTGACGGTCAGCTTGCCGTTGACGTTGGCCACCGCTCCCTGCACGCCGGAGATCTCGCCGCCGTTGATGGTCAGGTCAGCATCGGCGTTGAGCACGCGGACGCAATATGCCCATCCGGAGCCCACCTCGGGGTCGGAGGCGCTGTTGTTGGAGTGGATGGTGCCGCCGTTGATGGTGGCGGTGCCCTCGATCCAGAGGCCGGTGTTGGCCGCCGTGAGCGTGCCGGAATCGATGGTGAGGTTGCCCCCCACGTTGACCGTTATGATTGAGCCGCGTGTCTTGGTGGAGGTGGAGAAATCGGGGCCGTCCACCACGAGGGTGCCGTCCACGTCGAAGATGCGGTTGTCGCCCGAGTAGGTGCCTTCGCCGGTGAGTTTCACCGTGGCTCCGGAAGCCACCACGAAGTTGGCCGTGTTGCCCTGGCGTGCGGTGGTCACTGTCACGCCTGCAGGCACGCTGAGGGTGACGCTCTTGTCAATCGTGATGGGACCGGTGGAGGAGAGGTCCATGTCGGCTGCGAGGGAGAGCTCGTCGCCGTCCTTGGCGTTGGCCACTGCGTCGAGCAGCTCATCGGGGGTGGTCACCTTGGTGGCCTGCTCCACATCGTTGTTAGGCAGGTCGAAATTGTTGTTGACCACGATGTTGAAGTCCGCCGGGGAGGTCAGCAGGGAGCCGTAGATGTTGGTGCGGTGGTTGACCGCAACCGTGGCGCCGTTGACCGCCACCGCATCGAGGCCGTTGTTGAAGGCCAGCTCGCAGTCGATCGTCCCGTCGCCCGTCAGAAGGTAGTTCATCGCTATCAGAGAGTACGCGTTGGGCTGCTGCTCGATGGGGAACTTCTGCTCAGGAAGGCTCGAGAAACCGACCGCCGCGAAGCTCACAGGCGTGCTCACCGCTGTCGCGGGGTCAACCTTCCCTCCAAGGATGTCGAACCCCGTGTAGAGCCCCGACTTCACTGTCACCGTCCCCGTCAGGGTGCCGATGATCGGGGCGATCGACTTCGCCCCGGTGTCGTCCGTGCCCCAGTTGAGCTGCGCGAAGGGGCGCGTCAGGGTCACTGACTCCGTGTAGGCGCCGTCGACGGTGAAGACAGCCGACTTCCCCACGAAGGCGTCCTCCGAGGCGTCGTTGCTCGCACCCTTCGAGTAGTCCACGCTCACAACCCCGTCGGCGTAGGTGGAGAACCCGTTGGCGCTGTCGTCGGCGTAGAAGCTCACCTGGTATGTCTTACCCTTGGCAAGGGGGAGGCTCACGGTCTCCTCCGTCTGGCTGGAGGAGAAGGCCCCCTTGGAGTCGGAGTACACCTTGACCGGGGTGCCGTCCACGATCTCGAAGACCGTCCACTCCAGGTTGTCAAGGGTCACGTTGTCGCCGGCTTCAGTGCCGTCGCCGAAGGTCGTGGCGCGGGTGTCCATGCCGTGCGGGAGGCGCACGGTGATCACGACGCCGTCGGCGCCGACGTTGGATGGCTCTTCCTGCGAGGAGCAGGAGACGAGCCCGAGAAGGCCCATAAGGCCTGCGGTGGAATACAGAATTTTCTTCATGATAATGGTGTTTAGGGATATTACATGATATTACATATTGATTTTACTATTGGTTATGGAGTCGCCGGAGGGGACCGGCCTATAATGGAGGATGAGGACGGGACCCCGCGTCAAGGGATGAAGATGTCGAAATTTCCGGAGAACGAGAAGTCGATCTCAAGACCGCTTCCCGTGGAAGATGTGAGGAAATTGCCTCGTACATAGGTGACCTGTCCGCGGAGCAGGGGCACGGTGATGGTGGAGGTCAGTCCTATCAGGTCTCCCGAGGGTGTGCGCAGGCCGAGTTGCACCTGGGCGCCGCTCTCGTGGTGGTTGATGAACACATAGTCCATGGCCACCACCGCCTCGCGCCCGTTGAGGGGACGGATCTGCGCGTCGTAATACATTCCTGTCCAGGAGGTGGAGACCTTCTGTGCAAACATGTCGTAGACGGCCGGCATGTACCAGGGATACTTGGCCACCACGGAGAATCCCTTCAAGGCGTCGGCCTTCTGCGCCGGGGAGAGCATGTCCCAGTAGGGGGTTTCGCCGGGGGCGTTGGCGGGGGCGTTGAAGCGTGTCACCGACTCGTTGTAGAAGGCCTCGAAGTCGGTGGCGACGAAGACATATTTGGCCAGGGGACGCTGCATGAGGATCTCCACGTCGACCACGTAGCCCGCCTCCGTCGTCTCCGGCACGCTTGCCGAAGCGAAGCCTTCGAAGGCGTCGCGCATGTCCGTGTCGCCGCGATAGGGGGTGGAGTAGGTGATGGAGCTGAAGTCCTCAGTCTCGTAGTATGGCGGGACCACATCGGGACTGACGAAATCCTGCCAGACGTATATGTCCCACTCCCCCGGACCCAATGACAGGTCGCAGGTGAAGTCGGAGAGTGCGAGGTCGTCGCGGGTGAGGGTCAGCGTCGCGACGGGGACGTCGGTCTTTCCCTTGGGATACACCTTCAGGATATAGCGGGCGCTCCAAGGGTCGTCGCCGGAGCGGGTGGTCTTCGACTTGGAACGCTCCCCTATGTCGTAGTCATACTCGGTCCAGGAGAGAAGGTGGGATATGCGCAGACGCACGTCGACGTGCTCGTTGGCAGCCGGGAACTCATGCACACACCCCTGCAGGAGGCACGTCGCCGCCAAGAGCTTGGCCCAGACCGTGAGGCGCAGGAATACAGTGGAGGCTCTCATGGCTCGGCACCTCCTTTCCCCGTCTCGGGCCTGTGGCCCAGGCCGAAGCGGTATGTGATCGAGAGGGCCACCTGGTCAAGGCCGTAGAACGTGCGCGTGCGGTGTCCGGTCAGCAGCCCGTTGACGCGATTTTGGAAAATGTCGTAGTCCAGATGGTAGATGCCTCCTCCTGCCGTCGCCTCCATCCACAGGCGGCGGTCGGCGCCGAGGGGGAAGCGCCAGCCGATGGCCAGGCCCCCGCCGAGAGCAGGCGTGCGCCCCCTCTTGTCCTGATACCGGTATTCGCCCTTCAGGGCCACATCGTAGTAGGCCATACCCAGATGCGCCCCCACGAAGAACCCGTGATTGTCACGCCTGGGCCAGTAGCGCACCTCGGGCTGGAGCGCGAAGGTGCGGAATTTCAAGGTGCGCGTGAAATAGTTGAACCCTGAATAGTACACCGGCAACGTGGCGCTGAAGTGTGGAGCCAGGTCTATCTCAACAGCCGCGTTGAGCCAGAGGCAGAGCCACGCCGGGAGATTGGTCTTCAGATAGATGTGGCGCCGCCATTCCTCGGGGGCCTCCACCGTCGCCTCCTCCTCTTGGGGGGTAGCCTCTTCCTCTGCGGGGAGCTCCTCGGGAGCCTCCTCGGCCTTGGCCTGCACGCGCTCGCGCACATTCTCCATCGGCAGGGCGGGGGTGAGATGCAGGGGCTCCGAGTCGTAGAAGGCTATCACGGACGTGGCCCGCATAAGGGGGAACACCTCTGCGTCGAGCCAGGCCCACAGATCGCCGCCGCGGGCGGCACGCAAGGCGGCCGCCACGCCCTCCGGGGCGGGGGAGGCGTCGATGACGCCCACGGCCTCGGCAGGGTAGTCGGCACGGCTCCACGGGCGTCCCTGGAGCAGGCCGCGCAGGGCCGTCCAGTCATAGGCGCATGACGAGACCCTGATTTTGGAGGCCGGAAGCGTGGTGGAGGCGGCGAGATGCCTCTCCACGTTGGACGCCCTTTTCAATGCCAGCTCACGGTTGAAGGCAGCGGGGCCGTCCGGGGAGGCGTTGCCACGAATGACCAGAGAGTCAATACGGCCTATGGAATAGAGGGAATCGACCTTATGGGCAAGTATGCGAAGAGCGGGAGCGATATCCTGGATCGAGTAGTCACTTCTGCGGAAATACTGGGTGCCGCGCAAGGAGTCGGGAGCCTCGGCGCCGCCACCCGCAGGGACGGGAAGGGCCAAGGCGTCGGCTGCCGCCAGCGTGACGACGCAAAACAGTCCGAAAAGGGTTTTGATGAATTGTCGCATCCTGAGAGGGTGGAATAGTATTAGGGGGGATGCAGGAGCACACCCCTCGTTAGGCTTGATAGTGAAGGCATACGGTGTCCTGGGCTCAGGAAGCGCCCGTGTCGGGGGGATGCCCGTGTCGGGGAAACAGGGAGTGCGACAAAGCAGCCGGCACGGCGTGGGAGCCGCAGAGGAGGAGGAGTTCTTTCATGGGTTAGCGTTTCTTAGCAGACATTCGTAGCCTGCCTATAACCATATAACGTGAAATTATGTCAAAAGTTGCATAAAGACAATAATTTAGATTAAAATATGGATTTTGGGACACTTTTACGGGCAAATCCTAAATTAACGCAGCTTCAGCTTGGTGCCGGGGCGGTCCTTGGCGCCGGGGTTGAGGCGGCGGAGAGACTCCATGCTCAGGCCGTAGCGCTGGGAGAGGGAGTGCATCGTCTCGTCCTGGCCTATGGTGGCGCGCGACGGCACCCACTCGGGGGCCTCGGCGTGCTTGGGCTGGAGATACACCTCCTGCCACTCGCACACCTCGCTCGAGGGGTCGGAGACGTCGTTGTAGAGGGCGAGGGAGGCCGGGTCGGCTCCCAGTTCGCCGGCGATGGAGACGTAGGTGTCGCCCGGCAGCCCCACGACGTAATAGAGGTCGCCCGAGCGGCGCACGGCGTGCATCGAGCAGAGGGCGGCGCGTATGAACTCCGCAGCCCCCGACTCCCCGCCGTCATACGACGAGAGGCCATAACGCTCGATGATGGTGATCAGGCGCTCCGCATAGTTGGGGTCGGTGGCATACCCGCACTCGCGCAGCCCCTTGGCCCATCCGGCGTAGTCGCCCGGGTCGAGGTCGAAAAGGCGCTCGTAGCGGCGCCGCTGGAGGAATCGCGTGTGGTCGGCGAAGCTCTCGGCCGGTGAGTCGTAGACGCGGAAGCACTCGTCCGGCTCGTCGTCGGAGCGGAGCATCGAGGCCCCCTCCCATTCCTTGTGACACTTGATGCCGAAGTGGTTGTTGCCCTCCCGGGCGAGGGTGGAGCGTCCGGCCGCGCTTTCGAGCAGCCCCTGGGCCAGGGTGATGGAGGCCGGTATGCCGCTGCGTTCCTGCTCGGCCACGGCCATGTCGCTGTAGGCCTCTATGTAGTCGGAATATGCGTCGGCCCGTCCCGCCAGGGGGAAGGCCATCAGCAGGGAGAGGAGGAGAAAGGCATGAAAGAGGGTCTTGTCCATATGTCAGGGTCCCGGCAAGGCGGGGAGTGTCGTTGATGAATAATTGCGTAAAATTAAACAAATATTTTCATTCGTGAGTTACTTTGATAAGCGATTGACGGATTTTCCCGCCTATCGGCCACATTTTTCATTTAACGTCACCACTGAAAAACCCTCACCCCATGAAGGAAAAGGAGATCACCATACGAATCAAGGAGTGCGACCCCTCGGAGCTGCCAGAAGTCGACCGCATCCTGATAGATGCCGCCAAGGAGGCGACGCGCGGCTCTATGTCGCCCTATTCCAAGTTTCGCGTCGGCGCGGCCATACTGATGGACAACGGCGAGATCGTCACCGGGGCCAACCAGGAGAACGCCGCCTTCACCTCCGGCACCTGCGCCGAGCGCAGCGCCTGCTTCTACGCCTCGGCCAAGTATCCCGGGGTGCCGATGCGCAAGATAGCCATCGCCGCCTGGACCGACGCCCACGCCCCCGAAGGGGAGGCGGGGGGCTGGGAGGAGTATTTCCAGGGGGAGCCGATCAGTCCCTGCGGGCTCTGCCGGCAGGCGTTGCTGGAATATGAGAACGCATACGGGCCCATCGAGGTGATCCTCTACGGGCGCGACCGCACATACGTGGTGCCCTCAGTGGCCGACCTGCTACCCCTTTGTTTCACGGAATTTTAACATGATGCTATGAAAAACCTTACCAAGATGTGCAAGAGGGCTGTGCGACTGGCCCTCGTGGGCGGAGGCCTGATGATGGCCGCCACAAGCTGTACCGTCGACGGCTGGGGGCCGCTCCCCCCGTCGGGATGGAACACCTTCTATGACCAGCGCCTGACCGGCAAATGGCAGCTCCTCCAGGCCAACGGGCGTCCCGTCGGCGGCTACGACACCAACTACATGGACTTCTACGGCTCCGGACGCGGCATGTACTACTACTACGACAACACCTATCCCTACCAGGAGAGGATGGCCTACTGGTGCCAGCAGGGGTCGTCCGTGTCGTCCAACTACGAAATCAACATCCAGTACGAAGGGGGAGGGGCCTCGACGATGAACTACTGGTTTACCGACGGGGGCACGCGCCTGTGGATGAGCTGGATGACCAACGGCGGCAACACCGTCACATACGTCTACCGCTCGGTGTCGTACATCAATTGGTAATTTTAACCTTTTTTATTTGGCGCAATGAAAATAAAAGCATAAATTTGCGGTTAAACTTACAGGCTTGCCACACTCGGCCTGGGCCGGATGTGGCAGTCTGTCAGGCAAGCCTCTGTAGTTCAACGGATAGAATAGAAGTTTCCTAAACTTTAGATAGGGGTTCGATTCCCCTCGGAGGTACCATGAGACGAAAGCCTGAGGCATTCGGCCAAAGACACGGGCAAGCCGGAGGCTTGCGCCAAGAGAAATTTTGACAACAACCAAACTGACTGTATACAGCATCATTATGAGATTTAAGACTATTCTTTCGCTCGCGACCCTGTCGCTGCCCTTCCTGGCCGTCGCACGCCCCGCATCCCCGGAGCTGCTGCGCCTGCACAATCCCGACGGGAGTGTGGTGGAGGCACGCCTGCACGGCGACGAGTTTTTCAGCTACACCACCACGGCCGACGGCCTGACCATCCTGGAGCCAGCCGAAGGGGGCTTCTGGAAGCCCGCCGTGCGCCAGGGGCGCACCCTTCGCCCCGTGGATGCCGACCTCACACTGCTCCGCTCCGAGCGCGCCATCGACGTGCGCAGCCAGGAGAGGATGCAGCGCATGGCAGCCCTCGACTCCGAAGGGCGCTCCACCTTCCCCACCATCGGATCGGACGTGCACTCGCCCGTGGTGCTGATCGAATACAGCGACACGAAATTCACCGTGCCTGACATCCACCAGGCCATCTACAACCTCTGCAACGAGCGCGGATACAGCGCCTACGGAGCCAAGGGCTCGGCGGCCGACTACTTCCGTTCGGTCTCCAACGGCCTCTTCTCGCCCGTCTTCGACATCTACGGACCGGTGACAATGCAGCACCCCTCGGTATGGTACACGGGAGCGGACGACCCCAACATCATCGGCTCGGGCAAGAACGGCCGCTTCTGCGACGCCATCTACGAGGTCATCAACATCCTCGACCCCGACGTGGACTTCTCGATCTACGACTATGACAACGACGGCAAGATCGACAACATCTTCTTCTTCTACGCCGGCTTCGGCCAGGCCGACTCGGGCGACCGCACCACCATCTGGCCCCACCAGGGCGACTACACGGAGCGCGTGAAGTACCTGGGATACCCGGAGCTCCATGCCGACGGCAAGGAGGTGGCCACCTACGCCTGCTCCAACGAGCTGGAGGGAGGCATCCTGCCCGCCGGCGAGCAGCACCCCTACCTGGACGGCATCGGCGCCTTCTGCCACGAGTTCTCGCACGTGCTCGGACTGCCCGACCTCTACGACACCCAGAACTCCGGATGCGTAACGCCCGGCAACTGGAGCGTGATGGCCAACGGCACCTACAACGACCGCTCCACCTGCCCCCCGATGTTCTCGGGCTACGAGCAGTGGCTCTGCAACTGGCTTGAGTACGAGATCGCCGAGGACGACACCGACTACGAGATCCCCTCGCTGACCTCGGGCTCCCCGAAGGCCGTGCGCATCAACATCCCGCGCCCCGGCACCGGGAAGCCCTATCCGGAGTATTTCGTCATGGAGAGCCGCTCGCTCGACGGCTGGGACGCCGCCCTGCCCGACGAGGGCCTGCTGATCTGGCGCATCGACTACAACAAGAACACCTGGACCTCCAACACGGTCAACACCTACAACCGCCCCCGCGTCAAGATCATGGCCGCCAGCGAGTCCGAGAAGCAGTACACCTGGCCCGGCTGGGACAACGCCTACACGGTCAGCTACCCCGGATGCGAAGGCGCCCTGGAGCCCCAGAGCAGCATGTCGCCCTCCTTCGTGGCCTTCCTGACCGACATCGCATGGGACGGCGACAACCGCGTGGCCACCCTGGGCTACAACCACATCAAGCAGCTGCCGCAGGAGATCACCGTCCTGCACGACGACATCAAGGCCACCGACGGCAAGCGTGAGTTCAAGCTCGAATGGGAGCCTGTGGAGGGCGCCGACGAATACCTCGTCACCGTCCTGCGCACCGACGCCGCCGGCAAGGAATGGGCCGTGGACGGCTACCGCGAGACCAGCGTAGGACAGGCCACCGAGGCCCTGGTGCGCAACATGTCGGCCACCGCCTGGGACCAGGAGTTCCGCGCCTACGTGCGCGTGGCCAAGATGGGGATCCCCTCGGCCAAGACCTCCAACGTGGTGACCTTCGTCCCCTCCGAGCTTCCTGTGGACGGAGCCGGCATCTCAGCCGTCTCCCCCGACCAGATGGGCGTCAGCGCAGGGCAGGGCTACATCGTGGCCCCGGCCGGAGCCGAGGTCTACAACATGTCGGGCGCCCGCTGCGGCACCCAGGGCCTTCCCGCAGGCATCTACGTGGTCCGCGTAGGGGCCCAGACGGCCAAGGTAATGGTGCGCTAAGGGCGCGCCGCAAGGCCTGAAAGCACCGAATTTTTCACCCTATTTACCAAAAAAACACTGTTTGTTTTGGTAAATAGGGTGAAATTCATTACCTTTGTGCGCTTTTTTAAAATTCAAGTTGGAAATTGGGAAAGTTTACGCAATATAAAGTGCAGCTGGCCGCCCTGGCAGACGGCCACTACGAGCAGGATTTCGAGATCGACTCCACGTTCTTCAAGAACATGGAGAACCCCGACATCCTCTCGGCCGACATCCACGTGCACCTGGACATGGAGAAGAAGCACGAGGCCTACGACTGCACCTTCCACTGCCAAGGGAAGCTGCAGGTGCCCTGCGACCGCTGCCTGGACCCGCTGGACATGGACGTCGACACGACATACCACATCGTCATCAAGTATGGCGACAACTATGACGACGCCTCGGACGACGTGCTTGTCATCCCCTATGCCGACAGCTACCTGAACGTGGCCTATCTGCTGTATGACACCATACTGCTGACCATCCCCCTGCGCCATGTGCATCCCCTGGGGAAGTGCAACCGCGCCATGGCGGCGGTGCTCAACCGCCACGGGGCGCGCACCGACGACGAACAGACCGACGAGGCCCTGGACGAGATCGACGCCATAGGCTCCGACGACGAATGAACCACAACAAGACAAGTAAACAATAAAACAGATCGACTAAAATGGCACATCCTAAACGTAGACAATCACACACCCGTACCGCCAAACGCCGTACCCACGACAAAGCCCTGATCCCGACCCTGGCCATCTGCCCCAACTGCGGCGCCTGGCACATCTGGCACACCGTATGCGGCGAATGCGGCTACTACCGCGGCAAGCAGGTGCTCGAACAGAAGCACTCCATCTGATCGAGTCAGAATGAACACTTCCACCGGCTCTGCGCCCGCCTCCCCGCGAGGTGGCGCAGGGCCGGATTAACACCCCCCTAAACCACGTTGCAACCATGTTGAACGCAATAATCACCGGCATCGCATCATACGTGCCCGACGACATACTCGACAATGAGATGCTCTCCAAGATGGTCGACACCAACGACGAGTGGATCACCACCCGCGTAGGCATCAAGGAGCGCCGTATCCTCCGCGCCGAGGGCAAAGGCTCCAGCTACCTGGGCATCAAGGCCGTGGAGAAATTGCTCAACGACACGCACACCCGTCCCGAGGAGATCGACCTGCTCATCTGCGCCACCTCCAACCCCGACTACCGCTTCCCCTCCACGGGATCGGTCATCGCGCACCAGACAGGGCTGCGCAACGCCTATGCCTACG
>CAZHCM010000044.1:0-14533 GCA_964531005.1 uncultured Sangeribacter sp. | reverse complement strand
ATCCGTTACAATCTGATCCTGATTATGAAAATTAGCAAGTACGCGATTATAAAAGGGTGGTCTCGAGGGCTTCCGGCAGGTCGGCGAAGATCTTTGCCATCTCGGCAGGAGTCTTTAGCCACTCCTGCTTGGTGTAGTGCATGCGGTCTTCGGTAAACTTCTTGTTGGTGGAGATGCAGATGAGGCGGTCGTGTGCCTCGGCGTCGTCCTCCTTGGCGAAGTGGACGTCGTTGGAGGCTATGTACTTGATGCCATGCTTTCTCGCAATCCGGAGCAACTCGGCGTTGACGGTCTGTTGCAGTGGGTAGGTCTCGCGGTTGGAGTTCTCCTTGAATGTCTCGTGTCGCTGGAGTTCCAGATAATAGTCGTCGCCGAAGGTCTCCTTGTACCAGAGCACCCGTTTCTCGGCCCCTTCGAGGTCGCCGTCCAGAATCAGGCGGGGCACCTCGCCGCCTATGCAGGCCGAGCAGATGATCAGTCCCTCGCGGTGCTCGGCCAGTTCGTGGCGGTCCGTGCGGGGATGCTTGTACATGCCGTCGGTCCACGCCTTGCTGACGAGCTTGACGAGGTTGTGGTAGCCCTTCAGGTTCTTGGCGAGGACGATGAGATGGTAGGAGCGGCTTCCCTTGGTGCGATCTTGCAGGCTATCTTCGGCCACATACATCTCGCATCCGACAATAGGCTTGAACTTCTCCCCGTCCGGCTTGCCGGAGTTCTTCTTGTTGACATAATTGAGAAACTCCTTGACTCCGAACATGTTGCCGTGGTCGGTGAGGGCTATGGCGGGCATCCCGTCGGCGATGGCTTTGTCGACGAGCTCGGAAACGGACGACTTGCCGTCGAGGAGGCTGTATTCGGAATGTACGTGCAGATGCGTGAAGGGCATTGTGGCGGTCAGTTTTAGATTTATACCACAAAGATACAACATCCCGCCCCGAAATGCAAGAGCTTTAACACGCCGGGGAGGGAATTTCTACAAAAAAAATGCTGGTGTTTTTAACAACTCATGTGATTCTTGTGTTATAGAGAGAGAAAACCAAAAACAAGTATCCAAGCAAAAACACACAGTATAGGTATGAAAGCAAACAAGATTATCCTCTCCCTCTCCCTGGCGGCCACCCTCGTCGCAGGCACTGCCTGCAATAGCATGACCAACCTCGGCAAAGGCGCCTTGATCGGCGGTGGTGGCGGCGCAGCAGCCGGCGCAGGCATCGGCGCCCTGATCGGTGGCGGCAAGGGTGCGGCCATCGGTTCGGCAATCGGCGCAGCAGTGGGCTCCGGTGCGGGCATGCTGATCGGCAACCACATGGACAAGCAGGCCAAGGAGCTTCAGAAGGAGCTGGCCAACAAGGCAGCCGTGGACACCATCACCGACTCCAACGGCCTGAAGGCCATCAAGGTGACTTTCGACGGAGGCATTCTCTTCCCGACCAACGGCACCACTCTGAGCGCATCGGCCAAGACTGACCTGAGCTCGTTTGCCCAGTCGCTGAAGACCTATCCCGACACCGATGTGCGCGTGTATGGCTTCACCGACAACACCGGCACTATGGCGGCCAACCAGAAGGTGGCCACCGGACGTGCAGACGCCGTGCTGAGCTATCTCGTCAACTCTGGCATCTCCCCCACGCGCATCCAGGCCGAGGGCATACCCATGGCCGACTACGTGGCCTCCAACGAGACCGCAGCTGGACGCGCCCAGAACCGCCGCGTAGAGATCTACATCCTGGCCAACGAGACCATGGTGCAGAAGGCCGAGGCCGGCACCCTGAAATAAGCATCATCTGATTTTTACGCAATACTCGAAGCCGCGTGCCCACGTCCGGGCACGCGGCTTTTTCATGTCAAAACGTAGGTGATTAGGGATTTTTTTGCTATCTTTGTGGCGGCTAATGCAATCTAACTATTGATCCATAACAGAGGCATTATCCATAAACTGATATATTATCCATATACTAACTAATAAATCCACATCTATGCGAAAGACTATTTCCGCAGGCCTTTTGGTCTCGATGGGACTGCTGGGGTCGGCCCTGTGGCTGGCCGCTGCATCTCCTCATCCGGAGCCATCAGGGTCCAAGGGAACACCTTTCGAGGCCCAGGAGGACTCCGGAGGCCAGAAGAAGGTGATCCGCAAGGCTGTGTTCGGCTCTGTGCCAGACGGCTATTCGCGTGTCGGCGACACCGACCTCTATCTTAACCAGACGTCCAACTCCCTGGACTTCTACGGGCTTCACGCCGGGAGCTATTACGGCTCGACCTTCAACAATGAGGGCTACAAACTGGCCATGTCGGTCAACGGCACCTCAGCCAGCGTGGACTGCGCCAACGGCACCACGATCTCAGGCGTGACATGCAAACCGATCGTGGAGAAACAGGGGATCTTCGCCCGCGTCATCTACCGGGTCACCAACACCACCGATGCCGACGCCACGGTGAGCCTCGGCACCAAGGCCGACGTGATGATCGGCAACAACGACGCCGCCCCCATCTCGCGGCGTATCGACACCCTGGGCAATACCTACGGCCTTTCGATGCGTGACGGGGGAGGGGCCCAGCTCTGCCTCCTCTTCGGATCGGGGCTCGTGGGCGTGACCCCTGTCAGCGATTTCTGGTTTGGCCACTACAGCCTCAACGGAAACGTCAACCAGATGATAGGCAACTACTCCTCAGGCTCCAACTGGATGCAGGAGAACGGCAGCTACGACAGCGGCATGGGGTGGTGTTGGAAAGACCGTGTCATTCCAGCCGGGCAGACCATCGACTTCTCCTACCTGCTCGGAGTGGGGGACATCACCTTGGAACCCAGCTCGTCGTTTGCTGTCACCCCCGATGACCCGGAGGGATGGAATGACCTCACGCTCCCGCACCAGCTGATCCTCGAAGGCACCTACGAAAGCCCCGCCGGACAGCGCGGCCGCATCGAATATGCCGTCGAGGAGAGCGAGGAGTGGCTGGCAATGACCGAGGAACTCAACTCAGGCGAGAACTTCACGGCCACGCTGACAGTGATGTTTGACCCTGCGCAGCCCGAGCACAAGATCCGCTTCCGCACCGTGGATGGCGTAGGCAACCTCTCGACGCTTCCCCCGATCGTCTACAAGGACGTGGCGCATTGCGAGTTTTCGGGCATCGAAGGCAAGGACTACTACTACAAGTTTGGAGATCCCGTGGAGCTTCAGGGCGTGGCCTGCGAAGAGCTCGGCGAGGATGAGTTTGTGCTGGTCGGCTACGCCAACAATGTCAACGCCGGCACCGCATCCGTGAATGTCGAAGGCGTCTTCCCCAACACCATTGGACGCAAACGCCTCGAATACGAGATCCAGCCGATTGACATCAAAAACCTGAACTGGTATTCGACGTATGACAATCTCTACTTCACCGTGGTGGACTACGAGAAGCCGGAATACCTTGCGCACACCGATTTCGTGGAGTGCAGACTTCCCGACGGCACGGTGCTCGAACGCGGCGTGGACTACGATATGTATGAATACAGCAACGTCTATGTAGGCACTGCATACGGAAAGGCGACCGGAAAAGGCAACTATACCGGAGAGCAACTTTTCGGGGCCACCATCAGGAAGTCCTGGCCCTACGAGGAGATAGCCCACCTGTGGTCGCACTACGAGCTTCCCCCCGAAGACGTCACCTACGACGGCGAGGAGCATCCCTTAGTATTGAAGGAGGCGTGCGGCCTGGAGCCTCTCATCTGGTATCGCAAGGATAACGCCGCCAACTCGTCCGGCACGCCCGTCTACGGCGGCGTGCCCAAGGAGCCGGGCACTTACGAGGTCTCGATCACGATGAAGGACCAGGACAATTTCTGGATGGTCTATCCCCATTCCACCGAGATCAGGCATTACACCTTCACCATCTATGAGCAGGACCCAAGCGATTACGACAGATTGCTGGCAGGGTTGGATATCATGAGAGAATTTGGTGAATGGGAGACCCCTTGGCCCGTGGGTCCATTCGCAAAGAATTCCCGCATCGAGATCAAGGAGGGTTTCACCCGGGGACTGGATCTCTCCGGCTTCGGGATTACCTATGACCTTGACGCCTATGCCGATGCCGTGTACATGAACCCTCTTGTGTACATCTTCCAGTGCAGCAAGCTGGAGACCCTCGACCTTAGCGGCAACCACTTCTCGGGCGACCTGACGGCACTCGCCCAGACCATAATGAAGGCGGTGATCGGCTCTTCGTCAGGAGCCGACCTCTCCTCCATCAGGCACATAGACCTGACGGGGAATGACTTCTCTGGCAACCTTGGCGTGTTCGCCTCCATGTTCCCCAACCTGGAGACCCTCAAAGTGTCGGGCAACAAGATCTCGGACATCTACCCGGCGCTCAGCGACAAGATCACCACGCTTGAGATAGGCGCACAGCGCACCGACCGCAAGGTGACGCTCAACTCCTCGGCTCCCGACGTGGCATCGCTGCTTGTTCAAATGCCTTCCGTGATGCTCTATGACCCCGTCACCGGCGCAATGCGCGACACCTTCGACATCCTGATGACGGAGGCAAGCGCAGAGGAGTATCGCCATGGCGACCCGGATATCTGGGCCGTGCAACTGCATTACGACCCCGCAGGAGGGTTTGCCATGCCCTATGTCTCACCCAACAACGTCTACACCGGCCAGAAAGGAGATGAGGTGACAGGCATACTCCTCAATCCCGATGGGACATTGGAGGGATCAAGCATACGCGTCGAGCTGAATTTCGACGACGGAGACGCCAATTTCGTCGGCGGACTCACCATCGCAGACTTGCAGGCCACGATCCTCTTCATCTTCGACGACTACAAGCAGGCGCCCTTCAACCTCACGGCCGCCGACACCTATGTGGACCGGCGCATCAACGTGCAGGATGTGGTGCGCACCGTGACCATGCTTCTTGAGGCTCCCTCGGAGACCATGCTCACCAACGCCGCCCGCCGAACACACGCACTGGGTGACGACACAGGGTGCCACCTCTGGATAGAAGAGGGCAAGGTATGGCTCGAAAGCGTCACTCCCGTGGCTGCGCTTGCCGTGCGCCACACCGACGGCGTGCAGTGGCAGCTCTCCGAGTACGGACTCCAGGCCGAGACCCGCGCCGGTGCTCTGGTGGCCTACTCCTTCACAGGAGGGGAGATCCCTGCCGGACGTCACCTCATCGGGCTCGCTTCGCCCGACGCCTCGCTTATTCATGCCGAGGGCGCGACACCAGCCGGAGCCGACATCGCCATCAGGCGCGGCGCACCGAGCCTGACCGGAGTGGACGCGACAGGGGCAGATGATGCCGAGGCTGACACCTACGACCTCCAGGGGCGCAAGGTGGATGCCGGGTATAAGGGCCCGAAGGTAAAAGCCGGAAAGAAGAGCGTGGAAAAGCTCATAAAATAATCCATAACATCCATTTACAATGACTGACTACATAAGACATCTGATAATGGTGTGCGCAGTGTGGGTGGCAGGGTTGCCGCTCATGGCGCAGACCTGCGAGCTGGGCGTGCCCGACGTGACGGCGCGCGCGGGAAGCACCGTCTCGCTCCCCGTGCAGCTCGACAACACGGCCGATGTCGTGGCCATGGAGTTTGTGCTCACGTTTCCCGACGGCCTCGTGCCTATGGGGGAGCCGCGAGCAAGCTCAGGCAGGGCTCCCGGCCACAGCATCGTCATGCGCCCGACCTCGGCGGGCAAATACAAGGTGATGATATATTCCCCTTCAAATGCCCCGATCGCGGGTCGCTCCGGCGCGGTGCTCACCGTCCCGGTGGCCGTGTCCCCCTCGCTCCCCGAGGAGTCCACGCACCAGATCGGGCTGCAGGAAGTGGTGGTGGCCGCACCCGATGGCACCAACATAGCCACCGGTTTTCACGGCGGCACTCTGAGCATAGCCAAGCTGCCCGACCTTAAGACAGCCGACGTGACGGCATCCGGCAACCAGTACCTGACACCCGGAGAAGAGGTGCAGGTGCAGTGGACGGTGTCAAACGTAGGGGGCCTTTCGACCCAGGCTGGCTGGAAAGAGACCGTCTGGCTCACGGACGGCAATGGCGCGACCTGCAAGCTGGGCACCACGCACTGCGACGCCCTGCTCGCCCCAGGGGAGAACGTGGCGCGATCCGCCCGCTTCACTATCCCGCAGGCTGCAGGGTTCTCGGGGGATTGCATGGTGCAGGTGACCGTCACCCCGGCCGCCGGGAACGGTGAGCCTTCGACGGCTACCGACAACAACGCCGCTCTTTCAGACAAGCGCAATCTGCGAGGCAAACTGTTCCTGACCACTTCGACGCCAGTCGTGGACGAGGCCAAGAACCCCTTGCTTCGATTCACGCTGACACGCAGCTGGTCGGCAGCCAAAGAAGAGAAAGTGGAGATGCGATGCTATCCCGCAGAGGAAAGGATCCTGACGGATGTGAAAGAAATCTCTTTCCCGGCCGGGGAATCTTCCATCAGTTTCTCGCTTCCCGTCACAGCCGACCACAAGCCTAACGACAGGGACACCTTCCAGATCCACGCCACCACTGCAATCGACAAGGCGACTGTGAATGTCGTTGTGAACGACGACACCACCCCGAGCCTATATCTCACTGCAAACAAGGACGAGATGACGGAAGGTGAGGAGCTGATCGTGACTGTCAGCACCGACAAGAAGTTTGCCACGGACACTCAGGTGAGCCTGCGTTCTGACTATCCCTCACGCCTCTCCATTCCCGCCCAAGTGACCATACCGGCAGGGGAGACAAGTGTGAATTTCCGCGCATTGATTCTTGCCAACAACGAACCGGAATCGAACGTCGAGGCACAGATAACGGCATCCAACCCCTCAATCCGCACGGGGCAGATGCTCCTGACCCTCCTTGACGACGACACCCCGCGCCTCGAACTCACCCTCTACGAGAGGGGTGTGGCCGAGGATGCCGGAGTCAACGCCGTCAGCGGCGTGGTGCGCAGGCTGAGCCTCACCGACAAGGCCGTGACCATCGAGCTCGGCTGCGATCCCGACGACGCCCTCTATTTCCCGAGCCGCAGAATATTGATGGCTCCCGGGCAAACGGAGGCGAAATTCAGTTTCGGACCCGTAGACAACCTCAACGCCACCGGCGACCGCAAGGTCAAGGTGACCGCAGGCGTGCTGCTCGCCGGGTGCTCCTGCACGCCCTCGCTAACGGCGACCAACGGCGTGGCTTCGGCAGACTTCGAGATCTACGACAACGACGGTCCGGCCCTCGGCCTCTCGGCAAACAAGGGAGTGGTCAGGGAAGGGGATGCCGTAGAGCTTACCATAAGCCGTAACACTCCCGTGAACAAATACCTAAAGGTCAATATCCAGGCTGAACCGTCCGACAAGGTTCGGGTCGAATCCTCTGTTCCTTTACTTTCGGGTAATGAGGATGTAAAAATTCTCGTGTACGCCCTCACTAATTCCGACAAAGAGGACGATGTGAGGGTCCGCATAACCGTTTCGGCTGAAGGCCATAGCAAGGCCGCCACATCATTCCTGATCTCCGACCGAAGCCTGCCCGACGCAGTCATCACGGACGTCTTGCTCCCCTCCGGTGTTACGGCAGGAGACAAGGCCCAGTTTGTGGTGAAGCTGAAAAACGATGGCATGTACGAGCTTCCCGAGCTGACGGAGGTGGGAGTTTTCTCATCTGACAGGAACCGCGTCGCCACCGGTTGGCTTCAGGAAGCACTTGCTCCCGGCAAGACCGCCGAGGTGGCAGTGACTATGCCCACAGACGTAGTGCCCAAGGCCTACGACCTCTACGCAGTGGTAGATCCCGACGGCAAGGTGGAGGAGCTCAACGAGAACAACAATACCTCCAAGACCTATAGCTTCGGCACCAAGTCCCCCTACTCCGCGTGGGTGGAAAGTGACAAGACTTTCTACTACGCCGGCGAGGAAATCCATTTCAACGGAATGGTGGAAGGCAACTGGCAGGAGGGTGACAAGGTGGAGGTCTACGTGCTCTACCAAGGAACCCGCACACCCCTTATTGCAGAAGTGGGCGCGCATGGAGGCTTCTCTGTGACCTACACCCCCTTCGCCGGCCAGATAGGCAAGCTGGAGTATGGCGTCTGCTATCCCGGCGAGAACTCCCGCAATGTGACAGCCGATGTGGATGTCAAGGGGCTGCGCCGCACTTCCCCGGCTTACTACGAACAGTGCATGACCCACCCCGACGAGCAGGTGAGCGGCACGCTGACATTTGTCAATCCCTGTGCTTACGCCATTGTGCATGGCCTCACCGTCGAGGTGACGGCTCCCGACGGAGTAAGCATCTCCGCCACCCCGACTGCCACGACCGTGGGCAGAGGGGAGACTGTCGAGGTGAAATGGGAGGGGATGCTTTCGCGTCTCACGCCCGGCAACGACTGGGAACTCTGTACCATCACCCTGAAAGGGGAGGGCATAGAACCTGTCAGCACCCCGCTCTATATCTTCGCACGCGAGCGCAACGCTTCGCTTGCCTCCGACATTACCCTGCTCGACGTGAGCGTCCAGCACGGCGCGAAGCGCACACTCCCCATCACGCTGACCAACCAGGGTGGTGGCACAGCCACTGACATCTCCTTCTCCATGCCTTCATGGATGACTCCCTCCCTCTCCCGCATCGCCAAGCTGGAGAGCGGCGAATCCGTGACTATGGAGCTGACGCTGGCGCCCGAATGGGACGTGAACACCGCAGTCCGCACCGGACAGTTCTTCGTCAACTACACCAACGGCTCGCCTCTCGCCATACCGTTTGCCGTGGAGGTCGTGGCTGCCGGCGAGGGTAGGCTTGAAGTGGAGGTGTGTGACAACTACACCTTCGTCACCCCCGGCGAACCCCTCGTGGCCGGAGCCAAGATCGAGCTTCGCCATCCCGCCA
Organism: uncultured Sangeribacter sp.; assembly: GCA_964531005.1. Taxonomy (GTDB): domain Bacteria; phylum Bacteroidota; class Bacteroidia; order Bacteroidales; family Muribaculaceae; genus Lepagella. The sequence goes on along the minus strand of CAZHCM010000044.1, from coordinate 5,670 downwards.
CCAAGAAGGTGATGTATGCCGGCGTGACCGGCGAGGATGGCAAGTGGCAGATCGATCTGCCCGAAGGCAGGTATCTCCTATACGGATCGGCAGAGGGACACAACGACAACAACTACGTCATCACTGTCAATCCCGGACGCACGCTGCGCCAGGTAGTCACACTTCCCATCAAGTCAGGGGTGACATACTCTTATGAAGTGGAGGAGACCACCGTAGAAGACGAGTATCGCATGGAGGTGACAGTGAAGTACGAGACCAACGTGCCCCGTCCCGAGGTGGTAATCACCCAGCTTGACGAGATGAACGGCGACGACATGATGGCCGGCGACGCCCGCATGATCCGCTTAATGCTCAAGAACGTCGGCATGATGCGGGCAGACGACGTCAACTTCATCCTGCCGCAGTCAGTGCAGGGCTGGGCTTTCGAATCGCTCCTTCCCCTGCAACCCTTCTCTCTTGAGGCAGGGCGCAGCGTGATACTCCCCGTGCTCATCACCCGCGTGGATCTGGCCGGCGCCTATGCTCCCGGCACCGCCGACCAGGTTCAGGCCAAGGCCCCCGTGTCACCGATCGCCGCCTGCATGGCAGCCTTCGAGGAGAACTACAAGTTCTGGTGCGGCAAGGACCTGATCACCGACCACTCCCTCTACCGCATGGCATTGAAGACCTGCGCCACCTCCCAGATAGGGCAGACTCTCGCTGGCGCCCTCGGCGGTATCGGAGGCGGTTATGCCCCCGTGCCTCCCGGTCCCCCTACTACGCCGCAGCCCCCGCGTCCGACTCCCAACGAGCCTAACACGCCCAGGGAATACGTGGAGCCTGACCCGGAGACCATCTGGCGCCGCTCCTTCTGCAATCCCGAGATGACGGAGCGCGTCGAGGATTTCGTGGACAATGCTCTTCAGGTGACGCCTTTCGGCAACATCATCTCTTCCGTCAACACCGGCCTGAACCTCGCCATCGACGGCACAATGGCCCAGAGCGACCCCGACTGGCTGCCTGACTTCGAGGACGACCTCGGCGATCTTGCCGACATGCTCGGCGGACTCACCGACGGTGGACCTCGCGGCGACGATGACGGAGACCTCGGCGACCTGGCCAACCTGGCTCGCTCAGCCGCCAACCTGATCAATTACGCCCAGGCTCCGGCTGCCGAAGGGGTAGCTTTGGATAACCAGGCTCCCGGCTGGGTGCTGGAGTTCCAGCAGGAGACGCTGCAGTTCGTGGCCGAGATCGAAGCCTTCGCCTCCTTATATAAGGAGTGCTTCGGAAGCGACAATTGGGCCAAGACTGACTACGTATCCTTGAAGCGTTTCACCGACGCGGTTCGAGCAGAGGCCGAGAAGGGTCTCGACGGCATCGATCCGGCGGTTATCATGGCTGCCAAGCCCGACTTCGTGTCGCGCGAGGACGTTACCGTGTTCCTGACGCGCCTGCGCAACACCATCCTGCGCACCGGCGAGGAGAGCGACCGCATCAGCTACGCCAAGGTAGCCGATGATTTCCGCACCATCTGGGAGAACGAGAAGCGTGCCGTGGCCAACGGCTACAACGATGCCTGCGACGCCTACAACGCCGCCGCGCGCCGCTACAAGGCATACCTCGACATGGAGTCGCAGAGCGTCTGCGCTTCGGTCACCATGCAGTTCTCGCAGAAGATGGTGATGACCCGTCAGGCCTTCCGTGGCACACTGACCGTCAACAACGGCCATGAGACCCTTCCCATCACCGACTTCAGGTTTGTGCCCACCGTGCGCGACACCAACGGCGACTACGCCACAGCCCGTGAGTTCCAGATCAATTCCGAGACCCTGAAGGGCTTTGAGGGAGAGGCCGACCTGGATGCGCGTTGGAACCTCGGCCCGAAGACCGAGGGAAAGGCCACCGTGCTCTATATCCCGACCCATTACGCAGCTCCCGAGAAGGAGACGGCATGGGATTTCGGAGGCTTCATCTCCTATGTGGATCCCTTCACCGCAACTGGTGTGGATGTCAACCTCACCCCCGTGACCCTGACCGTGGCCCCCACGCCGATGCTCAAGGTAGACTACTTCGTGCAGCGCGACGTCTGGGGCGACGATCCCCTGACGGAGGAGGTTGAGCCCTCGGAGGAGGCTGAGTTCTCGGCGCTCCTGACCAACGTCGGCGCAGGCGAGGCCACGAATGTCAACATCGTGACCTACAAGCCCGAGATCGTCGACAACCTCAAGGGGATACCCTTGGATTTCAACTTCATCGGAAGCAGTCTCAACGGCAAGGAGGCTTCCCTGGCCATTGGTGGCACCGTAGCCACGGAGATAGGGAATATCCTCCCCGGCGAGACCGTCACGGCCCAGTGGTGGTTCAAGTCCAACTTCCTGGCCCATGCCACACAGTATGAGGCAAGCTACAACCACGTCACCAGCTATGACAATCCCGACCTTAACCTCATCGAGGGCGTGGATGTGCACGAGCTGATCCGTAGTATCGAGACAGAGAGCGGGGAGGTGGCCTTCATGGCCAACGACCTTCCCGATGCCAACGACCTTCCCGACGCCCTGTATGTCGGCTCCAAGATTCTTGCAGTCTCCAAGGCCACAGCCTCCGTTGAGAAGAAGTCGGAGACTCTCTATGAAGTCACCCTGACCGCTCCCGAGGAAGGCTGGACCTACGCTTCGGTGGCTGATCCTTCGTACGGCACCCGCCTGATCGAGTCCGTGACCCGTCTGAGCGACGGACGCCAGATGCCTCTGCGCAATTTCTGGCAGACTGACCGCACGCAGGTGGACGCACTGGAGCCTATCCGTGAAAACCGCCTGCACTTGGCCGCAATGCAGGGCGTGACCGAGACCTACCGCATCGTGATGGCCGAGCTGCCCGCTCTCGTGCTCGAAGTGGTGGAAATCACCGGCTTGCCCGAGGAGGGAGTAGCCCGCACTCCCGTGGAGACCCTTGGCGTGCACTTCAACAAGAATGTGAATGCCGAAGCGGTTGTGGCCGAGGCATTGGAGCTCCATTTCAACGGCGAGCGTGTCGAAGAGCACGGCATTGCCGTGAGCCAGCATGACGCCACTTCTGTCACCCTCGACCTCTCAAAGGCTTGGAAGGGTGCCGGCGACTATGCACTGACAGTGCAGTGCGCCTCCATCACGGATTCCGACGGTCAGCAGGGTCTCGCAGGCAAGCGTGTCTCCTGGACAGACATTTCAGAAGGCAACCTGGTTGTCAAGGCCCGGGCCGTTCCTGAGGATGGAGGCGAGGTGACACCCGAGGAGACTGCCGTTTCGTTTGGCGACTTGGTGGTGCTCACCTCCACACCCGCCGAAGGCTGGATGCTCAAATACTGGCGCGCCGGTGAGGAGACTCTCGGCAGCGACAGCCAACTGGAGCTCCTTGCTGTCAAGAGCCTGGATGTAGAGGCAGTGTTTGCTCCCGTGCAACACACCGTCACCATCGAGGCTGCCGAGAACGGCACCGTATCGGGCGAAAGTGGTCTCTACGACCACGGCTCCGAACTGACCCTGACAGCGGAACCTGCTGACGGCTTCAATCTGGACTATTGGCTCCTCAACGGTGAGACCAAGCGCTATGGCAATTCCCTCACTGTCACTGTGGAGGGCGACCTCACTATCAAGCCCGTCTTCGAGCAGTGGAGGTATGATCACTCCTTCGTGCTTGAAAGCGGCTGGAACTGGGTATCCTCCTATGTGGACCAGTGGACGCCCGAGGAAAGCTGGACCGTCTACAATCCCGATTTTGGCTCGCATGTGATCACGTCTTGCCCGGGCTACCTGATGTTCAAGGTCAATGCCGGGATGTCGTGCGTGTTCAATGCCTCCGGATGGGTGGATCATCATTTCGACTACGACATGATGGACGGCCCTAACTGGGTAGGCTCATTGTGCGAGGCCCCTGTGACCCTGGAAGACCGTTTCGCGACGGCCAACGATTTCCTCCTTCAGGAGGGGGACATGATAGCCGGCCAGCGCGGCTTCTCGGTCTACCATGACGGCGAGTGGCATGGCACGCTCTATGCGATGTATCCCGAGGAGGGCTACATCTACTACGCATCCGAGCCTCACTGCTTCCTGTCGGCAGAGGTTGCGACCCCCGGACTGCCGGAGCGCGGAGACCTTCCCTCCCATGCACGCCGCTGGCGCGACGCCATGCAGGTGATGGCAGTGGTGTTGGATGAGGAAGGCGCCAACGACCGCTACGAGGTGACAGCTTTCTGCGGCCTCACAGACCGCAGCGATGCCGCCTGCATCGACGGGCTGCACTGGCTCAATGTCTTCGGCGAACCGGGTGAGGAGATCTCGTTCCGTATCCGCGACACGCGTGACGGCAAGGTCTATACGTCGCCTGACAAGCTGGAGTTTGAAGAGGGTCGCAAGGGTAGCTTCGAGTCACCTCTCATGCTGCGACTGAGCTCGACGGTGAGCATCGGCGACCTGATCGCCGAGGGGCGCCCGGTGACCATCTATGGCATCGACGGCACCATCATCATGCGAGATGTCGCTCCCGAGAAGATCCGGACCTTGGCTCCGGGTCTCTATATCGTGGCTGGCCGCACGCTGCTTGTGCGCTGACATGATTTGATATGAAGAGAAAGCCGCGCGCCCTCAGGGCGCGCGGCTTTCTTATTTTACAGGGCCGATTCACCTGCGACAAACCGGCTCCGCACCATTGGGCTCTCCTTTAGCGCCCTGCGGCTCCTGGTAGGGGCGTGGCCTGCCACGCCCACATAGCCGATCACAAAGCCGGAAGAAAATTAAAGCTATCTCCCTGTGGCCTGGAGGTAGCCCAGCTTCTTTAGCTGAAACTGGCCGTAGGCGTCGATGAAGCGGTCTTGCGACTGCTGGTAGAGGGTCTGTGCGTTGAGGAGGTCGGTGACGGTGACGGTGCCGGCCTTGTAGAAGTTCTGGTTGAGGCGAAGGTTCTCCTCGGATTGCGAGATGGACTCGCAGGCGATGTCCATCTGCGTGTAGGAGGTCTTCAGGTCGTTCCAGGCGTTGGTCATGGCGATCATCAGGAGCTGGGAGTTGTCTTCGAGCTGCGTCTTGGCCACACGCGTCTCAAGCTCCTTCTTCTTCATCGCATGCGAACCTCCCCACCAGCCTGTCAGCGGTATGCTGACGGTGACGTATAGGTTGGCGAAGGTATGCCCCTGGTCGAGGAGATGCTCGTAATTGTAGCTCGCTCCGGCTGCCACGGTCGGCAGGTTGGCTCCCAGGGCCATCTTCTGCTCCAGCTCCTTGGCCTTGACGTTCTGCACCAGAAGCCCGTGGCCGACGGTCTGGTCGAGGCACTCCTCCGGAGCCATGTAGATCTCCTGCGGGAAACCGGGCATGACACCGACGGGGATGTCAGAAGCCACATCGACGGAGCCCGTGGTGCCCTTGCCGACATACTGCGATAGAAGCATGCGCATCACCGATATGCCGTTGTCAAGCTCGGTGCGGGCCACCAGCATCTCGTTGCGCTTCAACTTGACCTCCAGCAGGTCGTTGGTGGTGGTGATGCCCGCGTCCACATAGCTCTGCACCTGGCCCGTGAGCGTGTCGAGCATCGCTATGACGCGGTCCAGGGTCTGGTGTTTGGAGTGGAGCGACACCAGTTGCCAGTAGTACTGCTCCACGTCGCGGCGCACCTCGTCGGCTGTCTGGCGCTGCTGCAGGCGGCTCACCTCCT
>CAZHCM010000043.1:0-14613 GCA_964531005.1 uncultured Sangeribacter sp. | reverse complement strand
TGCCCCGTTCCGAGACGTTTGGATCAAGTGGTGCTGAGAAATTCGGAAATAGGACTTGCAGAGCCTCGATGCAAGCCCGAGATTCAGAGGATAAGGATGTGGTTGGTAGTCGTGAGCCTGCCCCATCTCGAAAACCAAGTCAATGACTAAGCATGTAGAAAGCTTGCTGATTCCATGTTTGGACGAGGGTTCGAACCCCTCTACCTCCACCCTCACATAAGGGGACTCTTCACAGCAGATGTGGGGAGTCCCCTTCTTTTTTTCCCTCGTCCCCCGTAAACCCGATATTTCCTCTCCCTTCCAGTCTCTCTGAACCCGCACCCGCGAAAACCTGTTATAGCAATGAAGAAACCAATTAAAAACAGAAATGCTATGACTTACGCAGAACTTATCAATCGCCCGGGTGTGATGCTCGTGGAGTTTTATGCCACATGGTGTCCCCACTGCCAGAAGATGATGCCCATCGTGGAGCAGATCAAGGAGCTCCTGGAGGGTAAGGTCGACGTGGTGCAACTCGATGTCGACAAGAACGAAGAGGCCTCCGATGAGGTCGGAGTGCAGGGTATCCCTCTTTTCATCATCTATAAGGACGGCAAGGAGGTATGGCGCCAGTCTGGTGAAATGGACGGCCAGGTGCTCCTCAACCAGATCCAGAGCTACCTCTGACATGTCTTCGACCCGCTCCAATGAAATGCGTGGGGAGACGCTCCTCTCCCACTGGCTCGATGTGCTCGGGGTGCCATTCACGCCCGAGTACACCGACAGCCAGTTTAGGAGCATGCCCTTCAAGAGCCTTTTCGGCCTGAAGAAGCTCCTGGAGCAGTACAAAATCCCCTCCGAAGGCTATCATCTGGATGATATCAAGACCCTGATGGGCTTGACACCTCCGTTTCTCGCCCCGACTGCCGATGGAGTGGTGATCGTCACCGGGCTCCATCCGGAGCAGGGCACCATTGACTATGTGTCGCAGGGTGTAGGCGAGACTATCTCGCTCGACAAGTTCGCCCCGGTCTGGGAGGGTACCGTATTCATGGCCTTCCCCGATGCGGCTTCGGCCGAGCCATCCTTCGCACTTCATCGCAGGCTGGAATGGTTTGGCAAGGCGAAGAAGTGGGTGCTGGTTGCAGCTATGGCCCTTCTTGCCGCATGGTTTTTCGTGACCGGCAAGCTTTGGGCCTCCCCGTGGCTCACCGTGGTGGTGGGAGTTGACCTTATAGGTCTCTGGCTCTCTTACCAGCTCGTGCGCAAGTCGCTAAACATCAAGAGCGCAGCTGCCGACCGTGTCTGCGGAGTGCTCCAGGAGGGTGGCTGCGACGACATCCTCAAGACATCTGCCTCGAAATTCTTCGGTCTCTTCGGCTGGAGCGAGGTGGGGCTGAGCTACTTCGGCGTAAGCCTGGTGGCCCTGCTCCTCTTCCCCTCATGCGCACCGGCCCTGGCCGGCTGCAACCTTCTATGCCTCCCCTTCACATGCTGGAGCATCTGGTATCAGAAATTCAGGGCCGGAAGCTGGTGCACACTCTGCGTGAGCGTGCAGGCGTCCCTCTGGCTCCTTGCTGGTGGATATCTCCTCTCCGGAGCCACTGCTGAAGCCTTCCGCACCCTTCCAGAGGTCCTTGTGCCGATGGTTGTTCTGGGCCTTGCCTACCTCGGGGTGATGCTGGCAGCCAACGCCGTAGATGACCTCATCAACCGTCTCAACTCCAAAATCGATAAGCAATGACCCGCACAGCCCTAAAGCATATCAGCCGTCCGGAGGGGGCGGCATTGCTCAAGCCCCTCGAACTCAACAATACCAGGGTGGGGGTTTCCCACACAGTGCTGACTCCTACGCTTCTCTCCGCCGACACTACTCATACCAAGAAGGATAGGCAGTGAAGCCCCCTCCATTCCTCATCTGCTTGCTCCTCAAATTAAATAACCTCACCATTGAATTAACATGACGAAACCCTCATCGACCACCCCCGCCACCCACAAGGCCCGGCACAGCACACTTTGGGATTATGTGGAGAAAGCCCTGCGCTATCTCCTGCCCCTCGCAGTGTCGGCCGGGCTTATCGTGTGGCTGTTCCAGAAGGTGAAATTCAAGGACATTGAAAACGTGCTCCACCAGGGATGCGACTTCCGGTGGCTCGCGCTTATGATGGGTGTGCTCGTCCTGTCGCGTTCGATTCGCGGAATACGCTGGGGCTACCAGCTACGCGCCGCCGGAGTCCCAAGGATGAGCCCCGTGGCCGAGATGATGAGCATCTACGGCGCGTACGCCCTCAACCTCGTCTTCTCCTGGGTGGGTGAGGCTTGGAGGTGCATCTTCGTGTCGAGACGCCAGCACGCGCCCTTGTCGACCGTCGTGGGCACCGACTTGGGCGACCGCATTTCGGACGCCATCGTGGTGGTGGCGCTGGTGATTTTCTCCTTCTTCGTGGCCCGTCCGGCCCTCGACCGCTTCATGGACTACTACTCCGTGGGGCGCGACATGCTCCATTTCTTCTCCGACGCATGGATGTGGTGCTTGGTAGCCCTCTCGATAGCCCTGCTCCTGACACTGGGGTACGTCTTTAGACGTACCAAGTATGTGGAAAACGTCGAGAAGGTCATCCGGCAGCTGTGGGACGGCTTCAAGGTGCTCTTCACCATGAAACACGAGGTGATCTACTGGACCCTCACTCTCTGCATCTGGATCTGCTACTTCCTGATGACCTACCTGTGCTTCTTCGCCTTCCCCTTTCTGAAGACGCTGATTCACGGGCCCGGGATGCTCTACGGTCTCGTGCCGGGGCTGGTGGTCTTCGTGTTCGGGTCATGTAGCATCGCCGTGCCTTCGACCGGGGGTCTGGGACCCTGGAACCTGGCGGTGATGTTCGCCCTCTCGCTCTATGGCATCCCCAACGCCGAGGGAGCGGCCTTCTCACTCGTGGTGTGGGGGCTGCAGACCGGCGTCCAGATAGTCCTGGGCATCATTTGCGCAGTCTATGTGGCCGCCACGAGCCATGCCAAAAAACCACAAGGCACCTCCACGCGTTCTTAACATTAGAAAACGCAATTTAAGACTCTCAGGCGCAGGGCGCGTGAGACCTACAAAATCAATGCCATGAAGAAATACACCAAGATAGTAGCGACAGTGTCCGACAAGCGATGCGACGTGGACTTCATCCGCAACCTGGCCGAAGCCGGAATGAACGTGGTGCGCATGAACTCCGCCCACCTTGAGCTGGAGGGCTTCACCCGAATCGTGGAGCACACCCGCGAGGCCGACAAGTCTTTGGGCATCATTATGGACACCAAGGGTCCCGAGATACGCACCACGGCCACCGAGACAGGCGATCCGATAGAGTTTGTCACAGGCGACCAGGTCGTTTTCACCGGAGACCCGGACAAGCTGACCTCCCGCACCCACATCTGCCTCAACTACCCCGACATAGCCTCCGACGTCAAGGCCGGCGACCGATTCCTAATCGACGACGGCGAGCTGGAATTCGACATTCAGGAGGTCAAAGGACGCGACATCCTGGCCCGCGCCGCCAACGGTGGCTCTCTGGGCTCGCGCAAGAGTGTCAACGTGCCGGGGGTCTCCATAGCGCTGCCCGCAGTCACAGAGCGCGACAAGCGCAACATCGGGTATGCCGTCAAGCTCGGCGTGGACTTCATAGCCCACTCCTTCGTGCGCTCTGCAGCGGACGTGCAGGAGGTGCGCGACATACTCCAGTCCTATGGCAGCGACATCCAGATCATTTCCAAGATCGAGAATCAGGAGGGCGTCGACAATTTCGACGAGATACTCGCTGCCAGCTACGGCATCATGATAGCCCGTGGCGACCTCGGCATCGAGGTGCCAGCCGAGCGCATCCCGGGCATCCAGCTCATGATGATCAACAAGTGCATAGCCGCCCACAAGCCCGTCATCGTGGCCACCCAGATGCTCCACTCCATGATCGAGCATCCGCGTCCCACACGCGCCGAGGTGAGCGATGTGGCCGGCGCCGTCTACCAGCGCGCCGACGCCATCATGCTGTCGGGAGAGACTGCCTATGGCAAGTATCCGGTCGAGGCTGTGAAGGTGATGAGCAGCGTGGCCCACGAGGTTGAGAAATCCCTGGCCTCGAACTCCGAAGTGCCCCCGATGATGGATGCCCGCGTGACATCCTTCCTATCGCGCCAGGCGGTCATCTCCGAGAGCAAGGTGGGCACTAAGGCAATCCTGACCGACACCTACCATGGCCTGACGGCCCGCTTCATCGCCTCGTTCCGGGGCAAGAACCCGACCATAGCCATCTGCTACAATCGCCGTGTACAGCGTTGGCTGGCTTTGAGCTACGGCGTCATGCCCTTCTGCCATCCCTGTGACGAGCCGCTGACGCCCAAGCGTCCGGTGGAGGCGATCCGCCATCTCGTGGAAAGAGGTTCTCTGGGCGCAGATGATCGAGTAGCCTATCTGAGCGGAGACGACTCGGGAGCCACAAGCCTGGAGATCAACACCGTGGAGAATCTTCTCAACGTGTGAGAACCAACCACCCCATCAAGTCCGAATCCTCCCCCCTGAAAAATCAACGCCCCTTTCGCTCCATATAGGTCTGCACGAAGGCCTTGAGGAACGTTTCCATAGACTTCACCGTGTCGGAGAGCTGCGGCTCTCCGATGCGGTTTCTTGTCATCTTCCAGTCGCTCTCATCATAAAGCCCTATGCTCTTGTGGCCGTCGAACTGGAGCACCTTGCCGCCTCGCACAAGCTGGTAGACGTCATTGAGGGAGTTGACCGCCCAGCTATCTTCCGGATTCTGCACCGTCATGTCCTTGCCATAGGCCACGTAAGGCTTGCCATAGCCCAGGAGCCCCAAGACGGTGGGCATGATGTCGGCCTGCTGCACCACTCCCGGACACACCCCGGCGCCGAAAAGTTCGCCGGATGGGTCGAAGAAAAGCAGTGGGCCGTGGAAAGTGCCGATGTCGCTGCGGTATTCGTCGTCGGCATGGGCGTTGGTGTGGTCGTCGGTGATGACGAAGAGCGTGTTGCGATACCAGGGCTGCTTCGATGCAGTCTCGAAAAACTCGCGTATCGCCATGTCGGTGTATCCGATGCACTGGTGGATGGGAAGGGTCCCTTTAGGGAACTTCCCTTCGTATTTCTCAGGCACATGAAACGGGTGATGGCTCGTCGCGCTGAATATAGCCGTCATGAACGGCTCCTTCATCTCCCCCATCTTCTCGGCGTAATACTGCATGAAAGGGGCGTCCCAGACGGCCCAGTAGCCGTCGAACTCCGCCTCCCCGCCGAAACGGGGGTCAGCGTCGAAATCCTCCCTGCCATAATAGTGGTCAAAGCCTGTCAGTTTCGCGAACCCGTCAAACCCCATGCTTCCGGTGCGCGCCCCGTGGAAGAAAGCGGTCTCGTATCCCTCCTTCCTGAGCAGGGCCGGGAGGGCGTCGACCGGCTGCATGGCCGAAGAGGTCAGGATGAAGGGCTTGCCGAGCTTGGGTATGCTCGCCAGGATGGAGGGCATGGCGTCGATGCTCTTCGTGCCGTTGTTGTAGGTGGTTTCGAATCTCATGCTCTTCCGCGCCAGGGAGTCCATGAAGGGGGCGTACCCCACGCTCCGCTCCCCCATCACGCGCCGGTTGAGCTCGCCGACATACTCCTCACCGAAACTTTCCAGGATCAGGACCACGACGTTGCGGGGTTTGAACGACGCCGTATCCCCGAGCCCGGGATGCTCGGGAGAATAGATGCGGGCCATCTCGGCGGAGTCGACAAAATAGCCCGGATTCTCAAAGGCATTTGAATTGACAGTGCGTATCAGTGAGAAGGGGGTGTTGAGTATCGCCGACGTCTCAATGGGCAGTAAAGCATAGGCGTTGGCGTTGGAGAGGGCCACGGGGCGGATGTCGCGGTGTCGCCACCCACCTATCGGCGCCACGATGAAAAGGATTGCGGCTATGGCCGAACACGCCACTCCTCCCCACCTCGAAGCCTTGGATAGGGGTCGGCGACGCAGGAGCTCCCAGGCCACGAAGAGGAGCGGCACGGCTATTACGTAGCACCACCAGTGGCGCAACCATCCTCCGCGTATGCCACCAACGCAGACGCAGGCGGCGAAAATCAGACCGCAGGTCGAAAGAAGGTAGTACTCCCATTTTGGCCTTCCCTTCACATCCACTCTGGGCGTGACATAGAGGCGCCACATCCCCCAGGCCACGACTGCAAGGAGAAGCACGAGATACCAGTGATGCACCAGCTCCACGCCAAATACCGAGCCAAGGTTGGACTCGTGGCCGAACTCCGCGACGGCATCCCAAGTGGTGCGCTTGTGGGAGAAGGGGAAGTAGACCGAATCCATGAGATTGACGGCGAAGGCAAGGGTGTTGACGGTCACGAACCATATCTTGCAAGCCAAATGATACCCGCTCCTCTCCTTCAGGTGGAGCGGCAGTAGCATCAGCAGGACATACAGGGCGTTGGTATAGAAAATGCCTGGGGTGTCGAAGACTGCGCCCGCCACAATGATATGCCACAGGTGGCCTTCGCTTAGGGAGCGGGCAAAAAACGAATGGTTTTCGAGCAGGAACTCCACCCGTGCCACAAGGTAGACGACGTAGACGAGCAGAAGGTTGCAAAAGCAGGAGAGCAGGGGGCTCCGTCTCAGAAATTCCGGTATCTTTTTCATCATGGATTCAATAATGGTTGACGTCCCTCTTTCCCTGCACAAAGTTACTACTTTCCCGCCAAGTGGCCAAAAAAAGCATCCGCAAAGGCTCGACACCTTTGCGGATGCTTTTTTATCTTGACTCTAAGGGATGGCAGTCAGAACGGAGCCTCGGCTCCCCCTTACTTCTTTGCAGGCTCACTGAAAGTGGGGTCGGCCTCCACCACGAAGCTGCGACGCTTCCAGATGGCAGCCGCAAGCACGAGGACGAGCACGCAGGCATTGAAGATGAAGGAGAAGTTGGGATCGCCTTCCGCATCAAACAGTCTCTTGGCGCCACCCACGATGAAGGGCACGATGGAGATGCCGATATAGTTGCATGTCAGCAGGTAGGAGAAGAAGGCGGTGGAGTCGGCCTTGGTGGGGGCCAGTGCCGAAGTCTTGTCGTAGAGGATGGGCTGGATAGTGCCGTAGCCGAGACCCATGATGAAGACTCCGAGGATGTACGACCAATACTGGTGCACCAGACCGAGCATCAACAGGCCGGCCACGCAGAAGGCCAATGCGATCTGCACGGTGCGCTGCCTGAACTTTGCGATGATGCGCGTAAGCAGGAAACCGGAGACAGTGGCAGCGGCGAAGAACATTGCTGTGGCCACACCCACCTCGGAGGTCGAAAGCTTATAGTGCTCCATCGTGAAGGGGAGATAGTAGCTGACCACCTCGGTGCCGTATGTGATGAGGAAGTAGAGGCCCATCACCCCGGCCAGCAGCATAAGGATGCGCTTGGGGATCTTGCCACCTTTCTTAGGCTCCGAAGCCGTGGCCGACACAGGGGAAGCCGGAGTGGCTGCAGGCTTCGCGGCAGGGATGAAATGCTTCTTGATATATCCGTCGGACATGAACGGTATCAGGGCCAGCGGAATGATGGGCACCATATACACGATGAATGCCAGGTGCCAGTCGATGGCGGCCATCCAGCCCACAAAGAGAGTCGCAAAGATGACGGTGAAATTGGAGAGCGACGACTTCATACCGAGTTCGCGCGTGCGCGCCTCTCCATAGAAATACTGGGAGATGAGCGAGGCAGCCAAGGGGATCACAAGACCGCATCCCACGCCAAGGAGACAGCTGAGCAGGATGAGCTCCACCATCGAGTCGGCGAAGAAATAGAGCACGCCCGTCAGGGTGTACAGCGCCAGGCCGAGCCCGAGGATCGAGATCTGGTTCTTCTGGGTGCAGAGCTTGCCGGAGAAGAGGATGAACGGGATCGTCACCAGGTTTGGCAAGACGGTCAGCAACTGGATCTCAAGCTCCGTGACATGATGAAACACCTGGTCCAGCTTTCCCATGATCGGGGAGATGGCGAGACCCGGCAGATTGACCGTCAGCGAGATCGAGAGGATGGCTATCAGGGAGAGCAGCGGTATGCGTCCGTTGCCCGAATCTACATACTTCATACAGGGAATCTTTAGAGTTATACCTCTCATCACACATTATACTAACGAATTGCTATCTTCGATGGTTCGATGCAAAGGAAAAATCAGGTTGCAAAAACTTTTAACATTTGCGCTCAAAAACTACTATTTTTCGTAAAAATAGGTAAAAGATTATGGGTAAAATAGTTAAATTTCGGGGCAAAACGACGACTGATATTCTTCTTCTGTCTCCGAGTCCGGTGAACCGTTCTGAAAATGATACGTTTAACATTACGTAACGATTGTTGATGTAGTCTGGCTTGTCGTGACACCTTCTCACTCACACCCCGGCCTCTCCCCGCCTCCACGCAGCGTCTGGCTCATCCCCATCGTTTCGAGTTAACATGGTGTCATCATCTTAATTGTTGTACTATGAAGAAATTCTACTTAATGCTGGCCGCCACGGCCCTCGGGTCCACAGCCACGGAAGCGCTCGCCGCCCCGACCGAAAGCCCCGACACCACTGGCGGGACTAAACTTGAAATCACCCGCATGACCCCGGAGGCCGCCTCGATTCTCAAGAAAACGCGCCCTGTGGAAAACGGTGCAATCCCAATGCCTAAGTTTGTGGTTCACACCTCCAACGACAAGTTCCTCCTCACCATCGGCGGACAAATCAACCCCATCCTCGGATTTGATATAGGCAACAACCTCTACAACCAGCCCGGCGCCGGCCCGAGCTTCGTCACCTCTGCAATCCCCGTGCCTGCAGTGGCCGGAAAGAAAGGGGACTTCTACATCAATCCTCTCAACGGAGCCGTAGACATGCAGGTGGTCGGCCTGGCCAACACCCCCAACGAAATCACAGGCTATGTCAAGATCGGCACCAACGGCATCAACAGCAACCTCGTGCTGCAGCGTGCCTACGTCACCTACCGCAACTTTACCGGCGGTATGAAGCTGACCCTTGCACAGGACGACTATGCCTGCCAGCCCCCGACGATCGACCCCGAAGGCCCCTCCGGATGTCTCTCGGCCGTGGCCTACGAAATCTCCTATAAGTCGCCGTCATACAACGGCTTCCGATATGCAGTCGGTCTCGACATGCCGACGTTCTATTCCTCGCGCGGATACTACCGAGGCAAGGACTATCCCCAGTTTGACGGCCACCAGGTCACCAACTACGCCGACGCCGAACAGATGATCCCCGACGTCCCCGCCTGGGTGGAATACTCCTTCTCGCAGTGGAACCGTATCCGTGTCACCGGCCTTCTTCGCAACTTTGCATACCGTGACCTCGTGGCCGGAAAGACCCGCCACATGGCTGGCTGGGGCGTGATGCTGTCGGGCAACGCCTCCCCGGACTCCAAGTGGATTTTCTACTATCAGCTAGCCTACGGACAGGGCATCGGCGCATACCTGCAGGACATCGCAGGCCATCCCGTGAGCTTCTATCCCACCGACTCCAAGCCGGGTCACATGAGCGCAGCCCCCATGATGGGCGCCAACATCGGCGTCAGCTTCAACCCCACCTCCAAGCTTCAGTTCAACGCCATGTTCTCCGAGTCGCGCATCTGGAAGGTAGGCGACTACTGCAACGCTCTCGACGAATCTGAAAACTACAAGTACGCTCTCTACGGGGCCGTCAACTGTTTCTACAATATCAACCCCTGGCTCCAGTGGGGCATCGAGTACCTTTGGGGACACCGCCAGACCTGGAACATAGGAGGAGCACACGACAGCCGCATACAGACGCAGGTCTCCTTCTCCTTCTGAGAAAGATTCCACTCCTTTTCCAATCCCCCTATTCATCCACCCATCTAAATCCCAAAGCGTATGTTACGTATCAAATCAGGCTACGGCAACGAGACTCTGCCTCTTTGGGCCGTGTTCAACCTCTACGTGATCTTCATCTGTACGTCGATACCGGGATTGGCCATCTCCCCCATCATGGGCGACCTGACCAAGATATTCCCCGGCACCTCCGACCTGGAGACCCAGTTCCTGGAAATCGGCCCTAACTTCGCAGCCATCCCCTTCGTATTCCTCGGCGGCTGGATCGGCACGAAGTTCAACAACAACAAGCTCACCGTCTGGACCTGCATCTTCTACGGCATCTGCGGCGTGCTCTTCTTCTTCGTGCCCAACATGATCACGCTCATCATCCTGAGCTTCCTGATCGGCATCGCGGCCGGCATCCTGAGCCCCTTGGCCTCGGCCTTCATCGCCGACCTCTTCAACGGCAAGAACCGCACCGCCCAGTACGGCTACACCTCCGCCACCCTCAACCTCGTGCTGATGGGCTGCGTGATCGCCACCGGCTACCTGGCCAAGATCAACTGGCGTCTCCCCTTCCTCATCTACCTGCTCCCCTTCGTGCCTCTCTTCTTCGCCAAGGGCTTCGGCAAGTACATCACCGACCCCACAAAGCTCAAGAAGGCGAAGGCCGCAGCCACCGGCGAGAAGCCTCACTACAAGTTCTCCCAGCAGGTGAACGTGCCCATGCTCGTGCGCTACTGCGCCTACTACTTCTTCATCACCCTGGTGATCGCCGCCATCAGCCTCTATATTCCCTTCCGCTACACCGACTCCTCGACTGCAGGTGACCTCACCTCCGTCCTCTTCTTCGGCATCATGGCTTCTGGCTACACCCTCAACTACTGCCTGCGCCTGCTCAAGAACAAGGTGGCCGTATGGTGTATCCTCGGCATTGTCGCCGGTTTCGCACTGATGACCATCTGGAACGGCGTCCTCATCGTCGGCCTCGGCATCCTGATCGCCACATACTTCTATGGCATCGCACAGCCCTACTACTATGACCGCCTCTCGATGGCCTCCAGCCGTATCGCCCTGACACTGACCCTGGCATGGTTCGCCTCCATGGACTCGATCGGCAACGTAGTGGCTCCCTTCATCATCGACGGCATCGCCAAGGTGTTCCACTCCTCCACTCAGACCCACCCCATCGTGGCCTTCCAGATCTGCCTCTGGCTGAGCATCGCCGCTGCTGCAATCGTCATCGTACGCAAGATATATGTCGACATCCGCAAGGGTGGTCATCACAACGACCAGATCGCCTCTCACCCCGAGAACGCTACTGCCGTCAAGACCTCTGCTCTCAAGGCTGCCGCCAAGTAAACCCCATCTAATCACCTTAATTATCAAAAACACAAAGACATGTACAAGCCTAATTTTAAGAACACGGAACCGCGTGAGTACGTGCTCAACGAGTACACCAGAGGCTTTGCCCAGTGTGTCGACAACAACTGGAACTACGCCGTCTACGCG
This sequence comes from uncultured Sangeribacter sp., assembly GCA_964531005.1. Lineage (GTDB taxonomy): Bacteria > Bacteroidota > Bacteroidia > Bacteroidales > Muribaculaceae > Lepagella. Next base: position 3,269 of record CAZHCM010000043.1, on the reverse strand, counting down.
CAGGATCCCGGCGTGAGCATCTACCAGAACGAGTATAACGCCGGATACGTCCAGGGCAAGGTGCAGACCAACCACGTCATCAAGGCCACCCGTAACAACACCTGGCGTTGGTACGTCCTCGACGAGGGCCCGGGCGCAGATTCCGTCACTCCTCCCGAGGGTGGCGTGGAGCTGGCCACCAATGCCCTGGTGGAAAACTACAACTACCTCTGCGACTGGGCTGAGAAGAACCAGGCCGACACCAAGACGCAGGGCATCATCCGCCTGATGTATCGCATGCTCGGCATCTACCACGGCGCCGCAGACCGCGAGCCCCTGAAGAACGTCACCTTCGACGACCTCAAGCTCTCCTCCATGGATGCCGAGGACTCGAAGATGCACTCCGGCGACGAGCCCCTCTCCTTCATCGACATCTACTTCATCAACGCCCAGATGGACCTCTGGGACGCCATCTCAAAGCCCCTGGGCGTGGCCTTCAACAAGGTCGCCAAGGACGATGCCGAGAAGACCATCAAGCCCGATCACAAGATCAACCAGGAGTTCCACAAGTTCAAGGACGACAGCCACGACCTGCGCCTGAAGCCCGGCCGCTGCTCGGGATTCGTCAAGAAGATGGATGACGGCGAGATCTACTGGACCCACACCTCATGGTGCTGCCTCTTCGCCCAGACCTGCGCCATCACCTACGTCATCGGCTCCGACTTCCTGACCCAGAACGCCTTCTGCCCCGGACAGTTCGGCTCCAACACCGACTTCGGCTTCAACGGCCACGGCATCGGCTTCAACGAGACCACCGAGACATATTTCTACAACGAGTCCAAGACCCTGGGCGTATGGCTGACCTGGCGTGCCGCAGCCGCCGAGCACTTCGCCAAGAGCATCGACGAGTTCTACGACTATGTCACCATCGACAACACCGGCACATACCTCAACGCCTACATGCTCGTGGACGCCTTCAAGGAGGAGTTCGGCCTCATCGACATGAGCTATGCCCGCTTCGCCCTCTTCAAGAGCGACGGCGAGAAGCTCACTGTCAGCGACTCCACAGGCTACGAGCCCAACTTCCTGGACTACGACCACCACATGATCACCGAGAAGCATGTGCTCGGCTGCAACGACCCCATCTACAAGCGCATCTGGCGTGACCTCCAGACCATCGACGGTGCGCCCAAACGTCGCTATCAGCTCTTCCGCAACATCCCCAACGTGCATGACATGACGACCGCCAAGGAGCTGATCACCTACAACTCCAGCCTCGAGCCCATCTCGATCGCCGGCCGCTGGGACAAGAACTTCGGCACCTCCGAGTTCCTGCGCTACCAGCCCCATGGCTCCATCGACGCCAAGGCCTTCTCCACTTCGGAGATCCGCAAGGTGCTCGGCTCGCTGAGCATGAAGCCCAGCATCAACGGCACCAAGACGTCCTTCTGGATGAAGTTCGGCTCGCCCTACATCGACGGCACCCCCTTCATCTGGTCAGACTCGATCTGGGCCAAGTTCAAGCAGCCCGAGGAAGTCGACTGCATCCCCGATGCCATCGACGGCAACTGGAATCTCGTTAAAATGTTTATGGAATAAGTCTAAAAGTCATGGCTAAATACACCCCCAATTTCAAGAATACGCCGGCCACTCAGTTCGTCATGGACGAATATACCTGCGGCTTCGCACAGTGCGTCGACAACAACTGGAACTATGCCATCTACGCGCAGAACCCCAACGTGAGCATCTTCCAGAACGAATATAACGCCGGCTACGTGCAGGGCAAGGTCCAGACCGGCGAGACAATCCTCGCCACACGCAACAACTCCTGGCGCAACTTCCTGATCGGCTCGACCCCCCAGGCCGACCTCAACATCGACGTCAAGCCCGGATACCTCAAGGCAGTGGGCGAGGCCGTGGAGCAAAACTACAACTGGCTCTGCGACTGGGCACAGTCCAACAAGGACGACCTCAAGGCCGAGAAGATCATCCGCCTGATGTACCGCCAGCTCGGCATCTACGACGGCGCCGCAGGCAACGAGCCCAAGAAGGAAGTGTCCTTCCAGGACCTGCTCCTCTCCTCCTACCCCGCCGCCCAGAGCGTGCTCGGCTACGACGACGCGCCGCTCACGTTCCTGGACGTGATCTTCATCAACTCGCAGTATGACGTCTTCGACGCCGTGGGCGACAAGATCGGCCTGGTGATGGGCTATGGCACAGCCAAGAAGCTCTCCCCGGAGGAGAAGCCCGACCACTGCACCGCCTTCGTCAAGATGATGCCTGACGGAAATGTCTTCTGGACCCACAACTCCTGGTGCTGCTTCTGGGCCCAGAGCTGTGCAGTCACCTACTGCATCGGCGACGACTTCGTGACCCAGAACGCCAACTGCCCCGGCCAGTTCGGCTCCAACACCGACTTCGGCTTCAACGGCAACGGCATCGGCTTCAACGAGACCACACATGTGGACCTCTATGACGAGACCAAGATTCTCGGCATCTGGATGACCTATCGTGCAGCCGCCGCAGAGCAGTTCGCAAGGACCATCGACGAGTTCTACGAGTATTGCTCGATGGACAACACCGGCACATACCTCAACGGCTATCAGCTCGTGGACGCCAACACCGGCGAGATCGGCCTGCTCGACATGAGCTACAAGCGCTTCGCACTCTTCAAGTGCAACGGCGAGGAGCTCACCATGAAGGACTCCACCGGCTACGTTCCCAACCACCTGGACTATGACCACCACCTGATCTCGCCGAGCCATATCTTCGGCGTCAACCAGCCTGTCTACTTCTGGGTAGGATACGAGCTCGAGAGCATGAACCTGCGCCCGATGCGACGCAACCAGCTCTGGGAGCGTCTCGACACCGTCACCGACATCGAGACCGCACGCGACCTCATCACCTACACCGAAGACCGCGAGCCGCTGTCGATCTACGGCCGCTGGGACCTCGGCTACGGCACGACCGAGATGCACCGCACCCGTCCCGACGGCTCCGTCGACGCCAAGGCCTGCTCTCGCGAGATCATCCTCGACACGCTGAAGAACCTCTCCCGCGTGCCCGACATCAACGGCGACAAGACATCCTTCTGGATGAAGTTCGGCACCGCCCACGTGCGTCAGCACCCCTTCATCTGGAGCGAGTCGCAGTTCCGCGACTTCAAGCAGCCCGAAAGCGTGGACTGCGTGCCCAACGCCCTCGACGGCCGCTGGAACCGCGTCAAGATGTTCATGAAATAAGATTATAGAAACCAACTGAAGAAAGGGGCGCGCTGTCATAGACAGCGC
>CAZHCM010000042.1:0-14750 GCA_964531005.1 uncultured Sangeribacter sp. | reverse complement strand
CGTTGCCGCGCGAGCGGTCATAGTCGGTGGCGTGCACGTGGATCACCAGCGGCTTGCCGGTGATGTTCTTGGCGTGGATGCCGGCCGGATATGTGAGCCAGTCGTGGGCGTGGATGATGTCGCATTCCACGGTGCGGGCTATGACGCCGGCCACGATCGAGTAGTTGTTGATCTCCTCGATGAGGTTGTCAGGGTAGCGGCCCGAAAACTCGATGCATCCCAGGTCGTTGAGGCGCATGTAGTTGAAGTCGGCGTAGATGTGGTCGCGCAGATCGAAGTAGAGCTGCGGGTCCATCACCTTGCCGATACGCGAGGCCACATAGTCCCAAGAGACGTCGCGCCAGGCTACCGGAGTGTTGCAAGCGCCGATGATCTGGGCGAAGCCCTTCTCCTCATCGCCCCAAGGCTTGGGGATGACGAAGGTGATGTCCATGTCGCCGTTGGCATGCATGCCTTTGGTCAGGCCGTAGGAGGCTGTGCCGAGGCCTCCGAGGATATGCGGGGGAAACTCCCACCCGAACATTAATGCCTTCATGTATTAAGTAGTGTGTCAGGATTCTGAGGTTTGTAGTTTGTTGAGTTCTTTCACGTTCTTGATCGTGCGCAGGATCTCGCCGACATTCTTTGCCGTCGACACCGCGCCGCGCCCGGTGAAAGGAGGATTGCCGTCATACATCTCCGACAGCGAGCCGATGCACCCTTCTGTCATCTCGTCCTCGTAGCCGATGAGCATGCGCTCGATGAATCCGAGACCGCTTAGGCCGAAGACCTTGAAGTAGGCGTCGGCATAGAAGCCGAAGAGCCATGGGCGAGCCGGACCCTGATGCACGGCGTATTCGCGCTCCAGCGGGCCGCCGACGTAGGTCGGGTTGTAGGCGTAGCTCTTGGGGGAGAGGGAGCGCAGCCCCTTCGGGGTCAGCAGCTCGCGGGTGGCCAGGTCGAGCACCTTCTTGCGCTGGCGACGGTCAAGGGGAGAGAACTCCAGGCCGACAGCGATGACCATGTTGGGGCGCACCTCAACGTCGGCGTAGTTGCCGTTGACGTAGTCGTAGAGGTAGCCGTAGTCGTTGAGGAAAGTGGCGATGAACGACTCCTTGATCTTCTCGGCCAGGGCCGACAGCTCCTCGAAGAGGGCGTGGTGCTCCGCCTCGTGCTCATAGAGGGAGGCCACGAAACGCACGGCGTTGTACCAAAGGGCGTTGAACTCCACTATGTATCCCGTCCTCGGGATGATGGGCTTGCCGTCGATGGAGGCCGAGAGCCAGGTGACGGGGGTGTCGGTTCCCTCCGACGACACGAGGCCGTTCTCCTCCAGCTTCAGGTTGCGTATGCGGCCCGAGCGGATGTCGTCGATGAGGCGCAGGAGCTCCTGCCCGTAGAGGCGGCGGCACTCGTTGGAGTCCGTGCGGCGGCGGAACTGCTGGATGGCCCAGATGGTCCAGAGCGGGATGTCGGGCAGGTCGATCTCGTGTATGGTGCGGTCCTTGGTGCCGTGGTCGATGTATGTGCGCAGGGCGCCGAGGAAGGTGGCCATGATGGCTTCGTAGTCGGCGCGGTGGTCGATGGCGAGCGTGCAGCCCGGCAGGGCGATCAGCTCGTCGCGCGCGCGTACATTATACCAGGGATAGCCGGCCATGATGTACATGCCGCGGTCGTTCTTCAGATAGAACTGCTTGGCGGAGTTCTTGAGGCAGTTGTAGAAGCTGGTGCGGTTGGTGCGGGTGACCAGCTCGGCCTCGTAGGTCTCCTGGAACGTGGCGGGGTCGCAGGGGAACGTCGATGCGGAGAAGATGATGGTCTCCCCCTTCTTGATGGGGAGCTCGAAATATCCGGGCACCCAGAGGTCTTCCTTGTAGGGAATGCCGCGGTCGCGGTCCTTGTAGTATTCCACGCCCTTGTACCAATGGCCGTCGCCGACCCACTTCACGGGCTTCGAGAACTGCATGTAGAGCTCCGGGTATCCGTCGTAGAGGCAGGTGGCGATGCCGTTCTCGACGTCGCGCGTGTCCTTGCGGATGGCCTGGTTCTCCATCACCAGGTCGTTGGCGTTGCGGAAAGCCAGGAAGGGGCGGAACTGCAGGGTGGTGTCGGAGTGGGCGTCGACCAGGGTGTACTTGATGAGGATGCGGTTTTCATGCGAGATGAAGACCTTCTCCTTGGTCAGGATGACGCCGCCGACGCGATATGTGACGGTGGGCACCGACTCGCAGTCGAACTGGCGGATGTACTTGTGGCCGTTGGGGGAGAAGACGTTGGTGTCATACTGGTGCAGGCCCAGGTTGAAGGGGGCGCCATGCTGGATGACCGTCTCGTCGAGGGAGGACAGAAGCACGTGGGCCTTGTCGTCCATCTCCGGGATGGGGATGACCAGCAACCCGTGCTGCTTGCGGGTGTTGCAGCCCACGATGGTGGTGCAGTGGTATGCCCCGGACTTGTTGGTGCGGAGCATCTCCTTGGCGAGGGACTGCTCCAGGTTTATCATGAGGCTTTTGTCAAATTTCAGGTAACTCATAGGTTATATGAAGGTATAGGTTTTTCAAGGTCCTGTGTCGGAGAGAATGACAGTGCAAAGGTAAAGTTTTTTGGCCTGTATTCCAAACAAAAAGCAATAAAAAATCGCAGATTTCGTAGACCTGCGAAATTTCACATGAATGAGATGCAACAAATGTATAAACTACATGTAAAAATGTTACACCCCGCTCCCCTGCGCATTGCCGTCGGCGCTTCCATGCGCATTGCCCTCGGCGCCATCCTGTGCCGGCTCGGGGTCGTCGTCCTCCGGGGAGATGCGCGAGACCGTCGGGAGCTTCAGGTCCTTCAGGAAGACGGAGTCGCAGTCGGAGTAGATGGCCTTCAGAAGGGTGTCGAGCTTGTGGAGGGCGCCGGCATAAAGGGTGTGGAAGCGGGGGATGAAGTCGCTCTCGCCCACGGCGTCGAGACGGGTGAGCAGGGTTGAGACGGTCAGGTCGCCGCACTCCACGGCCGGGGCGATGCCCACCTTGTCCGGCGACAGCACCACATAGTAGAGGAGGCCTGCGCCGTGGAGCTTCTCGCAGAGGCGGTTGACGATGCGTATCGGTATGTCGTACTCGCTCGAGAGTGCATTGACGGTCAGAGGCTTTCTGCCGGCCATCTGGCGCTCCACGATGATGGCCATGATGACGACGGCCAGACGGCGGCGGTAGTCGTTGGAGATGGTGTTGACGTCGCCCAGGAAGTTGTAAGTGAACACGTTCTGGAGCGAATAGGTGAGCACGCATCCCGAGAGCAGGATGAGCCACGAGAGCTGCAGCCATATCAGCAGCAGGGGGAGGAAGGAGAAGGAGCCGTAGATGGCGTTGTATTTCGACACGTAGATCTGGCCGTTGACGAATAGGAGCTGCAGGATCTGGAAGGCCACGGCGCAGAGGGCCCCCGAGATGGCGGCGTATTTGAAGTTGACCTTAGTGTTGGGGATGAGGCAGAACGACAGCGAGAACGAGATCCATGCCAGAAACAGCGGGGCCAGTTCGAGCACCAGGTTGATGACCGGAGTGAGAAACTGCAGGTGTAGCTTGTCGTCGATGGTGGTCGACATGAAGATGCTGATACCCGAGGAGCACACCATCAGGATGGGAATCATCAGGCAGATGGCGATGTAGTCGGTGATCTTCTGGTAGAGCGAGCGGTCGCGGCGGATGTCCCAGATGCTGTTGAAGGCGTCCTCGATGCTTGATAGAAGTGAGATCAGGGTCCATAGCAGCACTACGATGCCGACGCCGACGAAGAGTCCCTGCGAGGCCTCCTTAAGGTATGAATCCACAAAACCGAGGGCGAAGGTGATGGTCTGCCGCTGGGCCGGGAAATAGGTGTAGAGCTGGTCTTCGAGGATGTTCTGGAAGCCGAACCCCCTGCCGATGGCGAAGAGGAGGGCGAATGCCGGCACGAGGGCGAGCACCGTGCTGTAGGTCAGCGACATCGACCTGATCTGGAGATTGCGGTCGGCGAATGAGCTGAAGGCCAGGTTGCCGGTCTTGACGATGCGTACCCAGACGCTTGTGCTGGTGTCGCTCCACACGCCTCCGGTGACGTATTGGTACCAGTTGCGCAGGGTGACGGAGATTTTCGTGAATATTGAATGGGCCTTCATGGATACTTGGAGGGAAAAGGGGAGAGGAGGGGAATCGGGGATGTATGGAATCGGGTGGTAAAGGGAAAAAAGGGGCAGAAGCGTTGTAAGCCGGGTTATGTATTCCCCTCGGAGGGGAACGTCTGTCATTTATCCAGGCCGCATGTCGCCATGCGGCTCAAGCAGCCTACCCTCCGGCAAGGACGGGCCATCCTTGTCGCCGGTATATTTGGCCTTGCAACCCACAGGATGTGCGGCCTCCGGCGTCGCCGCCGGAGCCGGTGGGCTCTTACCCCACCTTTTCACCCTTGCCAACGCCCTTGCGGCGCGATGGCGGTTGTTTTCTGTCACTTATCCCCGGAGTCGCCTCCGGCTTTCCGTTAGAAAATGTGGCGCCCAGTGTTGCCCGGACTTTCCTCTGCACGCGCCCGGCATGCAGCGACAGACCGCGCTTCTGCCCCTCTATGTCATTGTGCTCTTGTCATTGCGACCTTACAAGTAGGCCCTTGTCACTGGGCCGTGTCCCGGGCCTCGTCGGCCGTGGACTCTGCGGCAGGAGTCTCCTCGGCCGTGGACGTGGCTTCGGCAGGAGCCTCTTCGGCGCCGGCCTGCTGGCGTGCGATGCGCTTCTTGGCGCTGTGGTGCGCCCCGGCCCCGAGGAATCCGTTGAGCGAATACAGCACCATCAGCACGCCGGTGATTATGGTGACTGCGTCAGCTATGCGCTCCGGGCCTATGATGATCATGGCCACGCCGCCGGCTATCGTGAGCCAGGGCATGATGTACCACACGCCCGACATCCCTCCGACATCGTTGGACTCGGCCGAAAGATTGACTATCTGCCCCACGCCGACCAATATCAGCAGTATCGACATCGTGTAGATCAGATAGCTGGCGAAGAAGCCGGGCATGCACACCAGCAGGATGCCGAAGATGAGGCCTCCGACGGCGGTGACGCCCATGTACCAGGGGAGAGACTGTCGGCGTCCCTCGGCGTCCTTGCGCCCCTGGAGCCCTACGAAGAGGAGCACGAGGCTGGGGAGGATGAAGAGGGCGCCTATGATGATGACGATGATCTCGAAGAGGTTGGTGCGTCCCGTGAAGACGAGCAGCAGCACGCCGATGACGAGTGTGACGGCGTAGGTCCAGAGGTAGTTGCGGTTGGTTTTCATAGCTTCTTTGTTTGGAATGTGGCCCGGTGGAAGCGGGCCTTTATCACTACAAAGGATTTTCAGGGTGAAAAGTTTAAGCTATGGCCGAAAAGTCCTCATCTATCGCGCGCCGACCCGCGACCGAATGAAGGCTTCGAGCAGGTCGACGGTCTCCTCTTCGGAGAGCAGGGAGGAGTCGAGGGTGAGGTGGTAGTTGCGGGCGTGGCCCCAGTTGCGCCCCGTGAAGTAGTTGTAGTAGTCCTCCCGCTGGCGGTCGGCCTGGCGGAGGCGCTCCTTGGCCACGCGGGGCTCGGTGCACTCGCCGCGCCCCATGACGCGCTCGATGCGCACCTCCTCTGGGGCGTGGAGGAAGAGGCTGACCATCGAGGGATGGTCGCGCAGCACATAGTCGGCCGTACGCCCCACGATGACGCATCCCCCCTCGGAGGCTATCTGCCTTATGACGCGGCTCTGCGCCTCGTAGAGGGCTTCGCGCCCCAGCGGGGGGAGGCCATAGGTGTCGCTCACGCCCAGCGAGAGGCTCAGCAGGCTGCGCAGTGCCGAGGGGCGCCGCTCGTCGGCCTGGCGCAGCAGCTCGTGGGGCATCCCCATGCGCTCGGCGGCTTCGGCCAGCAGCTCCTTGTCATAATAAGGCACGTCGAAACGCCGGGCCAGCTCGCGGCCGATCTTGCGGCCGCCACCCCCGTATTGACGCCCTATGACTATGATTGGATCCATAAGAATCAAGCTGAATCGTTAAAAACTTTTACAAATTTAGCGTTTTTTTCTTTTGCGCAGAAATTTTTTGCTATTTTTGCAAAATAATCATTAGAAAGTGATGAACGACATACTGCAACATCCCGAAAGCGATGCCGACGGCATGGCCACGTATGAATATATAGTCAACAACTCCGACACGTGTCTCGACCACATGCCGGCCCTGCTTGACAACCTCAAGCGCGCCGACCAGACAGGGCAGTTCCTTGCCAGCACCGCGCGTTTCCTCTCAGCCATCGACGCCGAGACTTTCCGCCCCTGGATAGCCCTGCTCGTGGAGGGGGCCATCGACAAGGACCGCGAGCGCCGCTACATCGGCTCCCTTCTCGAAGCCATCTGGGGTCACGACTACAAGGACCGCGCCGAGGAGCTCCGAGCCTCCGACGACAACTTCCGCCGCATCTACAAACGCATTTACCCGGAAGGCGTCATCTGACGGCGCCGACCCGAAGCAAGAATACCAAGAAATGACCCATAAGCAGACAGTCCGCGCCCTCGCCTTGCTGGCAGGAATCGCCCTGGCAGGCGTCTCGGCGCTCGCGACGGCCTCCCCGCAGACAGGCGCCACGCGGACAGCAACGACACAGACCATGGCCAACACCCCCGACTCCACAACCACCAGCCGCGAGATCCCCGCAGGGCCTGTGGTGGAGATGACCACCAGCAAAGGGCCGGTGCGCATCAAGCTCTACGACGACACCCCTCTGCACCGCGACAACTTCCTGAAGCTCGTCTCCGAGCATTACTACGACAGCGTGCTCTTCCACCGCGTCATCAAGGACTTCATGGTGCAGACCGGAGACCCCAAGTCGAAAAACGCCCCCGCCGGCGTGCCCCTCGGCACGGGCGATCCCGGATACACGCTGCCGGCCGAAATCAAGTTCCCGACCCACTGGCACCGCCGCGGAGCCCTGGCGGCCGCCCGCACCGGCGACCAGGTCAACCCCGAGAAGCGCAGCAGCGGCTCGCAGTTCTATATCGTCACCGGGAGCAAGATGCCCCGCCGACAGGTGGAGTCGATACTGATGCGCCAGCTCAACGGCCCGCGCGAGGCCGAATGGCGCCGTATGCAGACCGAGCGCCGCGACGAGATCATAGCCCTGCGCCGCGCCAAGGACAACGCCGGCCTCGACTCCCTGCAGGAAGTGATGCTCAAGGAGCTTGACTCCCGCATCGCGCCCCCGACGCTCGACTCCGTCATCGTGGACGACTACGTAAACGTAGGGGGCGCCCCCCATCTCGACGGCGACTACACCGTCTTCGGCGAAGTGCTGGAGGGGATGGACGTCATCGAGGCCATCGAGGCAGCCGAGACCGACAGAGGAGACCGCCCCGTGGAGGACATCCGTATCCTGGGCATCAAGGTGGTGGAATGAGACTGCCAGCCCGTCAGATTCCGCCACGCCTGAGCTAACCGAACTTATCACACACATTTTTCCATAAGACCACCTATGAGCAACCCTGAAGAAATGACCGCGAACATCGCCGAGGAGACCATCGTCGCCCAGACGGACGCGGCACAGCAGCCTGAGGCCCCCGAGACCGTGGAAGTCGCGGAGGCAGTAGCCACCACACCCCGCTATCACTCCATGACCAAGGAGGAGCTGATGGCGGAGCTGCAGAAGATCATCGATGCAAACGACCTGAACGCCCACCGCAGCGTGGCCTCGATCAAGGCCGCATTCTATGCCATCCGCTCCAAAGAGACCTACCACGAGCTGGAGGTCTATGTGGAGGAGGGGGGCGACCCGTCATCCTTCTCAAGCGCCACCGATCCGTCGGAGACGGCGTTCAAGGACCTGCTGGGCCTCTTCCGCGAGCGCCGCAACGAATTCCTCGAAGCCGAGGAACAGACCCGAATGGAGAACCTCAACATCAAGAAGGGGCTCCTGGAGCAGATGCAGGCCATAGCATCCGACATCGACAACGTGGGGGCCAACTTCAACGCCTTCCGCCAGCTCCAGCAGGCATTCAGGGCCGACGCGCCCGTGCCCGCAGGAGCAGAAGCCGACTTATGGAAAAACTATCAGACAGTCAACGAGACCTTCTACGACTGCCTGAAGATGAACAAGGAGCTGCGCGACCTCGACTTCAAGAAAAACCTTGAGGCCAAGCGCCAGATCATCGAGCGTGCCCGCGAGCTCAGCGAGGCGGCCGACGTCATCAACGCCGCCGCCAGGATGCAGGGCCTCCACGCCGAGTGGCGCGAGGTGGGGCCCGTGGCCAAGGAGCTGCGCGACTCGATCTGGGAGGAGTTCAAGGCTCTCTCCACCATCGTCAACCGCCGCCACCAGGGATACTTCGAGAAGAGAAAGGCCGAGGAGCAGGCCAACGAGCAGGCCAAGACGGAGATAATCGACACCATAGCCGCCATGGACCTGGACGCCCTGAAGACCAGGGCAGCCTGGGACGAGGCCGCCAAGAAGGTCATCGAGTTCCAGCAGAAATGGCGCACCCTCGGATTTGCCTCCAAGAAGGCCAACAACACCCTGCTGACCCGCTTCCGCACACTGTGCGACGAGTTCTTCTCGCGCAAGCAGGAATTCAACAAGTCGCTCAAGGACGCCTATGCCGACAACCTGCGCCTCAAAATCGCGCTGTGCGAGAGGGCTGAAAACCTCAGCTCGGAGGAGAACCTCCAGAAGGCCGTCGAGCAGGTGGCCAAGCTGCAGGCCGAATGGAAGACCGTGGGCCCGGTGACCCGCAAGCACAGCGACGAGGTGTGGAAACGCTTCAACAAGGCTTGCAACGTGGTCTTCGACGCGCGCCGGAAGATGCACAGCGCCCAGCGAAGCGCCGAGCAGGCCAACCTGGCGGCCAAGCGCGACATCATCGAGCAGCTCCGCGCCCTCCCCACGGACGGCGACCAGCGCGAGGTGATGGGCAAGGTGCGCGAGCTGCAGGCCGCATGGCAGGAGATCGGCCACGTGCCCTACAACCTCAAGGACGCCCTGCGCGACGACTACCGTAGCGCCTGCGACCGCCTCTACGACAGCTACAGCGCACGCACGGCCCGCCGCAACGCGCAGAAGTTCGAGAGCCGCATCGACCGCATGAAGGGCGACTCACGCGGGGTCAACCGCGAGCGCGACCGCCTCGTCTCCACCCTGGAGCAGAAGAAGGCCGAGCTGAGCACCATCAACAACAACCTCGGATTCTTCAACGTCAAGTCTTCCGCCGGCTCATCGATGGTCAAGGAGATCGAACGCCGCGCCGCCAAGATACAGGGTGAGATCGACCAGATCCTGGAGAAGATCAAGATCATCGACACCCAGAAGCGCGAGGCAGAGAAACCTGCGGAGGCCTGAGAGCCGGACCTTCCCCCTCAACCCCCATACCTATGAATAGAAAGCACCTTCTCCGTGTGGCAGCCTTCGTCGCTTCGGCCATCCTGACGGCCGGGTCAAGCCAGGGCGCCACACGAGGCGGGGACCATTCACACGAGGCCGACGGCACCCCCACCGTCGGTCTCGTGCTTTCCGGCGGCGGCGCCAAGGGCGTGGCGCACGTCGGAGTCATAAAGGCCCTCGAAGACAACGACATCCCGATCGACTACGTGACCGGCACCTCGATGGGCTCCATCGTGGGGAGCCTGTACTGCTGCGGCTGGACACCGGAGCAGATGATGGACTTCTTCACCTCCACCAAATTCCTGGACTGCAGCACAGGCACCATCGACCCGGCCCTAACCTACTACTTCTCGCGCCCCCTGCCCACCCCGCAGTGGCTCTCGCTCAACCTCTCCTTCTACCGCTCCAACGACATCCTGGGGCAGGTGATACCCTCCTCGCTCATCAATCCGCTGCCGATGAGCATAGAGTTCCTGGAGCTGTTCACGCGCTATTCGGCGCAGTGTCACGAGGATTTCAACCGCCTCTTCGTGCCCTTCCGCTGTGTGACATCCGACATCTATCACAAGCACAAGATCGTGCTCTCCAAAGGCTCGCTGGGCGACGCCGTCAGGGCCTCTATGAGTTTCCCGCTCGTCTACAAGCCCATCGAGATGGACGGCGTGCTGGTCTACGACGGAGGCATCTACGACAATTTCCCCGTCAATGTCATGGAGCAGGACTTCGACCCCGACTTCATCATCGGCGTCTCCGTCTCGGCCCCCGATGCCAAGCCCCAGGCAGGCAACATCTACGAGCAGCTGGAGGACATGATCATCCAGAACAACGACTACAACGTCCCGGCCGACAAGGGGGTCAAGATTCAGGTGCCCGTGCTCAACTTCGGGGTGCTCGACTTCCCCGACGCCCCGCAGATCTACGAGATAGGCTACAAGACCGGCCTGGCGATGGTCGACTCCATCAAGAAGCGCACCCCGGCCCGCAGGCCGTTGGCAGAGGTGAACCGCCACAGGGCCGAGTTCGGCGGCAAGACGCCCGTCATCGAATACGACTCCGTGCGTGTCAACGGCGTCACCAAGCGGCAGGCGCGCTATCTGCGTTTCCTCTTCGACCGGGGCCTGAATCGCCCCTTCGGGATGGAGCAGGCACAGAACGCCTTCTATCGCGCCGTGGCCTCCGGCAAAATAGCCGACCTTCTGCCGCAGACCGACATCCGCTCCTACAAGCCGTCTGGAGCCTTGGCCGACCACTGGGGCGACGACACCCCCGACACGGAGCATCCCGTGCTGAGGCAGAACACACTCATCCTGGCCGCCAAGGTCAAGAATCCCTGGAACATCGGGGTCGGAGGCTGGATCACGTCGTCGACCAACAGCATGCTCTACCTCAGCTTCGGATACCACACGCTCAACTTCAACTCCCTCGACATCGACCTCGGGGGATGGCTCGGACAGAGCTATTATGCCGGACGCCTGTCTGCGAAGTTCACCCTGCAGTCGCGCGTGCCATCCTACCTGGAACTTGAGGGCGTGGCGAGCCGACAGAAGTTCTTTGAAAACGAGATAATGTTCTATGACGACGACACGCCGGCCTACATCACCAGCCGTGAGCAATTCGTGCGACTCAACTACGGGGCGGCCATCGGGCGCACCGGACGCGCGAAGGTAGGCGTCTCGTACGGCCACATGTCCGACAGTTTCTATGAAGCAGTGCGCGACCAGGTGCTCCATCATGGCCGCGACGCAGGCGAGTACAAGATAGCGGCCTTGAAGGGGGGCGTGGAATGGAACACCCTCAACAACGGGATGTACCCGTCGTCAGGGCGCCTTTTCGACGCCAACATGCTCGTCTCCCACGAGCGTGCACGCGTGCTGCCCGAATCCATGCAGGGAGGGGGCACGACGGAAAGATACACCAACCATGTGCGGGGGTCGCTGGAGGTGCGCTGGCAGCACTACTGGCCCCTGCACCGCAACTTCATCCTCGGAGGCGCGGCCCAGGGTATGGCCACTTTGGAGTCACTCTACCAGGACTACATGGCCACGATGGTGCACTGCTATGCCTTCGCCCCCACACCCTCCACACGCAACTACTTCAACCGGGCCTTCCGGAGCGACAACTTCGTGGCCGTGGGTGCCATACCCATCTGGCAGCCGATGGCGCACTTCCAGGTGCGCGGTGACTTCCACGCCTATCTGCCCGTGCGCGACATCGGGCAGGACAGCCGTGGGATGGCCCGCTACGACGGCTGGATGCGCCGCATGGAGTTCATGGGGGAGGTGGCCGCCGTCTACAACTTCTCCTTTGCCAGCCTGAGCCTCTATGTGGACTATCTCAGCGCGCCGGCACATAACTGGAACTTCGGCATCAATTTCGGCCTATACTACCAGGCCCCCAAGCTGATACGTTAGGGCTTTCAGCGCCTGCCAAGACGGTCGACCACACGCCCGTCAGGCATGATCAGGAAATAGCCGACCTTAAGAGAGTCGAGCATGGCCATCGAGGCCGACGCACCCATTGCCATAGAGGCGGTGGCGAGTGCGTCGGCCTCCATGCATGTCGGGGCCATGACGGTGACGCTGGCCAGATCGGATTGGGCGGGTTGCCCGGTGAGCGGCGAGATGGTGTGGCCGAAGCGTCGGCCGGACGACTCGTGCCAGTTGCGGTAGTCGCCTGAAGTGGCAAGCGCCCCGTCGGTCAGTTCCACCACCTCCTGCGGCTTACCGCCCGGCGTCTGGGTCGGGGAGTCGATGGCGATGCGCCATCCCGTTCCCCGGGGACTTTTGCCGGTTGCCGCTATCTCTCCTCCGATTTCCACCATGTAGTCTTCCACGCCGTTGCGACGCAGCATCGCCCCCACGCGGTCGCATCCGTAGCCCTTGGCTATGGCGGAAAAATTGAACTGTATGCGGGGATCCTCCTTGACCAGGACATCCCCCTCCAGCCGGCTTCTCCTGATGCCGGTGATGGCCAGCAGCGAGTCGAGGCGCAACGTGTCGGAAGTGGGCCCGTGCCCCTTGCCGAAGCCCCAGGCAGTGATGAGGGGGGAGAGGGTGGGGTCGAACATCCCGTGGCTCCACCGGTTGACACGCCTGGAAGTCAGGTAGACCTCCCTGAAATGCCGGTCGACCGTGCATTCCTTGCTGGCGTTGACACGCGATACGAGCGACGTGGGGTCGAACACCGAAAGAGAGGCGCCTACGGAGTCGAGGACGACTCCGATGGAGTCGCCGAGGGATTCGGGGCCACGGTAGGTGACGGTATATAATGTGTTCCAGACTTCTCCCTGCCGGGTGACATACCCATCGCCGCCGGTCGAATGCCTGCAGCCGGCGAGGGATGCCGCCAGTATTATGAGGAGGATAGGAGTAAGGGGGGAGAGGTGGAAGAGTTTTCGCATGGTGGGGCTTGATTTGAGGTTATCGGGGCAAATATAACACAATTGATGTCAAATGTCAAAAAACTTTAAAGAAAATTTGGCGGTGAAACCGATTTTTTGTAATTTAGACATCCGGAAACCATTTTCCTACCCTTTACATACCAATAATAGTCACATACCTAATTTAAAGAAACCATTATGAAAGAGTCATTCGTATTCCTTGCAGAAGGATTTGAGGAGATGGAAGCCATCTGCGCCATCGACATAATGCGTCGTGCAGGGATGCCGGTCAAGACGGTATCCATCACGGCCGCACTTCAGGTGACGGGGGCGCACGGCGTCACCGTGAAGACCGACGTGCTTTTTGACAACACCCTTTTCGCATCGCCGGAGTGGCTCGTGCTCCCCGGAGGGATGCCCGGGGCCGAGAACCTCTACAACTTCGCACCGCTCCAGGGCCTTCTGGAACGCCAGGCCAAGTCGGGCCACGGACGCATAGCCGCCATCTGCGCCTCTCCTGCCGTCGTGCTGGGGCAGCTCGGACTGCTCGAAGGCCAGAAAGCCACCTGCTATCCTGGCTTCGAGGGACTCTTGAAGGGCGCCGAGGTGGTGGACGAGCCCGTGGTCGTCAGCGGCCCGTTCGTGCTCGGCAACGGCCCGGCCAACGCCATGAAGTGGGCGCTCGCCATCGTGCGTGAGGCAATGGGGGCTTCCAAGGAGGTCGAGGTGGCAGGGGGCATGCTCTATTATCCCCACAACACCGACACCCTGGACCATGTCTTCGGCTGACGCATACAAAGTGCTTGAAAAAGATGGGACGGCTCAGATTCGCGAGAAGATGAGCCGTTTCATCGGCTTCGCCATCCCCGTCGCCTCGGCCGATGAGGCGAAGGGACGCATCAAGGCCCTGGCCAACGAGTATCACGACGCCCGCCACGTCTGCTGGGCCTACATGATAGGGCCCGACCGCACCGAATGGCAGCTCAACGACAACGGCGAACCCTCCGGCACGGCCGGGAAGCCCATCCTGGGGCAGATCAACCATTTCGGGCTTACGGACACGCTTGTGGTGGTCGTGCGATACTTCGGCGGCATCAAGCTGGGCACCCCCGGGCTCATAGCCGCCTACAAGGCCACGGCTCGCGAGGCCATAGAGGCGGCAGGCATTAAGGAGAAGGTCAAGACGAGCGACATCGCCATAACCTTCCCCTACGTGGCGGCCAACGGGGTGATGAAGATAGTCAAGTCGCAGGGGTGCGAGGTGGTCACCCAGGAGTTTGACAACACCTGCTCGATGCTGCTCCGGGTGCCCGCCTCAAGCGAGGAGGAGATACGCGGGCGACTGCTCGGAGTGGACGGCGTGACGCCCTCCAAATAGCCTCCAACCCCCTCAAAAATGGTTAAATGGGGAGATAAATCACGAAAAATAGCGGATTTAAGGTGATTTATTGCGCTCAATCCAAAAAAAATTACGATATTTGCACCGCAAAAAAAATGACGGGGTCGGACTCCGGCGTTTTTCAAGCGCAAAACAGACGACTGACTAAATAACATATACGTTAAACAACCAACAATGACAAAGGCAGATATCGTAAATGAGATCTCACGCAGCACCGGCCTCGAAAAGAGCGCCGTGCTGGCTACGATTGAAAAATTCATGGAGGTAATGAAGGACTCCATGGCCAGTGGCCACAACGTCTACCTCCGCGGTTTCGGCAGCTTTATCATCAAGACGCGCAAGGAGAAGACCGCACGCAACATCTCGGAGGGCACCTCGATCCGTATCCCGGAGCACAAGATTCCGGCCTTCAAGCCCTCCAAGGTGTTCCTGGAGCAGGTGAAGAACCCCTGATCCGGACGTCTCCCCGTCAGCCAGGGGAGGCCGTAGCGCCCCCACCCACAACAAATACATCATCATCCTAAAACCAAAACCACTATGCCCAGCGGAAAGAAAAGAAAAGGCCACAAGATGGCCACGCACAAGC
>CAZHCM010000041.1:0-14793 GCA_964531005.1 uncultured Sangeribacter sp. | reverse complement strand
GCAGGCTGAAACCTTAATCTTAATTTAATACTATGAAAAACACATGGCAAAGGTAATCAACTCCGGCGGCATATGCAAAGGTTTTAACAAAAAATTTTCGTCCTCTTTTCCACATTAACTATTTTTTAGTTAATTTTGTCCCCCAGTCCCCCCAAAGGACCTCTCTTCGCCGCTTAGAACCCCACTTGACGCAGTGACCGACACATGGAAATGACCTATCAGTATCTCTGGAAGCACCGGCTGTTTGGCCCCCGGCTCACGCTGGCCGACGGCCGGACGGCCGAGGTCATAGACCCGGGTCGCCTCAACAGCGACGCCGGGCCGGACTTCTTCAACGCCAAGGTGCGCGTCGACGGGGAGCTGTGGGCCGGCAACGTCGAGATCCACGTCCGCGCCTCCGACTGGCACCGCCACGGCCACCACAATGACCGGGCCTACGACAGCGTGATGCTCCATGTGGTGGGGGTGGGCGACACGGAGGTGCACCGGGCCGACGGCTCGGCCATACCCCAGGCGGAGGTGACGCTCCCACAGGAGTTCTACATGACCTACGCCGCGCTCATGGCCGACGTCAAGACCGTCAGGTGCGCTCCCGCCCTGCCCTCCATCCCCTCGCTGCTGCTGACGGACTGGCGCGAGACCCTCGCCATAGAGCGTCTCCACCACAAGGCCGGCCGCATCATTGAGACATGGAGGGCGTGCGGAGGTGACTGGCCGCAGACGCTCTTCATCACCTTGGCGCGGGCATTGGGATTCGGTCTCAACGGCGACCCCTTCGAGATGGTGGCTCGTGCCACCCCCCTGCACTTCCTGCGCCGCCACGCCGACAATCCCGAGCAGACGCAGGCCATCCTCTTCGGGCAGGCGGGGATGCTCGACCGCGCCGCCTGGCCCTTCGACGACTACTACCAGCGCCTCTGCCGCGAATACGCCTTCCTGCAGCACAAGTACGACCTGCGCCCCATCCCGCCGGGGATGTGGAAATTCGCCCGCACCCGCCCGCAAAACATGCCTCACCGGCGGCTGGCCTTCCTGGCGGCGAGCCTCTCGTCGGAGCGCACGCCGCTCCTGGCGGTGCTCGACGACGCCTGCGGGGAGGAGACGGCCTTGCGCGAGGCCTTCGACTGGCCGCTGGAGGGGTACTGGGAAAGGCACTTCGCATTCGGGCACCCCGAATGCGAGGCCCCGAGCCGCATGAGCCGCACGAGCATCTCGACGCTACTGATCAATGTGGCCGCCCCGTACTACTGCGCCTCGGCCGCCCTGCGCGACGACCCCGACCGGGCCGACAACGCCATGTGGCTCCTCGAATCCCTCGCCCCGGAGCGCAATTCCATCATCACGGCATGGCAGGAGGCAGGCATGAAGGCTCGCGACGCCGCCGAAAGCCAGGCCCTCATCCATCTCAGGCGCGAATATTGCGACCGCAACCGCTGCCTCGACTGCCGCATCGGCCACCATCTGCTGCGTCGCCGGGCGCTGCCGGGATACAATGCCCCTCGTTCACTATCCGTCTACTCCACTCCTGCCCCCGATGAAGACTGATCCCCGACATAACTTGGCGGCACGTCGCCTTCTCCGCATTCCGCTCCTCCGCATGGGAGGGACGGCCTGGGCTGTCGCATGCCTTGTGATGCTGATGGCGCTGGGGGGATGCTCCTCAAGCCGCCGCGTGCCCAAGGGGGAGTACCTTCTCGACAAGATCTCCATCACCCTGGACTCCACCGCCAGGCGCGGCGACTTCGACACGGAGCAGCTGGTGGCATATCTGCGCCAGGTGCCCAACCACAAGATGCTGTGGAGCATGAAGTTCCGCCTCGGCATATACAACATGGCCGGAAGTGACTCCACGCGGTGGTGGAACCGCCTGGCCCGCAACCTTGGCGAGGCCCCGGTCATCTACGACTCGACCCTCACGGCTGCCGGCGTGGAGCAGCTCCACAAGGTGATGGTCAACAAGGGGTTCCTTGCCTCCCAAGCCTCGGCCGTGCTCACTCCAGACTCTGCCGGGAGGAAGATGAAGGTGGACTACCGCCTCTCCCCCGGGAAGGCACACCGCATCGCAGGGGTGGCCTACGACTTCCCCAACGACACGATCCGCGCCCTCGTCATGGCCGACTCCGCGCGCCTGCCGGTGCGCCCTGGGATGCCGCTGGACCGCGACCTCCTGGAGGCGCAGAGGGAATATGTGGCCGCACACCTTCGCGACCGTGGCTATTATTCCTTTTCCAAGGAACTGATCTCCTTCAACGCCGACACCACCGCAGGCTCCCTCGACGTGGACCTCACGATGCGTGTCAACCCTGTCTCCCCCTCCTCGCCGGAGGCTCACCGCATGGCCTACAACAGCTATGTGGTGCGTTCCGTGAGGTTCATCACCGACTATTCGCCGCTCATGGGCGACGACCCTGCCGACATCGCGGCCTGCGACACCGTGCGATACCGCGACATCGAGATCTTCTACGGCCCGCGCAAGTATCTGCGCCCGGGGGTGCTCTATGAGAACTGCTTCCTGCGACGCGGCGAGATTTTCCGGCAGCGCGACGTGGACCGCACCTACCAGGCCCTATCGCGCCTCTCGATCCTGAAATTCACGAGCATACGCCTCGTGCCTGCAGGCGCGCTGGGAGACGTAGGGCTCCTTGACGCCTACATCCTTCTGACCCCCGGCCAAAGCCAGGTGGCATCCCTGGAGGTGGAGGGCACCAATTCCGAGGGGGACCTGGGAGTGGCAGTGGGCGTCGGATACTCCCACCGCAACGTGGGGCGCGGGTCGGAGACGCTGTCGGCGAAGTTCAGGGCGGCCTACGAGTCGCTGAGCGGCAACCTCGACGGCCTGCTTCACGACCGGTACCTGGAACTGTCGGGCGACCTCGGCATCAGTTTCCCGAAATTCAAGGCCCCCTTCCTGCACGAGAGTTTCAAACGCCGCATCAACGCCTCGACCGACCTCAACATCTCGCTCAACTATCAGGAGCGTCCGGAGTACACGCGCATCATCTCCACCGCCGGACTGGCCTACAAGTGGATCGACCGCCGCACGCTCAACCGCCACACGTTCACGCCCATCGACATCAACTACGTCTACCTGCCCGCCTCGACCAACGATTTCATCAACCAGATAGCCCCCGACAACCCGCTGCTGCGATACAGCTACGAGGACCATTTCATCATGCGCATGGGCTACACCTACTATTACTCCGACAAGCGGGCCGACTCCCCGTGGGGCCACAGTTTCCAGCGCAACATCCACACCCTGCGTGTGGCCGGGGAGGTGGCCGGCAACCTCCTCTTCGCCCTGAGCAGCATCTTCCACCATCGCTCCGACTTCCACACCGATCCCTATCGTGTCTTCGGCATCCACTATTCGCAATACGTGAAGGTGGAGGGGGACTTCGCCCTGCTGCACCATTTCGACACACGCAACGCCCTGGCCTTCCATGCCGGGCTCGGCGTGGGCGTGCCGTACGGCAACTCCACGATGCTCCCCTTCGAGAAGAGGTTCTATGGCGGCGGGGCCAACGGAGTGCGAGGATGGGCGGTGCGCACCCTGGGACCCGGATGCTACCCGGGCGTCAACTCAGTGAGCGACTTCATCAACCAGTGTGGCGACATCCGTATGGACCTGAGCGTGGAGTACCGCGCGAAACTCTTCTGGGTGCTGGAGCTTGGGGCCTTCATCGACGCGGGCAACATCTGGACTATCCACGCCTATCCCAACCAGCCCGGGGGAATGTTCCATTTCAACACCTTCTACAAGCAGATAGCGGCCGCCTATGGCCTGGGCCTGCGCCTGGACTTCTCCTATTTCCTGATACGCTTCGACCTGGGCATGAAGGCTCACAATCCGGCCCTGGGAGCTGAGCCCTGGCCCATCATACACCCTCACTGGAGCCGCGACCGCTCCTTCCACTTCTCAATCGGCTATCCCTTCTGAGCGCCGGCCACGGGAAAAAGGGGGCGCCAAAGCGTTATCTTAAGAAAAGCGATCATGAAGAAACTTGTGATATTCGACCTGGACGGCACGTTGCTCAACACCATCGGCGACCTGGGAGCGTCATGCAACCATGCCCTGGAGAAGATGGGCTTTTCGGGCCATCCCATTTCGTCATACAACTATATGGTGGGCAACGGCGTCCGCAAGCTCATGGAGCGCGCCCAGCCTGACGCCGACCCCAAGACCATCGACACGCTGCTGACACACTTCAGGGAGCACTACGACAAGCACTGCACCGACTCCACCCGACCCTATCCCGGCATTCCGGAGCTGCTCAAGGAGCTGACGGAGCGGGGAGTCGCAGTGGCCGTGGCCACCAACAAGTACCAGGCGGCCGCCGAGAAGATCATAGCCCACTTCTTCCCCGACGTGCCGTTCGTGGCCGTGCTCGGCCAGGTGGAAGACCGGCCCCCCAAGCCCGACCCCTCGATTGACTTCGCGGTGCTACTCAAGCATCCGACGCCCAAGGCCGAGACACTCCATGTCGGGGATTCGGCGGTCGACATCGAGACGGCGCGCCGCGCCTGCGTGGAGTCGGTGGGCGTCACATGGGGCTTCCGGCCCGTCTCGGAGCTGCGCAAGGCATACGCCGACCACCTCGTCAGCGCCCCGGCCGAAATCCTCAAATATGTCTGAGGCCTGGTTGGAAAAACGGTAAAATACACCGAATTTCGGTTGGAAAAACGGCAAAATATGCCCAAAACTGGTTGAAAAAACGGCAAAATATGCCCAAAACTGGTTGGAAAAACGGCAAAAACTTCCGAATTTCGGTTGGAAAAACGGCAAACAATGCTTAAATTTGCCGAAACATAGCATTCACAACCCCTCAAAAACCGAGATACTCCCATGCTTACCAGAGAGTTAGATAATTTTATAAAGCACTTCTATGCCACGTCGCCGAATGCCTTACTCCTGACGGGAGCGAGACAGACGGGCAAGACTTTCGCAGTAAGGGAGTTCGGAAAGACTTTTGAGAGCTTTATCGAAGTCAACTTCATTGAGCGCCCCGAGGCGGTGGGAATCTTCTCCTCTGCACATTCGCCGGAGGACATACTCACCCGGCTTTCACTCTTCACCGAGCAGCCCTTCATCGAGGGGCGGACGCTGGTCTTCTTCGACGAAATCCAGAGATGCCCGGAAATCCTGACAGGGTTGAAGTTCCTGGTGGACCAAGGCAAGTATCGCTATATCCTCAGCGGTTCGCTCTTGGGGGTGGAGCTTAAAGACATTCGTTCCGTGCCGGTGGGGTATCTCGGCATAAAGGAGGTGTATCCACTCAGTCTCAGGGAATTTGCGGAAAACATGAAAGTCTCCGACCGAGTCCTGGCCTTGTTGGAAGACTGCTTCCGGGAGCGCCGGCAGGTCGATGAGGTGATTCACTCAAAGATGATGGAGCTTTTCAGGCTCTACCTGATCGTAGGGGGGATGCCCGCGGCGATGGAGGCATATATCGAGACGGGCAACCTCTCCACTGTGATGCAGATCCAAAAAGACATAGTGGCCCTCTACCGGCAAGACATTTCTCAATACTCCGACGACAAATTGAAGATCAAGGAGATTTTCGATCTCATCCCCTCTGAACTGGATGCCAAAAACAAGCGCTTCATCATGAAGACTCTCAACCAGCATGCGAAGTTCAACCGCTACGCCGACAGTTTCCTATGGCTTAAGGATGCAGGGGTGGCAATCCCGGTCTACAATGTCTCGGCCCCTTGTGTCCCTCTAAGACTCTCGGAGACCCGCAATCTGTTCAAGCTCTTTTCCAACGATGTCGGCCTGCTCGCCGCGCAATATGCCGACGGCATACAGATCAAAATCCTGTCGGGAGAGACAAGCATCAATTATGGGGCGGTGTTTGAGAATGCGGTGGCTCAGGAGCTGCTTTGCCACGGCTTCGCTCCATACTACTTCAACAGCAAGCAGCAAGGGGAGGTGGATTTCATGGTGCAGCGAGAGGGGGTGGTTCTCCCTATCGAGGTGAAGTCCGGCAAGGACTACAAGCGGCATTCCGCCCTCACCAATCTTCTTTCGACTACGAATTATGACATTCCGGAGGCCATAGTGCTCGCTCCCGGCAACGTAAGCCAAAATGGCCGGATCCTATATCTGCCTTCATACATGGTGATGTTCCTGACTCCCGGGACACTCCCTGCCGGTGTCTACCGCCCTGATTTCTCTGCCCTGACTCTCTGAGCCGGGCTTTGGGCAGCCGTTCAAGGATGGCGGAAGATATGGAAGCTAAAAAACCGGGCCGACGGCGGATGCCATCGGCCCGGTCTCTCTTGAGTTTTTCAATAAGACAGAATTTGTAAGTGTTTGGTTACAGTGCTTGCAACTCAATTCTTAGTCACGAATTTGCAACTTGAAAACTGGTCACTTCTATATGTTTCTTCAGCACTGCGCGGTGTGTGGGAACAGTGTGTGAT
The DNA here is from genome assembly GCA_964531005.1 of uncultured Sangeribacter sp. Classification (GTDB taxonomy): domain Bacteria; phylum Bacteroidota; class Bacteroidia; order Bacteroidales; family Muribaculaceae; genus Lepagella. The sequence goes on along the minus strand of CAZHCM010000041.1, from coordinate 8,370 downwards.
ATGTCTATTCGAACAGGTGTTGCATTACAGTGTTGTTTCACGGTATGTCGACGGCGGCAGAGGATTGTGTGTCTTCTCCGTATAGGTCCATCTCGTGGGTTTCAGCCTGCCTGTGAAGGCACTGTAAATAGCTTTTGGAGCCCATCCCTCCGGATGTGCTTCCGTGGTTAAAACATGCGGGAGGGGCCGATGGTTCATACGGCGGCGCAAAAAGTGGCGCCACAATGAAATTCGCTTCCTGGTACAAAAAAAAGTCGGCTCCTCCCTAAGGAGGAGCCGACCCGTGATGTAGAAGTAGAATGTGAGCGATAAACGGGGCTCGAACCCGCGACCCTCAGCTTGGGAAGCTGATGCTCTACCAACTGAGCTATTATCGCATTTGCGCCGCCAAAGCCTCTGCTTTCGTCCCCGGCAAACCGGGACATCAGGCTTTGAGCACCGTTGGATGGTGCAAAGGTAGCCACTTTTTCCGAATCCGCCAAACGTTTCTGCGCTTTTTTATCCTATTTCGATCAAATTTTTCCTCGCCGTCTTTGCACGTATGACCCATATGTGCTAACTTTGCATGCGAATACGCACAGGGAACCGGGTGAGAATCCCGGACAGAGCCGCTGCTGTGAGCGGTCCGCCTGAGCCTCCGACACCCGCCAGCAAGCCCCTTCCCGGGCAAGCGCAGGCGGAGCCACTGCCCCCGACGCCTCGCCGGACGCAAGGCCACATCGTGGCCGAAGCATCCTGACAGGCCAAGGAGCGGGAAGGCGCCGGACGGCGAGGACCCGAGTCAGAAAACCTGCCGTATATCTTATGTCCCACCTATCCCGCAGCGCGCCCGGACTTTGGCGCCCTCGTGTGACAATGCTTAAGCTGACCAGCCTCCTGCCATGGAGGGCACTGGCCGTAGCGTGGTGCCTGATACCACTGCTGTGCGCCCTCCCCGTCTCTTCCGTGGAGCCTTCAGGGCTCTACGAAAGGCAATATGACCACACCGACACCCTCGACCTCGGGACCCTCCCCGAGCTGACCGTCGTCACCGAACGAGTCACCGGCGGCGAGGCCTCCCCCGTGCAACGTCTCTCCGGCAAGGCTCTCGAAAACCTTGGCGCCAACAGCGTGGCCGACGCCATGCGCTATTTCTCCGGCGTGCAGCTCAAGGACTACGGGGGTGTCGGCGGTGTCAAGACCATCGACGTGCGCAGCATGGGCTCGGGGCACATAGGGGTGTTCTACGACGGCCTTCCGCTCGGCAACGCCCAGAACGGCCAGATCGACCTCGGCAAGTACTCGCTCGACAATGTGGAGGACATCACCGTCTACAATGGCCAGAAAATGCATGTGCTCCAGCCGGCGCGCGACTTTGCCTCCGCCTCCGCCGTCTATATTCGCAGCCGACGCCCACGATTGAAGGATGGACGCCGCTTTGGCATGACCGCGCGATTTCGCACAGGCAGCTTCGGCCTGGTCAATCCCTCGGTCAGGGCCGACCTGCGCCTCTCGGACCATCTGTCGGCCACCGTCAACGCCGAAATCACCGAGGCCACGGGGCGGTACCGGTTTCGATACCGCTCCCTCTTCAGCGACGGCACTGTGGCCTGGGACACCACCGCCACACGCCTCAACGGCGACATCCACTCCCAACGCGTCGAAGCCTCCCTCTACGGCTCTCCGGACGGAGGAGGCGAATGGCAGGGGAAGGTCTATTTCTACAACTCGGAGAAAGGTATTCCTGGCGCCATAGTCAACAATGTCTGGAAGACGTCGCAGAGACAGTGGGACCGCAATTTCTTCGTCCAGGGCAACTGGCGCACCCGGGCCTCGGAACGCCTGGAGCTCCTCTTCAACGCCAAATACGCCCACGACCGGATGCGATACCTCAACCCCGACACGACGATGATGCACATCGACAACTCATTCCGGCAAAACGAGCTCTACCTGAGCGCGGCCTCGCGCCTGAGACTGCTCGAGGGGTGGGACGCCGGCCTGGCCGTGGACTGGCAATGGAACGACCTGCACTCCGACATGCCCCTCTTCGCGCGCCCCGTGCGCAACCTCCTGCTGGCGGCCCTGGCCTCGAGCTTCGAATATGCCGACCTTCGCATCGAGGGGAGCCTTCTTGCCACATGGGCCTTCGACCGCTACGGGGCCACGACCCGGCGCCGCGACACGCGCCACCGCCTCACCCCCTCCCTGGCCGCCATTTACGACATTCCCTGGGTCACGGGCCTGCGCGCCCGCGCCTTCTACAAGCGTATATTCCGCCTGCCGACGTTCAACGACCTCTACTACACCGACATCGGCAACGCCGACCTGCGCCCGGAGTTCACCACCCAATACGATTTCGGGCTGACCTGGCGCAGGTATTTCCCCGGCGCCACGGGGGTGTCGGTGGAGCTGACAGCCGACATATACCACAACCGCGTGACGGACAAGATCATTGCCGTGCCCAAGGGGACGGGGCAATACCGGTGGATGATGATGAACATCGGCAAGGTCCATATCACAGGCCTCGACGCGACAGCCTCCGCCACCCTCTCACTGCCATGCGACGTCATCCTGCACGGACGCCTCACCTACACTTGGCAACGGGCCCTCGACTACTCCGACCCCACCGACACGGGGGACGGAGGCACCTATCGTGGCCAGATAGCCTATATCCCCCGGCACAGCGGCTCGGCCACGGCGAGGGCTGAATGGCGCGGCTTGCACGCAGGATACAGCTGGATCTACGTCGGGGAACGCTGGCACACCTCCTCCAACATCCCTGTCAACCACGAGCAACCCTGGTACACCCACGACCTCACCGCCGGTTGGCGTCAGCCTATCGGCCGCGTGGCCCTCGACCTGACCGCCGAAATCAACAATCTCCTCGACCAGCAATACGACGTGATACGCAACTATCCCATGCCGGGGCGCAACTACCGTTTCACCCTCTCCGTAGAATTCTGACCATGACCTATGACTTCTGACCTATGACCCATAACCTGAACCCTTTCCCCTATCCCCTACTCCTCCTGCTCCTGCTTTTGGCCGGATGTCGGGAGGAGAACGTCATCTTCATTCCGGAGGAGGTGCCGACAGGCACGCCGCAGTACACCTCTGTCGAAGGATTCTATCTGCTCAACGAGGGCAACATGGGCTCCAACAAATGCACCCTCGACCGATACGACTATCTCACGGCCATCTATACGCGAAACATCTATTCGCAGGCCAACCCCGACGTCCCCAAGGAACTCGGGGATGTCGGCAACGACCTCCGCAGCTATGGCAGCCGCCTTTACGCCGTGGTCAATTGCTCCAACAAGGTGGAGGTGATGAACCTCTCCGACTGCCGCCGAATCGGGCAGGTGGAGATTCCCAACTGCCGATACATCGCCTTCCACGGCCCATATGCCTATGTGACGTCGTACGCAGGCCCGGTGGAGATAGACGAGGACTACGCCCAGTTGGGGTTTGTGGCCAAAGTGGACACGGCCACCCTGCAGGTGGTGGACCGCTGCATCGTGGGCTATCAGCCCGACGGCATCGCTGTCTCCGGCGACAGGCTGTATGTGGCCAATTCCGGAGGATACCGCGTGCCAAACTACGAGAAAACCCTTTCGGTAATAGACCTGAACACCTTCACTCAGGTGGAGCAGGTGCCCATCGCCGTCAATCTCTCGCAGGTCGTCGCCGACCGTCAGGGGAAGATATGGGTGTCCTCGCGCGGCGACTACGAGGAGACGCCGTCGAGGCTCTATTGCTACGACGCACGCAAAGGGAGGGTGGAGAAGGCTCTCGACCTCCCGGTGGCCCGCATGTGGCTGAATGGCGACTCCCTCTTCACGGTCAGTTCCGGGCGTTACGAGCCGGCGGGAGACCGCGAGGCTGTATATGGCATCGTGGACGTAATGGACATGAAGGTGCTGACCCGCAGCTTTCTGCCCGAATCGGCACGAGCCGAGATAAGGATGCCCTATGGCGTGGCCGTCAATCCTGTCACGGGAGACATCTACGTCACCGACGCCCGCAATTTCGTCAATCCCGGCTATCTCTACGCATTCAACCCCCGGGGCGACTTCCAGTGGAAAGTCCGCACGGGCGACGTCCCCTCCTGCATAGTCTTCTATTAAATACCAAGAATCCATGATTTCCTTTCTTTTAGCACTCGCATCCCCCTTCATAGCCCATGTCTATGAGTACCGCCCGGCCCCGGGACAGTTTGTCAACGAAGCTCCCGAATACGAGGCAGGCGACACCTACGCCGACATTCTCGCCAAGGCCGAGGAGCAGCTCTGCGGCGAGGCAACGCCCGGCCTTGTCTCGCTCGGCGCCTTCGGAGGCTACATTGTCTTCGGCTTCGACCATCCGGTGGCAAACGTGGAGGGAGAGCCTGACTTCAATATCTATGGCAACGCCATCTCCAACGGCTCTGAGCCTGGCATAGTGTCGGTATCGATAGACGCCAACGGCAACGGCCTGCCTGACGATCCCTGGTACGAGCTCGCCGGCTCGGAGTATGAGAGCGAAGGCACCGTCCACGATTTCACCATCACATACAGACAGCCCGAGCCGGGACACAAGCCTGTGCCGGATCCCGACAGGAAGTTCGTCACCGACGCTCAGTATTGCCTCTGGACGTCCTCCGACGGCACATCGGGATATGTGGTCAAGACCGAGGCGCACGACCAGCCCTATTGGCCCCAATGGCTTGGCGAAGGCGACGGCACATTGACCTTCACAGCGACACGTCTTGCGCCTAACGGAGTGGACCGCAACGGCAAAGGCACAAACTATGACATCACCCCCTATGCCTGGGGATATGCCGACAACCGTCCCAACACCTCGGTCGACGGTTTCGACCTCGGCAATGCACGCGACGCCGCCGGGCACCCCGTACGCCTATCCCATGCCGACTTCATCCGCGTGCATACGGCCGTCAACCAGCAATTGGGCTGGCTCGGGGAGTCCTCCACAGAGGTGGCCGGAGCCGAAGACCTTCATCCCGAGGTCCTGCCGGACAGCGGCGTTGCAAAAATCGATGCCCCTCTTGCATGGCGTCTCGTCGCCATGCGCCCCGACGGTGTGGAGGTGGAATGCTCAGCACCCTCCTCGCTGTCGCTGCACTCCCCGGAGGGAACGGCCCTATGGAGCGGCACCCTCGCCCCGGGGCGCCATCTCATCCCGCTTGCATATAAGGGAATCGTGATCCTCACGGGCGAAGGGCGGAGCGTGAAACTTGTGAAATAACAAAGTTTTGATTAATTTTGTAGCGACAAACCCTCCCGGGGCGTCCGAGCGGCGCCCCGAGAGGGGCATTTGACGTATATTTTCTTAACACTCACTGACATGCAGGAATACTACATCATACGCTACGGCAACCGCGTAGGTCCCTTCCCCGCCGACCGCCTGTTGGCAGAGGGTCTGACTCCGGAGACTCTCGTGTGGTGCCAGGGGATGACCGACTGGCAGCCGGCCTCCTCCGTAGCGGCACTCCACTCCATTCTCCATTCGCAGCCCGAACCGGAGGAATCCGCTTTCGGCACTTATGCCGAGATGCCTCCCACTCCTCCGCAGGGTAATTCCTCGACGCAATATTACGCCATGATCGGCGACACACGCGTCGGGCCGATGCCCGCCTCCGACCTGACGGCCTACGGGCTGAAACCTGACACCCCTGTGTGGTGCAAGGGGATGGGAGACTGGGTCCCGGCCTCGGATGTGCCGGAAGTGGCCGCCCAACTCGCCTCTAACCGTCCGGCCAACCCCTATTACGGAAACGGCCAGCAGCAATACGCCTCCGGGCAATATCAAGCCAACGCTCAGCAATGGCCCGACATGCAAGGCCCGGGCGTCCCAGCACCCCAGCACTACAACTGGATGACATGGGCCATCATCGGCACCATCCTTGGAGGCCTCTTCTCCTGCATAGGGCTCATCTTCGGCGTCATCGCCATCAGCAAGGCCAACTCCGCCAACAATGCCTACGCCATGGGCGACACCGTACGCGGCAACAGCGACAACTCCACGGCCAAGACCATGACCATCATCTCCCTCGTGCTGGCCGGCATCGGTGTCATAGGCACCTGTGTGCTCTGGGGCACTTCCTTAGGCTCCATTTTCGCAGGCATCAACTGATGAGATATTTCGCCATGATCGACGGGCGGCGCACCGGCCCCTGGCAGCTCGACCAGTTGTCCGAGGCCGGCGTGACGCCCCAGACATACGTATGGTGCAAGGGGATGGACGACTGGAAGCAGGCGGCCGAGGTGGCCGACATCTGCCGTTTCTACCGCCAACGCCTCGCGGGCGTCCCCCTCGACACCGACGTCTCTCCCAAAGCCGCGTCACCTGAGGCACCGCAATCTCAGGCAGAGCCGGGGATGCAGGATTGGCGCCAGGCCCCGTTGCCGGAATTTGAGGCCGACCTGTCGAAGCCCCCGGTGTCGATGCTTGTGCCGGCCATACTGGCCACGCTATTCTGTTTCCCGGTCACAGGCTTCATGGCCTTGTACTACGCCGTGGCCACGCGCCGACTATGGGCCGCGGCCGACATGCCCGAGATAAAGACCACTCCCGGACGCAGCGACGACCTGAAGAGGGAGGCCTACGACATGTCGCGCAACGCCCGCATGTGGACAGGCATCACCTTCTTCCTCGGCCTGATCCTCTGGGCCTTTGTCTTCCGCTACGCCTGACTCTAAATTCTTCGCGCAAACCCCTGAACGCATGGCGCCCCCGCAGTCGGACTGCGGGGGCGCCATGCGTTCAGGGGTTTGCCTATATGGCAGGATCAGGAGTTCTTGCCGTGGCAGTTCTTGTATTTGAGGCCTGAGCCGCAGGGACACGGGTCGTTGCGGTTGGGACGGTTCTCGGCCTTTGCAGGCTGGTTGGCAGGCTGCTGGTTGGTGGTGGCAGCCTGCGCAGCCTTGCGCTGCTCGCTTTCCCCGGGATAGGTGTCGCGGGTGGTGGAGTAGGAGGCGTATGGATTGGTCATGGTGGTCGACGAATACTCCGTGCGGATGGCCTGCTGGCGCAGACGCGCGTCGTACTCGGCGGCACGGCGTGCCTGGTCCTCTGCCTCGCGGGCCTGCTGGGCCTCTCGCTGAGCCTTGGCCTCCTCGTAGTCGGGCACCGCCAGGCGTCCGCGCATCAGGGTGGCCACGGCCTTGGAGTTCATGTCCCAAAGCATCTTCTTCCAGAGCTCGTAGGCCTCCAGCTTGTAGATCACCAGGGGATCCGTCTGCTCGTAGGAGGCGTTCTGCACCGACTTGCGGAGCTCGTCCATCTCGCGGAGCTGCTCCTGCCATGCGGCGTCGATGGAGCTCAGCAGGACGGCCTTCTCCCAGGCCTTGGTGATGGCGCGGCAGTTGTCGTCGTAGGCCTCGCGCACGTCGGCACGGATGTTGAACATCCGTCGGCCGTCGGTCACGGGCACGCCCACGATGCCGGTGGCGCCACGCTCCTCCACAAACTCCTTGATGTAAGGAGCGGCGGCCTGGGCCATCTTCTCCTTCTGGCGCTCGTAGGTCTGCATGGCCTCCTCGGCCATCTTCTCGGCCATCACCGAGCGATCCATCTTGGGATACTCTTCGGCTGTGAAGGGGAGCGTGATGGCGAGGGCCTTCCCGGCCTCCTCGTTGAGTTCCTCGTAGCCACCCTCATAGAATCCCTCGGCCAGGGTGGTGGCCACCTCGTAGATCATGTTGGCGATGTCGGTGCCGATGCGCTCACCCTTGAGGGCGTTCTGTCGGCGGCCATACACGCCCTTGCGCTGGGCGTTCATCACGTCGTCATATTCCACGAGGCGCTTGCGGATGCCGAAGTTGTTCTCCTCGACGCGGCGCTGGGCGTTCTCGATGCTCTTGGTGACCATCTTCGACTCGATCATGTCGCCCTCCTTGAATCCGAGGCGGTCGAGTGTCTTGACGATACGCTCGTTGGCGAAGAGGCGCATAACGGTGTCCTCGAACGAGACGAAGAACACCGACGAGCCCGGGTCGCCCTGACGCCCTGCACGGCCGCGGAGCTGGCGGTCCACTCGGCGTGACTCATGGCGCTCGGTGCCGATGATAGCAAGGCCTCCGGCGTCCTTCACCTCCTGGGGAAGCTTGATGTCTGTGCCTCGGCCCGCCATGTTGGTGGCGATGGTGACGGTGCCCGGCTTGCCGGCCTGGGCCACGATGTCGGCCTCCCTCTGGTGCAGCTTGGCGTTGAGCACCTGATGGGGAATCTTGCGCAGGGTCAGCATCTTGGAGAGAAGCTGAGAAATCTCCACCGAAGTGGTGCCCACAAGCACGGGGCGCCCCTCGCCCACCAGGCGCACCACCTCCTCTATGACGGCGGCATACTTCTCCTTCTTGGTGCGGTAGACGCGGTCGTTCATGTCGTTGCGGA
>CAZHCM010000040.1:0-14872 GCA_964531005.1 uncultured Sangeribacter sp. | reverse complement strand
GGAAATCCACCGAAGAGCGGCGTATCGTGCCATGTACGTCGTACCCCTTGCCTAACAAGAATTCCGCCAGAAAAGAGCCGTCCTGCCCCGTGACTCCGGTGATCAACGCTTTCTTCATTTTGTTAACGATTTTATTGCCCGCTTCCCGGAAATCCTATACCCGCACTCCCTCATCGGCCGTGTGGCTTTGACGTTGACGGATACTTCTTGAGAGCACAACGTTGGCCAGGGTCCAACCCACAAGGTCAATGCAGAAGAGCAGTGTGATGTTCATCATGCTTCCAAGCACGAAGTTTATTACGATGAGAACACAACTGCTGGCCACTATAACAGGCATAGCCACTCTTTGCGACATGCCAAGCGCAAGAAGCTTGTGATGAATATGGGTCTTGTCAGGGAGGAAAGGATTGCGACCGTTCCTTATACGTCCTATGTACACCCTCACCACGTCAAAACATGGAATAAGCAATGGTGCAAAGGCAAGTACGCCTGGATTGACATCGACCACCGGCTCCTCGACTCTGCATAGCCTAATGGCCAGAACACTTAAGATTAGGCCTACTGTGAGAGCTCCTGTATCGCCCATGAAAATCTTCTTATGGGTAGCAGCGTTGCCAAACACATTGTACACAAAGAAGGGGACAAGAGCGCCAAGGGTGGCGAAAGCCAGCATCGCGTACACAGGAAGACCAGCCAACATGAATACCACCCCGTAGAAAATGCACGCCACCCCAGAGAGTCCCGAAGCCAGACCATCGATGCCGTCAATCAGATTGATGGCATTGGTGATGAACACCGTGAGCAAGACTGTGATGATTAGCGAGATCCCCATTGGGAGCTGATATATCCAGAGAAAGCCGTGAAGGTTATCTAGTGCCACCCCACCCGCATACACAAGCAGGCCAGCCAATATCTGGGCACCGAACTTGGCGCGATATTTCACGCCGATCAAGTCATCGGCCATCCCGACAAGGTAGAGCACGAGCACCGCACATGTCATGAAGCACATGCTCCTGAGATTGATAAGGACACCGTCCGTGACTGGAATCACATCCAGCGAAGAGGCGGCTCCAAACACCAGCAACATCGCAAAGAGGATGGCAGGACAGAAAGCTATGCCCCCGAGTCGGGGCACAGCTCCCTGATGGATCTTGCGCGGATCTATCTCGTCAAACAGGTTCTTGCGAAAGGCAATCAGCAATATCTGGGGTATGATGATGCCGGAGATGAGCAACACCAGACAGAACACAACCACCTGTATGCACACCCACTCGCTGAATCCTACTCCGAGAGTACCTATCGCAGCCGTCAGACTCATGATTCCCTGCTATTCTTCTTATGGCCCTTGCCTGTGCCTTCGGTGCCGTAGTTGTAGCCATAGCCATAGCCGTAGCCATAGCCGTAGCGATAGCTGTGATAGCCGTACTTACCACCGTAGTTGGCAGTGCCATTGAGGATGATGGCCATGTTCTTGTACTTCTTGTCTTCGTACATCCTCTCAAGCACGGGGAGCATGGCACGCTCCATGAGGCCAACTCGCATCACGAAGATGGTACGGTCCACATACTTGTCGATGATCTGTGCGTCTGCCACTACCTCGATGGGGGGACAGTCGATGAGGATATAGTCATATTCCGTGCGCAGGTGCTTCAGCATCTGCTCGAACCGAGGATTCTCAAGGAGCTCAGCCGGATTTGGGGGCATGTTACCAATTGGAAGGAGGGAAAGTCCATGTGCGTCGGGGATTTGCACTATGACAGAATCCACGTCTGATACACTGCCTCCGAGATACTCGGCCAGACCTTTCTCAGGTTTGTTGCCATATCGCGATGCCGAGCCGTGACGCATATCCCCGTCTATCACCAGCACGCGTCTATGTTTCAGGGCCAGTGTCTCACCAAGGTTCATTGTTATGAACGACTTACCAGAGTGGGGGTTGAAAGAGGTAATGGCGATAACGGTGCATTCACCAGGATGGGACTGGCTCATGAACTCCACATTGGTACGAAGCACGCGGAAGGCCTCGTTCACCACGTTACGCTCACCTTCGCGCACGACAAGCTTGTGCTTGTCCACACTCTTGTCATTGTCTTTCTTCTTGTCGGTGAACGGGATCTCACCTACAAAGGGGAGAGTGAGGTGTTCAATATCCTTGCGACCACGCAGACGCGTGTTGAGGCTCTCCTTGACATAGGTGAATCCAAACGGGATAAAAAGGCCGATCAGGAAAGCAAGGCTCAAGAGTTGGGTGCGGTTAGGTGTCACAGGAGCCGGCCCTGGTCCAGGCTTGTTGATGATGCGTGTGTTGTATGCAGTGAAACACTGTGACAGCTCATTCTCCTCTCGCTTCTGAAGCAGGAAGAGGTACAAAGCCTCCTTTACCTTTTGCTGTCGCTCGACACTCAAAAGGTTGCGCGCCTGGTTGGGATTGGATGCCAGACGCGAAATGGTCTGCGCCTCGCTGCCTCGCAGCGTCTTGAGCTGGGTGTTGAGATTCACGATCTCATTGTCAACTGTGCGGATTATGGCCTGTCGCTGTGCTGCGAGCTGCTCGTCAAGCTGAGCCACGAGCGGATTCTTCTCCGACGACTTTGCAATAAGGGAGTTTCGCTGAAGAATCTTGTCGTTATACTCGTTGATCAACCCGAGAATGTTCGAGTTCTGCACTCCGGTATTGGCCGGGAGAAGCTGGTCACGGTTAGCCTCGGACGTCAGATATGAACGTATGTACCTGGCCATTGCCAACTGGTTGTTGACATCAAGAATCTGGGCCGAGGTCTGCTGGCTCTGACTCATGTACATGGAGGCAGCCGCATCGACGTCAGGAATAAGGTTTGCACTCTTATATGAAGATATGTCGCTGTCCACGTGACCGAGCTCGCTCTCGATGACACCCAGACGCTCGTTGATGAAGTTGGTCGAGGCGACCGTGATCTGGTTGCGGTCACGAATCCACTGCTCATTATAGACTCCGATCAAAGCCTGGAGGACATCGTCGGCTCTCTGAGGCACGACATCCGACATCGTCAGACGCAATACAGTTCCTTTTTCATCAGTCTGTGTGATACCCAGTCTGCCGACATACCTGCCACACGCGCTTGCCACTGGAATCTTCTCCACTGACAACTGGATCTTCTCTCCCTTTTCATATGCGGGAGTAGTCTCCACCAACACCTTTCCCTCGGAGGTTTTGATGGGAGTGCCAAGTTTCCCCTTGTACTCCTTGTCTCCCAATCCTGATAGGGCCACATTGCCCGTGGGATCGACCTTTACCTCCAGCCTGAGTGAGCTTTGTTCAGGCAAATCCGGGAAAGATACCTTGATGGGCTGGGTGACGCCATAAACTGCCATATCGTGGAACCGTCCTTCCCGATAGTAGTTGACATCAAGGCCAAGACGTCGCACAACCTCCTCCATGAGGTCCTTTGCATGAAGGGTTATTATCTCGTTGGAAAGATTGGACCGCATGCGTATCAGCCCCATGTCGTCGAAGGTCTCAGTCGTGGCCGAATAGCCAAGGCTCTCATCCTTGAAAAGGATGTCTGCGGAACGGGTGTAGACGTTCGGTGTGCGCAGAAGATAGGCATAGGCCGCTCCCACGCAGATCACCACTGACAAAATAACCCAGGGCCAATGACGCAGGGTCAGGAAGAATATGTCACTAATAGGCACAGCCGTCGAATTGGCGGCACGCCTCTGCTTGTTGTTGGAATTCTTAAGTTCTGCCATTATTTCGGTTGAGAGAACGATTAAATAAAGAAGAGTCAGGAAGAAGAGTGACAGTAGAGCCGCTATCACCGTGTTATCGTGATGATGAGGGTTGCCACTGTCACCGCGAACGAACCCACACTCAGCCAGAACGACGGGGTGAAGGGCGAATTGCCGTTAGGCGTGGTCTCGCGCTTCTTCTTGTCGTTGGGTTCCACATAGATCACGTCGTTCTGTTGCATGTAGTACACCGGCGACGAGGCAAGCGACTGCATGTCGGTTATGTCAACGCGATAGGAAGTGCGCGAGCCGTCAGGCTCAAGACGCATCACGAGGATGTTTTGACGCTGGCCATTAGGAGCCAGGTCTCCGGCCATGGAAATAGCCTCCAGGATATTGAGCCGATCCACATTGAACTCGTAGCGACCCGGGTCGTTCACCTCCCCAAGGACTGAAATACCGGTATTGGCGAATTCCACAACCACTATGGGGTCCTTCACCAGATCGCTCTCCCGAAGGCGCTGCTCGATGAATTTGGCCACCTGCTCGCGTGTCATCCCCGCCACATGAATCTCGCCGAGGACCGGAAAATGAATGTCCCCCTTGGAATTTACCGTGTAGAATGAAGCTCTGGAATTGCTAGACGTGGCGTTGCCGACCTGAGAGGTGGTGCTGGTGGTGGTGGTGATGCGGTTGTCCGTCGTCACGAGGTTGAACAGCGACGAAAGGGCCGGGTCCTGTGTGGACACCGTGATGGAGAGCTTGTCCTCCGGACGGACCTTGATGTCCATCACCTGCGCAGGCGTGATCACCGTGCCTGTGGTTATGTCTTGGAAATATGCCACATCCTTGGGTGTGGAGCAAGAGCTGATGAGCAATGTTGCGGCGAGCACTCCGGCCGCAAGATAACCTTTACGCATATATCGAGTCTGGGTTGGTTTCAAAAATGTTCTTGCAAAATTAGCTAATTTTTCTCATTCATACAAACTTTACTCGGAATTTAGCCTCATTTTATGCAAAATTCACGTTTCACTGCTTCAATCCGCTTTCGTTAGCATCCTTTCATCACATCAATTTTTCAGGCGATTTTTCGCTTTCCATTTGGCATCTCAAAGAAAATTTACTAATTTTGAAGTCGGGGAGAATGCCGCTCCCGTCTCTCCACTACCTAACGACTGTCTCGGCAATGACATTTGAAGAAGATCTCAGAAATGCCGTCGCAACCCTCAAGAAGGGCGGCGTAATCATATACCCCACAGACACGGTCTGGGGAATCGGCTGCGACGCCTCCGACCCGGAGGCTGTCAGGCGCGTGTTCGACATCAAGCAGCGTGAGGATGCGAAGTCCATGCTCGTCCTTATGGCAGACCAGGGCATGCTCCAGAGGTTTGTGGAGGATGTGCCCGATGCGGCATGGCAGCTGATCGACGTGGCGGTCCGGCCTCTCACGATCGTTTACGACCATGTGCGCAACATCGCCCCCTCCCTCAGGGCAGCTGACGGCTCCACTGGCGTGCGTATCACATCGGAACGCTTCTCGCAGGCTCTTTGCCGCCGGCTGGGGCGACCCGTCGTATCCACTTCCGTCAACATTAGCGGCCGTCCCTCTCCGGCGACCTTCCGGCAAATCGACCCGGACCTTCTCGCCAAGGCGGATTACGTGGTGTCCTACCGCCGGGACGACTCCAGCGCGGCTTCGCCCAGCGGCATAATCAAAGTCAGCAAGGGGGACGTCATCAAGGTGATAAGATGAAAAACACTCGCCGAGTCTCACCTGCACGCCAGAGATGGAAATATGTCGTCACCGACTGGGTGACGGCCAATGCCGCTTTCCTGGCTTTCAACGTGGCCCGTTTCACGCTGATTGGCGGCTCCGAGGCTTACGGCTCCCTTTATCTCTACCTCGACTCCACCAAACTCATCGTGGAGCAGGTCGTCATCCCTCTTGTCATGCTCGGGGTCTACTGGCTTTCGGGATATTATAACGTCCCTTTTGGCAAATCCCGCCTCCAAGAGCTCGTCACCACCCTCTCCTCGGCCATCATCAACACGGCACTGATCTTCCTCGCCTTGCTGACCAACGACCAGATCGTCCAGCGTTCGGTCAACTGGCTCCTGATCCTGCTTCTGTTCTTACTCCTCACTGTCTGCACCTATGCCGGCCGACTCACCATCACATCCATGTCGCGGCGCCGCTTCATCGAAAACGAATGGGGCTTCCGCACTGTCATAATCGGCAGCTCCAAGGCAGCCCAGAAAGTGGCGCGACGCCTATCCTCGAGCAAGTCCGCACTCGGGTATGATGTCGTGTCAATGGTCGCTCTGCCCGGCGAGGAGACCTTGACCAATAATTCCCAGGAACTCCCGGTCATGGCTTGGGAAGACTTTCTTCCACAGGCCGAGACAATGGGTATCGACCAGATCATCATCGTGCCCGAGCACAGGAACGACAGCGAGGTGCTACGCCTTCTCTACCGTCTCTTCCCGCTCAACGTGCCTCTGCGCATCGCTCCAGACAAACTGTCGTTCATCACACAGTCCATACGCCTGCAGGACATCTACGGCGAACCTTTCGTAGACCTCTCGGCTCCTGTCATAACCCAATCGGCCAAAAACATCAAGCGGATGCTCGATGTCATGGTGTCGGGGCTCGCGCTCGTCATGCTCTCGCCTCTCTTAGCGGCGCTGGCCATCTGGGTCAAGAAAGATTCCCGGGGCCCCGTCTTCTACACGCAGGAACGCATCGGATACCACAGGCGTCCTTTCCGTATATGGAAGTTCCGCACGATGAGGGTGGACGCTGAGGCCAATGGCCCCGCCTTGTCGTCCGAAAACGACCCCCGAATCACTCGCGCAGGCCGCATCATGCGCAAGTACCGCCTCGACGAACTCCCGCAGTTCTGGAATGTCCTGAAGGGGGAGATGTCTCTGGTCGGACCCCGACCGGAACGAGCCTACTTCATCAAGGAAATCATCGAGCGCGCACCCTACTACGGCCTCGTGCACCAGGTGCGTCCCGGACTCACCTCTTGGGGCATGGTCAAGTATGGCTACGCCTCGGACGTGAGCCAGATGATCCGACGTGCACGGTTCGACCTCATCTACCTGTCCAACATGTCGGTAGCGGTGGATGTCAAGATTCTCATCCACACGGTCAAGACAGTCGTCACCGGAAAGGGGAAGTGACCCTTCAAAACCTATCGATAACCTATCATCACCCCGCTCAAGAATGGCATACAAAGAACATAACAACAGATTCACCCGCTGGTGGGCGGGAGTGGTGAGCTGGCGCGAGCACCATATAAAGGAGCAGAATTTCGTCATCATGCTTGCTCTCGTCGTTGGCGTGCTATGCGGATTGGCGGCCCAGTTGCTGAAGTACCTCATCCATGCCATCGCCCATGCGCTGACATCGCATTTCAGCGCCACCACAGAAAACTATCTCTATCTCGTCTATCCTCTGGTGGGGATCCTGCTGGTCACGATCTTCCTGCGCTATGTGGTCAAGGACAACATCTCGCATGGCGTCACCCGTGTGCTGTATGCCATCTCGCGGCGCAAGTCGCGCCTCAAGCTCAGATACACCTACGCCTCCCTTGTAGGCTCCTCCATCACGATAGGCTTCGGCGGCTCAGTCGGGGCCGAGGGTCCAATAGTATTCACAGGCGCTGCGATAGGCTCCAACATCGGCCAGGCCTTCCGCCTCTCCCCGAAGCTCCTTATGCTGCTTGTGGGCTGCGGCGCCGCCGCCGGCATAGCCGGCATCTTCCGCGCCCCGATAGCTGGTATGCTTTTCACCCTCGAGGTGCTGATGATCGACCTCACAGGCACCACCGTCATGCCGCTGCTCATCTCCTCGATCACCGGGGCCACGGTAGCCTATGTACTGGAAGGGTACAACGCCGAGTTCTTCTTCTCGCAGAGCGAGAGCTTCGAGACGTCGCGCATACCGTTGACGATACTTCTGGGCGTGGTCTGCGGCTTCATGTCGCTCTACTTCACCCGAATGATGATCTGGATGGAAGGAGTGTTCGGCCGTATATCGCACCGGTACTATAAAATTCTGTTGGGGGGCGTCTCCCTTGCCGTCATGATCTTCCTGCTTCCTCCTCTCTACGGCGAGGGTTACGGAGCCATCAACCAGCTGCTCGACGGGCGCCCCTCCGATATCCTCGACGGGACGTTCTTCTACGTGGACCGCGACTCCATATGGTTCATCGCCGCCTTCATAGGGGCCGTCACCCTGACCAAGGTCTTCGCGACCGCCGCCACCAACGGCGCCGGGGGTGTCGGCGGCACTTTCGCCCCCTCCCTCTTCGTGGGCGCCATGACAGGATTCCTCTTCGCCTATATCCTCAACAACCTCGACCTCGGGCTGGAGCTCTCGCAAAAGAACTTCTCCCTGATCGGCATGGCCGGAGTGATGGCCGGCGTCATGCATGCCCCGCTGATGGCCATCTTCCTCACTGCGGAGATGACCGGCGGATACGATCTCTTCCTGCCGCTGCTGATAGTCTCCACCCTCTCCTACATGACCATAAAGATGTTCGAGCCCTACAGCATCTACACTGCGCGTCTGGCCAAGGCTGGCGACCTTCTGACACACGAGAAGGACAAGGCCGTGCTCACCCTCCTGAAGGTCGGCAACGTCATAGAGCGCGACTGCAAGTGCGTGCGTCCGGAGATGAACCTAAAGCAGATGGTGGACGTCATCTCGAAGTCCAACCGCAACCTCTTCCCCGTCACCGACGAGGAGGGGCGCCTGAAGGGGATCGTCACCCTCGACGACATCCGCAACATAATGTTCCGCCCCGACCTATACCGCAAGATGCACGTCTCGCGCTTCATGGCCATGCCTCCGGCCCGAATAGAGATCACCGACAGCATGGACACGGTGATGGAGAAGTTTGACAAGACTGGGGCATGGAACCTCCCCGTGGTCGACAACGGCATCTACGTGGGGATGGTCTCGAAATCCAAGATATTCACCTCATACCGCCGGGTACTCCGTCACTACACCGACGACTGAGGCGGTCAAGAGATAGCATTATCATAGATAGCAGATATGAGAATAGTCTTTTTCGGCACACCTGAATTTGCAGTCGAGAGCCTCGACACTCTCGTGCGCCATGGATACGACGTTGTGGCCACCGTCACCATGCCCGACAAGGTGGCTGGTCGCGGCCACAAGATGATCCAGAGCGACGTGAAGAAATATAGCGACGAGCATGGCCTAAGGTGCCTCCAGCCTCCAAAGCTGAAGGACCCGGAGTTTGTCGACACACTCCGCTCGCTGGAGGCCGACCTCTTCATAGTCATCGCCTTCCGCATGCTTCCGGAGGTGGTGTGGTCCATGCCCCCGATGGGCACCTTCAACCTCCACGCCTCCCTGCTGCCCAAGTATCGTGGCGCAGCTCCCATCAACCACGCCGTGATGAACGGGGAGACGGTGACCGGAGTCACGACCTTCTTCCTCAAGCATGAAATCGACACCGGCGACATCATCGAGCAACGTTCAGTCGAGATTCTTCCGGAGGAAAACGTCGGCGACGTTCATGACAAACTCATGCACCTTGGCGCAGACATTGTGCTCTCGACGGTACGCAAGATTGAGGAGGGCACGCTTGTGACCTCCCAGCAGCCGGAAGGAGAGTTCATCCCGGCCCCCAAGATTTTCAAGGAGACCTGTCGCATCGACTGGAGCCGTCCGGCCAATACGGTCCACAACCATGTGCGAGGGCTGTCCCCCTACCCCGCTGCCTGGACCGTGATGCGCGACGACCGTGGCAAACTCACTGACATCAAAATCTTCACCACCGCTCTGTCTGAAGCTCCCTGCAAAGACTTCTTCCCGGGCTATGTCAGGGTGGAGGGCGACAGGCTGTTCGTGGCCACCGCCGACAATTGGCTTGAGATCAAAGAGCTCCAGCCGGCTGGAAAACGCCGGATGGATACAGACGCGTTCCTGCGGGGCTACCATCCCGCCGTAATGGAGTGACATGGAGACGACCGCCAACATTTTTTGCCGCATCTTCGTGGATGTGCTGGCAGAACAGGGAGTGGGAACATTTGTCTGCTCCCCGGGGTCGCGCAACACCCCTCTGCTTCTGGCCATATCGGCTCGCGAGAAGGAGCAGGGGGTCCGGATGACGGAAGTCGTGGTGGACGAGCGCTCCGCTGCGTTCATAGCCCTCGGCATCGCTTTGACCTCTCGCCGTCCCGTGGCCCTGGTGTGCACATCGGGCTCCGCCTTGCTCAACTACGCCCCAGCCCTTGCCGAAGCCTACTACCGTGGCATACCCCTGATCGCGATCTCCGCCGACCGGCCCCGGCAATGGATAGACCAGGAGGATTCCCAGATCATACGGCAGTCCGGAGTCTTGTCAGGCATCGTGAAGCAATCCTTCGACTTCCCTGCCTACACACAGGAGGCACCCGAGGCCAAATGGTATGCCAACCGCATGGCCAACGACGCCTTCCTGACAGCGATGTCGGGACGCCCAGGCCCCGTGCATGTCAACATCGCCCTCTCGCAGCCTCTCGGCGTCACCACCTCGGCACCACTCCCGATGCAACGCCTCATCTGCATGGACCGTCCTTCGCCGGACCTCCCCAAGCAGCTCATGCAGGAGCTGTGCGAGGAGGCGGCAGGAATGAAAATCCTGGTAGTGGCAGGCTCCATGCTTCCAGACCATGAACTGTCGAAAGGAGTCGCGCGCATGGCGGCTAACACCAATGTGGCTGTCATATCGGAATGCCTGTCCAATCTCCACGCACATGAAGACGTGGGGCCCGCAGATGTCGTGCTCTCACGCCTGTCGGCCGAACAGCACCAATCCTTGCGCCCTGACCTTCTCATCACCTTCGGGGGCGCCTTGGTGTCGGCCCGCATGAAGCAGTTCCTGAGAGATCTCCCTCCAAAGGCCCATTGGAGCCTTGGTGAGCACCACAACACGGTCGACACCTTCCGCGTCCTGTCAAGGCGAATAGAGACATCGCCCGCCGTCTTCCTCAGGCAGTTGGGAGGCATGCTCCGCAGGCGCAAGCCCCACGGCGAAGCTGCCAACTATGCCCTCATGTGGAAAGGGGAGGCCCTGCGTGCATTGGCCGACAGGTTTGAGGCGGCCACAACTGCTCCCTGGTCGGAGTTCAAAGCCTTTCATGTGCTTTCCAAAAAGTTGCCTGCCACGGCCAATCTCTTTCTCTCCAACGGCATGCCCGTGCGCTACGCCGACCTCTTCTCCCTGCGTGGCCACGCCTGCTATGGCAATCGTGGCGTCTCCGGCATCGAAGGATGCACCTCCACGGCCATAGGGGCCTCCCTCCCCTATGGCGGCATGACCATCCTCGTCACCGGAGACTTGAGCATGACCTACGACCTCGGGGCCCTGGCCACACGGCTCATGCCCGAGCGCATGCGCATCATCGTCATTGACAACGGCGGAGGAGGAATTTTCCGTTTCGTCTCCACGACCCGCCGCCTCTCGGAGCGGGAACGCTTCTGGTGTGCCGACACATCCCTTCCGGTGGAAGGCCTCGCAAAAGCCTTCGGACTCGGATATTTCGAGGCCTCCTCGGAAGCTGAATTGCACAGGGAGTTGCCAAAGTTCCTGTCCCCCCAGGCTGGAGCATCCATACTGCGCATCGTGGTAGACCCCCAGTCAAGCGCCGACACCTTGCGCCATTTCCTGAAACCCCCAAAGAAATAGCCAATCCCATACCCCCCACCACTCCCAAAAATCCCACCATTCCCAAAAATCCCACTACTCCCAAAAATCCCAAAAAAAATGAAATTCGACTGGAAGACCATAAAGGAATATGAAGACATCCTCTTCGAGCAATTCGAGGGGATAGCCAAAATCACCATCAACCGCCCCCGGGTCTACAACGCGTTCCGCCCACAGACCAACTCAGAGATGCTGGACGCCATGCGCATCTGCCGCGAACGCCAGGACATCGGGGTCATAGTGCTGACAGGAGCCGGCGACAAGGCTTTCTGCTCTGGCGGCGACCAGAATGTCAAGGGGATCGGCGGCTACGTCGACAAGGACGGCGTGCCCCGTCTCAACGTCCTCGAGCTTCATCATGCCATACGCTCCATACCCAAGCCGGTCATAGCCATGGTCAACGGATATGCCATCGGGGGCGGCAACGTCCTCAACGTCGTCTGCGACCTCTCTATAGCCTCCGACAACGCCCGTTTCGGCCAGACAGGGCCCAAGGTGGGCAGTTTCGACGCCGGTTTCGGCTCCTCTTATCTGGCCCGCTGCGTAGGCCAGAAGAAGGCTCGCGAGATATGGTTCCTCTGCCGACAGTACACCGTCATGGAAGCCCTGGAGATGGGAATGGTCAACGCTGTCGTGCCCTTCGACCAACTGGAAGAGACCACCGTGGAGTGGTGTCGCACAATCCTGAAGCGCTCCCCCTTCGCCATCCGCATGATCAAGCGCGCCCTCAACGCCGAACTTGACGGCCAGCATGGCATGATGGAGTTCGCCGGCGACGCCACGCTGATGTATTACCTGATGGCCGAGGCGCAGGAGGGCAAGAACGCCTTCCTTGAGAAGCGCGACCCCGATTTCGACCAGTTTCCGAAGTTCCCCTGATACTGTCCGCGCATGAGACTTGCCTACGCACCATACATACTGAAGTTTCGCGAGCCAGCCGGCACCTCGCGGGGTGTGCTTACCGAGAAACCCACCTTCTTCATCAAGATCTTCGACGAGAACGACCCTTCGAGATATGGCCTGGGTGAGGCCTCGGTGTTCCCGGGACTCTCGCCGGAAGCTGATGGCAACTATGGTTACAAACTGATAGAGCTCCTCGCCAACATTGCCCTTGGGCGCGACACCGACCTGAGCCGCCACTCTTCCATCCAGCTTGGTCTCGAACAGGCTATCCGCGACTTCTCCTCGGGATGCAAGGGACTCTACTTTCCTTCCGGATTCACCGAGGGGCGCAAAGAGATAGTAATCAACGGGCTGGTGTGGATGGGCACGGTCTCCGAGATGGCCGAGAGGGCAGCCAAAAAGGTTGAGGACGGGTTCAAGTGTCTGAAATTCAAGATTGGGGCGCGTGACTGGAAGGAGGAGCTGGAAATGATCGGTGCGGTGCGCTCGATGTTCGGCCCCGACAGGCCCGAGATCCGTGTGGACGCCAACGGCGCCTTCGCCCCTGAGGAAGCGATGAAAAAGCTTGACGACCTGGCCCGGCTTGACATCCACAGCATCGAGCAGCCCATCGCCCCCGGCAATCCCGGGGCGATGGCGGAGATCTGCGCCCTCTCGCCGGTGCCCGTCGCGCTTGACGAGACACTCATAGGCATCCACTCCGAGGGCGGCCGCGAGATGGTGCTCGACATGATCCAGCCTTCATATATCATATTGAAGCCCTCGCTGTGCGGCGGTTTCGCAGGCGCCGAGCAGTGGATCGCCAAAGCCGACGAACGGCACATAGGCTGGTGGGTCACGTCGGCTCTCGAATCAAACGTAGGCCTGAGCGCGATAGCGCAGTGGGCCGCGACACTCGACACCCACATGCCCCAGGGACTCGGCACCGGCGCCCTCTACACCAACAACTTCGTCACACCTCTCCATCTGGAAGGAGAATTTCTCGGCTGGACTCCGGACGCCACGATAGGACGCGCTCAGTTCGACGCCCTGGACTGGCACGAATGACCCATTCCTCAGCTTCAATGTACACTACTGAAGAGCAAGCCAGGGTGTCGGAGGGCTTCGGACGACTCAGGCGCCTATGGGAATCCGGAGCCTCAGCGATTCCGGCCAAGACCTCCGGTTCCACTGGCTTTCCCAAGGAAATCCTGCTCCCACGCGCCATTGTGACCCAGAGCGCGAGACGCTCCATCAAGCATTTCGCCCTCACCCGGCATTCCAGTCTACACTCCTGTCTTTCGCCGGACACGGTGGGAGGCAAGATGGTGCTGGTGCGTGCATTGGAATGCGGGGCCCGCTTCTCTTGCGAACCCCCTTCCAATCGGCCTCTGGCGGATTTCGGGCCTGACGACCATCTCACAATGGTCTCCGTAGTCCCTTCCCAGATGATTCACCTGCTTGAGCGTCATCGCCAAGGCACCCTCCCCGCCATCGACCATATTCTGGTGGGAGGGGCCCCCGTGCCCAAGGAACTGCGCCAACGGATAGTCGAGTCCGGCTTGAGGGTATGGGAAAGCTATGGCATGACCGAAACCGCCTCGCATGTGGCTATGCGACCGATAGCCGACCCGCAGGCCCCCTTCTCCCCTCTGCCTGGAATAGAGGTGGTGCAAGACAAAAGGGGATGCGCTATGATTCTGGGAGTTGGCGACGGGCCGATTGTCACCAACGACATCATTGTGCCTGAGAGCGATGGCCGGTTTCAAGTGGTGGGGCGCGAGGATAACGTCATCATCAGTGGAGGCCGGAAAATTATCCCCGAAATGCTTGAAGAGAGGTTCTCCCAACTACCCTTCCCTACGGCAATCACGTCTATGAGTGACGCGAAATGGGGGGAGCATCCAGTGGTAGTGTATGTGTGTCAGGATTCGGACGCCGAGGAAAGTCTGGAGCAGGTCAAAGCCTGTTGCGCCACCATCACGCCCCGCTGGATGCGTCCCCGCGAAGGCGTGCGTCTCCGGGCCATTCCCATGACCCGCACAGGTAAGGTGGATCGTCGCAGGCTCCGCACGGAAGTGCAGGGCGCCACGGATTTCTCGACTCTATAACCCCAGAGACCCCCGAAAGAGTCCTTGTCCTTGCAAAAGTGGATTTTTCCTCCCGTCAGGATTGGTGTTACCAAAAAAATGTGTAAATTTGCACAATATTCCATGTCCGCCGGGGACATTTCCCGCCAGGCCATGGGATACATTCTCCTCCTAAGACCATAACAAAGTATCACCCATTGCTTTAGCAAACACCATATGTTGAAAAAGAGCACTCTTGAGCATATCATCAGCCAAGACATGTCTGAACTTTGGAAGGTGCTTCGTCCAGAGGAGAAGCGCATCATCACCGATAATTTCGAGGTGAAGGAGTTTCGCAAGAACGAAAACATCTATACCGAACAGGAACCTCCCCTCTACCTTTGGTGTCTTCTGCGCGGCAAGGTCAAGATGTTCAAAAACGGTATCGGTGCCCGCACCCAGATCCTGCGTCTGTATCGTCCGGTG
>CAZHCM010000039.1:0-14998 GCA_964531005.1 uncultured Sangeribacter sp. | reverse complement strand
TGGCGAAGACGGCCAGGATGCCGCCCAGGGTGAGGCTTCCGGTGTCGCCCATGAACACCTGGGCCGGGAAGGCGTTGTACCACAGGAAGCCCACGAGGGCGCCGATGAATGCGCTGGCGTAGACCACCAGCTCGGCCGAGCCCGGGATGTACATTATGTTGAGGTATCCGGAATAGATGATGTTGCCTCCCAGGTATGCCATGATGGCCAGGGCCACGCCGATGATTGCCGAAGTGCCGGCGCACAGGCCGTCAAGGCCGTCGGTGAGGTTGGCGCCGTTGCTGACGGCCGTGACCACGACTATGACCACCAGCACGAAGACGATCCAGCCGGCGGTGTTGGCAGCCTCGGGATTGGGGATCCAGGAGGTGAGCCATTCGTAGTTGAAGTTGTTGTCCTTGACGAAGGGGATGGTGGTCTGTGGCGACTTCACGGGCATGGCGTAGTCCACGGGATTCTGCGTCCACGTCTCCACGGTCATGTCGGGCACGCGGTCGTTGTCGGAATCGACGGCGAGCACGGTGGCCACCGGCTCGTCGGCGGCGGGCGCCGAGAGGTTCTGGCTCATGACGATGGCGGGGGAGAACCACATCGTCAGGCCCACGAGCAGGCCCAGCCCCACCTGTCCGATGATCTTGTACTTCCCCTTCAGGCCGTCCTTGTTATGGTATTTGAGCTTGCGGTAGTCGTCCAGAAAGCCGATGGAGCCCATCCAGAGGGTGGCCACGAGCATGAGGATCATGTAGATGTTGGTCAGGTTGCCCACAAGCAGGCATGGGAGCAGGATGGCCAGGATGATGATGACGCCGCCCATGGTGGGGGTGCCGGTCTTCTTCATCTGGCCCTCCAGGCCGAGGTCGCGCACCACTTCGCCCACCTGCATGAGCTGCAGGCGGCGAATGATGACCTGCCCGAACACCAGGGCTATGATCAGCGCCAGGGCGAAGGCCACGCCGGCGCGGAATGTGATGTATGTCATGAGGTGGCGTCCCGGGAAGTCGACGCCGCCGAAAGCCTGTATGAGGTGATAAAACATCTGTCTTGGGATGGTCTGTTGCGTTGCTGACTTGTGTGATGCTTGCTCACTCGCCCTTGAGCTCGGCGAAAGCCTTCAGGGTCTCTTCTCGGTCGTCGAAGTGATGGCGCACGCCCTTGATTTCCTGGTAGGTCTCATGGCCTTTGCCGGCTATGAGCACTACGGAGCCGGGCGTGGCCGTGTGCAGGGCGGTGCGTATGGCCTCGCGGCGGTCGGAGATGCACAGGGTGCGTCGTGTCTCCTCGGCGCTGAGCCCCTCCTTCATCTGGGCGATGATCTCCTCGGGCACCTCGTCGCGGGGGTTGTCGCTGGTCAGTATGAGGCGGTCGGAGCGGCAGGCGGCCTCCTGGGCCATCAGGGGGCGCTTGCCCTGGTCGCGGTTGCCTCCGGCGCCCACGACGGTGATGATGGTGCCGTCCAGTCCCACGATGTCCCGGATGGTGTCGAGGACGTTGACCAGCGCGTCGGGGGTGTGTGCGTAGTCGATGATGGCGGTGACCTCGCCGGGGCCGTGGATGGTCTGGAAGCGCCCGGCCACGGGCACGAGACGGCTCATCCCCACCAGCACCTCCTCAGGGTCGAAACCCGTCAGGATGGAGGCTCCGTAGACGGCCGTGAGGTTGTAGGCGTTGAAGCGCCCGGTGAACTGCACCTCCACCTCGTGGCCGTTGAGGGTCATCAGTGTGCCGTCGAGGCGCGACTCCACGATTCGGCCGCGGAAGTCTGCGTCCGTGCGCAGCGAGTAGGTGCGCACGGTGGCGCGGGTGTTCTGCACCATGAAGCGGCCCGCCTTGTCGTCGATGTTGACGAGGGCGAAGGCCGTCTCCGGGAGCATGTCGAAGAAGGCCTTCTTGGCCCGCATGTAGTTGTCGACCGTGCCATGGTAGTCGAGGTGGTCGCGCGTCAGGTTGGAGAAGACTCCCCCGGTGAAGTGGAGTCCGGCGATGCGGTGCTGCGCAGCGGCGTGGCTCGAGACCTCCATGAATGCGTAGTCGCATCCGCGCTCCACCATCTCGGCCAGCAGGGCGTTGAGGGTCAGCGGGTCCGGGGTGGTGTGGGTGGTGGGACGGGCCTCGGAGTCGATGTAGTTGCACACCGTCGAGAGCAGTCCGGCGCGGTATCCCTGCAGGCGGGCCATCTCGTAGAGGAGGGTGGCGGTGGTGGTCTTGCCGTTGGTGCCGGTCACGCCCACGAGCTTGAGATGGCACGAGGGGTGCCCATACCAGGCGTCGGCCAGGCGTCCCAGGGCCACGGCCGAGTTGGGGACGCGCACATAGGTCACGCCGTTTTCGAGCGAGGCGGGCATCTCCTCGCAGACGATTGCCCCCACATGGTTGCTGGCCACCACGGGTATGTACTTGTGGCCGTCCGTGGTGACGCCTCGCACGGCCACGAACATTCCTTCCTTGACAGTCTTGCGGGAGTCGCTTTCGAGCGAAACTATATTCTTGTCCACGTCGCCGATTACTTCGATGACGTCGATGGCTTCGAGCAGGGTTGACAGTTTAGAGGTCATATCGCACTTGGTTTTTAGTCAGTAGTCTTGTATGTTGTGTTGGTCTCGGGTCTTGGAGAGATTGGGTGTTTTGGGGTTCTGTTCTTTTTTTGGGTCTTTCGTCTTATCTGAGGGTAAGCGTGACGGCTGCGCCCTTGCGGATCTGCGAGCCGGGGGCCAGGGACTGGGCGACGACGCATCCGGTGCCGTGCAGGGCCACGCTGACGCCCCTCTCCTCCAGCATCTTGACGGCTGAGGGGGCGTCATAGCCCACTACGTTGGGCACCGTCACGCGCCCCACTGCGGGCTGTGTGCGGAACTTGCGCACGCTTCCCGTGCCGATGGCCTCGGTGATGTGCTCCTGCTTGGTCTTCACCGATGCCGTGAGGGTGGGCCTGCCGACGTTCTGCGCCGGGCTGAGCGTGGGCACGTTGTCGAGCATGCCGCGGGCGAAGAGCTTCAGGGCCATGTTCTTGACCACCTGCCCCGATGTGCGGTTGGCGCTGTTGCCCGCAGGGGCGAGCACCAGGGCCATGCAGCTGTACTTCGGCTTGTCGTAGGGGAAGAAGCCGGCGAAGGCGTACCGGCGCTTGGTGAGGTTGTAGGCTCCCTTCTCCACAGGATATGCTGTGCCGGTCTTGCCGACGATGGTGACGCGGTCGTCACGCACCATGCGGGCCGTGCCGTGCTCGCCCCAGACCACTTCGCGCAGGCACTCCTTGACCTTGCGGGCGTTCTCCTCGGAGCATATGCGGTCGCGGATATAGGAGATGGGCAGCACGCTGTCGCCACGCTCCGAGCGGATGGCCCGTAGCAGGTGGGGGCGCACGTAGCGGCCGCCGTTGGCGATGGCGTTGTAGACCGACAGCGTGTAGAGGGGAGGTATCTCGGTGTTGTAGCCGTAGGCCTGGCGGGCCAGGTCGAGGTGGCGCGACGTCATGGTGATGGGGTTGCCCCGGCTGTCGCGGTCCACGAGGCGGCGGATGCGCGGTATCTGTTCGCCGGCTATGCCCGAGTGCATCGGCTCGAAGAACCCGATCGATTCCAGGCGGTCGTAGAAGGCGGCCGGGTCGGCGGCGTACTTGCGGAAGATGACACGCGCGATGCCCGTGTTGGACGACATCTCGATGACCTGCTTCATGGTCTTCACTCCCGGTGCGTGGGGGTCGGAGGTGCGCTGGAAGGGGGAGCAGTTGACCTGGTCGTAGACGCTGTGCACCAGGCCGTCCTCGAAGGCTATCATCATGGATATGGTCTTCATCACGCTTCCCGGCTCGAAGGGGAGCACGGCGCGGTTGAGGGCCTCGCCATACTGTCCGTTGTCGAGACGCTCGATGTTGGAGAGGGCCTTTATCTCGCCTGTCTCCACTTCCATGATGATGGCCGTGCCCCATTCGGCGCCTGCCTCGGCGCAGATGGAGTGCAGTTCCTGCTCAAGCATCTCCTGGATGTCGATGTCGATGGTGGTCAGCAGGTCGAATCCCCGTTGGGCCGGAGTCTGCACCCAGCTCCCTATACCCTTGTTGAGGGGCACCCGCTTGGCGATGCCGGGGCGACCGTAGAGGAGGGTGTCGAGGTCTTTCTCCAGGCCGGAGTAGCCATGGAACTCGCCCGTCTCCATGCTTTCGTTGACACGCCCGATGCTGCGGTAGGCCATGCGTCCGTAGGGATACATCCTGATGTTGCGCTCCGACTTGTAGAGGGGGTTGCGCCCCCCGGAGCCCTTGAAGCGGTTGAGGAAGGGGTATGAGCGGATGGTCTCGAAGTCTTCCAGCGTGGCCTTGCGGGCCAGCAGCAGTGCGCGGGGACGCTTGTCGAAAGGCTTCTCGATCTCCCGGTGCAGGCGGGTGCGCCAGGAATACTTCTTTATGGTGTCCGGATGCAGCGAGAGGAGATTCTTGCGTCGCGGATAGTGCTGGTCGAGGAGGTCGGCCAGGGAGTCGATGGCCTCGATGGGCAGGGGGTCCATGGTCTTGAGGCGGTCGTGGCGCAGGTCGAGCTTGATGTCCCAGACCTTCAGGTTGCAGGCCAGGATGTTGCCGTTCGAGGCCAGGATGTTGCCGCGCTCAGGCTGGATGGTGTCCATGCGTGAGAGCTCGCTTTTGGCGCGCTTGTTCCATTCGTCGGCTGTGACCACCGTGGTGTGGAACATCTTGATGAGCACGGCCACGGCCAGCAGCATGAAGACCACGGAGATCAGGCCGTAGCGGAAGAGTATGTTGGTTTTGTTGTTCTGTTTTTTTCGGCGTGAGGTCACTGTGGGGGCTATTTTTCGTAGGTTAGCTGATAGGGTGGCTCTTCGCGGAAGTACAGTCCGAGCCCTTTCTCATCGACGAGCCGCTTCATCTCCGTCTCGCGGATGAGTGACATGTAGGCGGCCTTTTCCTGGAGCTTCGAGCTCTCGGCCCGCTGCAGCTCGGCGGAGAGAGTCTTGATCTCGGCCATCTTCGACTTCGTCTTGTATCTCAGGCCCATCAGGGAGAGCACCGCGGCCAGGATTGCCACCATGAGCCAGGCGTTCTTGTGGAAGAATCCGGCCGATACGGGGCGTCCGTAGCGCAGGTTGCTGAAGACGGTGTGGAAGACTCCGGAGGCTTTGCGGGCCGTGGCCTTGGATGCCTTTGACTTAGCCTTCTTTGCCATCTCCCTGGGAGGTCTGAATGAGTTCTGCCACCCGCAGCTTGGCGCTGCGGGACCTGGGATTGGCCTCCACCTCCTCCTCGGAGGGGGTGATGGGGGAGCGTGTGATCACGCGCCATGGGGTCTGGACGCGGCCGAAGAAGTCTTTCTGCTCGATGCCGTCGAGATTGCCGGTGCGCATGAAGTTCTTGACCATCCTGTCCTCAAGCGAGTGATAGGTGAGTATGGCCAGGCGTCCGCCGGGCCTCAGGAGTCGTGTGGTGGCAGTCAGGAAGGAGCGGAGGTCGTCCGCCTCCCCGTTGACCTCTATTCGCAGTGCCTGGAACACTTGTGCCAGGTCTTTCTTTTCGTTCTTTGGGTTGATGGAGCCCTTTACGGCCTCGGCCAGTCCGGTGGTGGTGGCTATGGGGGCCTGCTGGCGTGCCTTGAGGATGGCCTTGGCGATGTCGCGTGGCCGCTTCAGGTCGGTGTAGGCGCGCAGCATGGCCGCGAGGCTCTCTTCGGATGCCTCGGCTATGACGTCGGCCGCAGTGCGGGGCGCACGGCGGTTCATGCGCATGTCCAGAGGGGCGTCGGCGCGAAAGGAGAACCCCCTCTCGGCGTCGTCGAAGTGGTGGAATGACACGCCGAGGTCTGCCAGTATGCCGTCGAAGGCTTCCACGCCGTAGTATCGCTGGAAGTTGGGCATGTGGCGGAAATTGGAGCGTACGAATGTGAAGCGAGGGTCATCCAGGGCGTTGGCGAGCGCGTCGAGATCGCGGTCGAAGCCATAGAGATGCCCTGTCGGGCCGAGAAGGCCTATTATGGCGCGGGAGTGTCCGCCGCCGCCAAAAGTGGCGTCGGCATAGACCCCGTCGGGCTTTATGTTGAGGGCGGCCACAGCCTCGTTGAGCAGGGCCGGTATATGATATGTTTCCTGCATAGGAAGGACGAATCGGGTTGAAAAAAGTTTTTGAATGTAAAATTACTTATTTTCATCCGTTTTTGTCCCCTTTGAGCCAAATTTTTTAGAAATTTTTTGTATCTGCCCCCTATTGCCCCTATGAGAGGGTGCGGGCATATGTGGCCTGGAGGTCGCGGGCCATTGTGTCGTTGGAGAACTTGGCGGCCTGTATCTTCCCTTCGAGAAGACGCTCTGGGAGGTTTGCCTCCCTCCCCTGTAGGAGGGGGAGCAGTGTCTCGGCGAGCTGACCCGGGTCGTCCGGATCCACATAATAGGCGGCTTTCCCTCCGGCCTCCTCAAGACACGAGCCCGTGGCCGCCACGACTGGCCGCAGACTTTCCAATCCCTCCAATACTGGAATGCCAAACCCTTCATAACGAGAAGGATATAAAACCACTTCCGCACTTTGGTTAAGCCCCGGAAGGTCGGTGAATGGCACTCCCGTCAGCACTTTGAGCCGGTTGGCCACTCCCAATGAATGGGCCACCTTCAATACCTGTCCTAAATAGCCGTTGTCGCGCCCGACGGCCACGAGCATCACGTCCTCCGGGAGCATGGGCAGGGCCCTGACGGCCAATTCCAGGTTCTTGCGTTTTTCGATCGTGCCGACCTGCAGGAGGAAGCGGTCGGGGAGCTTGTACTTGCGGCGTAGTCGCTGCAGCTCCGTGGGGCGCCATTGGCGTTTGAACTGCGGGTCGCATCCCTGGTAGCAGACATCTATCTTGTCGTCGGCTATGCCATAGAGCTCCATGACGTCGCGCTTGGTGCATTCGCTGACCGCTATTATGCGGTCGGCCATCTTGCAGGAGCGGCCATATTTGAAATCGTACAGGAGGCGGTCGATGGCAGAATAGCAGTAGGGGAGACGGCGGTATATGACATCGTGGATCGTGACCACCGAAGGTATTCCTGTCTGCCGGATGGAAAGGGGGAGCTCGTTGCTGAGACCATGGAAGAGGTCGGGGCGGTCTTTCCTAAGGTCGGAGGCTATTCCCCATGTGCGCCACAGGGCGCCTTTGGACAGGGGCCCCTTGCCGGCAGGGAGACGAAAGTCGACGTTATAGGTATGCAGCAGGCGCTCGAGCCGAGGATTGTCGCGCATGGCCGGAGTATAGACGAGCAGATGGTCGTCGCGTCTGGCATCGGCGAGCGACTCCAGGGCTAACCGGGAATAGTTGCCCAGTCCTGTCATGTTGGCTACGGCTCGTTTGCCGTCGAAAGCTATTTTGGCCATGCTTTGGGATTTTTGGGATTATTGGGAGTGATGGGAGTGATGGGAGTGATGGGATTATTGGGAGTGATGGGATTTCAGCCCTGGTAGGGGCGCGGCCTGCCGCGCCCACAAAGGCTGCGTATAGATCCTGTGTATATCCTATGTGTATATCTTATGTGTATATCCTTTGTGAAAATTTATTTTGATGCGAAGATAGCTAAAATTCCGCAAACAGCAAAAATAAATCTTATCCCCACCCCGAGAACCTCAGTTTTGATTCCACCCCCATGTTTTGGCTGAAAAATGAGAATCCTGGCTGAAATTTTCGCTTTATGGGAGAGCGAAAAACGCAAATTCTTGATTCTGGAAGCCTTTATTTTGCTTCAGTCTGATGCTAAATTGCTAAGACATAGATATTTTATCGCCAATAGGCAAGACTCCAGTTGCCCTGACAGAAAAGTCTTTTATCCTGCCCAGCCCCCATTGCCAGGCTTTTGAGGGATATTGGAGCCTCCAATAGCCCCGATGGCTCCGATAGCTCCAATAGCTCTGATTGCTCCGATGGCTCCGATAGCCCGATGACTCTGATAGCCCGATGACTCTGATAGCCCGATGACTCTGATAGCCCGATGACTCTGATAGCCTATAATTGCTCCGATGGCTCCCGGTCCTCAGATAGCTCCGATAAGAAAAAGTCGGAGCGAGCTGAGGGGATTGTGAGAAAAAAGTGTTATTTTTGTGGTGTAAATCAAAATTGAGTGTTATGATAGACTTTCAGACTGATGGCGTGGAAATGCCCGACCTGGACGTGGCTCGTGTGTCGCGATGGATCAT
Source organism: uncultured Sangeribacter sp. (assembly GCA_964531005.1). GTDB lineage: Bacteria > Bacteroidota > Bacteroidia > Bacteroidales > Muribaculaceae > Lepagella. Next base: position 6,837 of record CAZHCM010000039.1, on the reverse strand, counting down.
CGCGGTGGCCATGACCTATGACCGAAAGGTGAGGGACGTCAACTATCAGTTTTGCGACGACGAGACGATGTTGAAGGCCAATCGCCAGTTTGTGGGTCATGACTATTACACCGACATCATCACCTTCGACTACTCTCGTGGCGACAAGATAGGTGGGGACATCCTCATCTCCCTTGACACCGTGCGCTCCAATGCGGAGAAGTTTGGCGTCACATTTGACCGCGAACTGCTCCGCGTCATCATCCATGGCATCCTTCATCTCTGCGGCATCGACGACAAGGGTCCCGGTGAACGCGAGATAATGGAAGCCGCCGAAGACAAGGCCTTGTCCATGTACGACATAATTTGACCGGGGGCTCTTGGCGGCACGATGAAATCGCGTATTTTGGTATTTGACATTAGGCAGAAGCGAAGATGAAGTTTGATTTCGATGTGATAGTGGTCGGTGGTGGTCACGCAGGGTGCGAGGCGGCGGTGGCCGCGGCGCGTCTTGGGTGCGCCACGTTGCTCGTCACCTCCGACATGAACCGCGTGGCGCAGATGTCATGCAACCCTGCTGTCGGTGGAATCGCGAAAGGCCAGATCGTGCGCGAGATCGACGCCCTCGGCGGACAGATGGGCGTAATCGCCGACAAGACCGCAATACAGTTCCGTATGCTCAACCGCTCCAAGGGGCCTGCCGTGTGGTCGCCCCGGGTGCAGAGCGACCGCACCCGTTTCATCGACGAATGGCGCAAGGTGCTCGACTCCACTCCCGGGCTTAGCCTTTTTCAAGACACCGTCGCAGAGTTGCTGGTGGGGACCGACCCGATCCGCGTGACGGGCGTCAAGACGGCATTGGGAGTGGAGTTTCGTGCCAAAAAGGTCGTGTTGACCGCAGGTACCTTCCTCAATGGCCTGATGCACTTCGGCCGCACCATGATTGAGGGTGGACGCATATCGGAAGGCGCTTCCCACGGATTGACCGAGCAGCTGCGCTCCCTCGGCTTCGAGACAGGACGCATGAAGACCGGCACTCCCGCGCGAATCGACGGACGCACGATCGACTTCTCCCTGGCCCAGGCTCAGGGGGGCGAGGATGTCGCGACTCCCGATGGAATGGTGGTGCGCGACTTCCACAAGTTCTCCTTCCTGCCCGACGTGCAGAGAGAGCTGGAGCCGCGAGACTGCTACATCGTGCACACCAATCCCGAAGTGCACGACACCCTACGCGCCAACCTCGCCGATTCCCCCCTCTATAACGGCCAGATAGAAAGTGTCGGCCCCCGTTATTGCCCCTCGATAGAGACGAAGATTGTCACGTTTGCCGACAAGGATAGCCATCAACTCTTCCTGGAGCCCGAGGGGGAGACTACGGAGGAATATTATATCAACGGTTTTTCCAGCTCTTTGCCCTGGCAGGTGCAGATGGAGGCCCTCAGCAAGGTTCCGGCGCTGCGTGACGTGCAATTCTATCGCCCCGGCTACGCAATAGAATACGACTATTTCCCGCCGACTCAACTGACCCACGACCTTCAGACGCGCCTTGTGGAAGGTCTTTACTTCGCAGGCCAGGTCAATGGCACCACCGGATACGAGGAGGCTGCCGCGCAGGGCCTGATGGCCGGCATCAACGCGGCCCTGGCCGTGCGTGGCGACGATCCGCTCGTGCTTGGCCGAGATGAAGCATATATCGGGGTGCTGATTGACGACCTCGTGAGCAAGGGAGTGGATGAACCCTATCGCATGTTCACCTCCCGCGCCGAATATCGCATACTCCTGCGCCAGGACAACGCCGACATGCGCCTGACGCCGATAGGGTACCGCATAGGTCTGGCCACCGCCAAGCGCTATGAGGCGATGCTCAGCAAGCAGGCGGAGATCGACGCCTTGATGCAGTGGTGCGCCGCCACTTCGGTCAAGGGAGATGACGGGCTCAACGAAGCTTTGGCCTCAGTCGGCAGCAGTGCCGTGACAGGGTCTGTGCGCGTGGCAGACTTGCTACGCCGCCCGCAGGTGGATTTCAGCCTTCTCGCAGCCGTCGAGCCTGCCGTAGCCGATCGGCTCGGGACGATAGGGTGTATGCCCCATAGTACCTCCGTCCAGGTTGACGGCACAACCGTAGGGATGCACCCTGGTGGATCCCCCCAAGAGCCTTGCTTGTGCAGGAGGGAGGAAATCGTGGAGGCTGTCGAGATATTGATAAAGTATGACGGATATATCGCCCGGGAGCGTGAGTTGGCCGAGAAGAACATGCGTCTGGAGAATGTGCGCATCCCTGCGGGATTCGACTACGCATCGGTCAAGGCGCTCTCGACAGAGGCTCGGCAGAAACTCTCGGACAGGCGTCCGGAGACCATAGGAAGAGCCTCCCGCATCCCCGGCGTATCGCCTGCGGACATCAGTGTATTGACCATGCTTATCCGGCGCTGACTCATTCTCTATTCATGGAAGCGATAATGCGATGAATACGATGAAAAAACCTTCAAAGCATCCATAAATACCGATAAAATGGGAGATATAGAGGAGGATTGTTCCACGTGGAACAAAACCCTTCCTTCAAATTCCTCCTGATAAAGAGAACCGCCAACCACTATCACGCGAAAAAAGATTCAAGCGAAAACTGACAACTAAACCGAAATATAACCATGCAAATCGAAGAACTGAAAAGCATCATCCGTGATGTGCCCGACTTCCCCTCCAAGGGGATTATCTTCCGCGACCTCACCACTCTCATCAAGAACGGCGAGGCCCTGCACGTGATGAGCCGCGGGCTCGCCGACCTCTACCGCGACAAGGGCGTCACCAAAGTGGTGGGCATCGAGTCCCGGGGATTCATCGGCGGCTCCATACTGGCCTATGAGCTGGGGGCCGGTTTCGTCCCCGCCCGCAAACCCGGCAAACTTCCCTCGGTGACCATCAAGAAATCCTATGCAAAGGAGTATGGCGTTGACACCATCGAGATGCACAGCGACGCCATCAACGAGAACGACGTCGTGGTGCTGCATGACGACCTCCTCGCCACCGGAGGCACAATGAATGCCTGCTATGAGCTCGTGAAGAGCATGAACCCCAAGAAGGTCTACATCAACTTCGTGGTGGAGCTCGAGGCCCTGCATGGCCGCGACAACCTCCCGAAGGATGTCGAAATCACATCCCTGCTTACCTACAAGTAAAAGCCCGCAGGGCCAGAAGCCTGCGGAAAGCAGGAGCAAGAGCGGGCATACACCCGCATCGAAACCGGAGAAATAGGACAGGGGCGCCACACGAGGCGCCCCTGTCTTTAAATATTAAGGAGGTGTGGAGCGTTATACATCTAAAGACATTCGACCGATGACAGACACCCAAGACCATATTGACGAGAAGACCGACACGCCTGAGGAAGCGCAGGACCAGGAGGAGAATGCCCGCGACGAGCAGGCACGCCTGAAGGAGCTGCTGGCAGGGTTCGGACGAAACATCGACGAGACCGGCGGCTTCGGCATCGAGCTGGTGCCCGACCGCACCCCCGACGACCTTGCACACAACCGTCCCGGCAAACATCTGCGCGAGCGTATCCTCTCGTTGCCGGAGAAGCCAGGGGTCTACATGTATGTGGACCGACACGGGAAGGTCATCTATGTCGGCAAGGCAAAACGTCTCAAACGCCGCGTATCCTCATACTTCAACCGCCGCCATGACACGGTGCGCACCAACCTGCTCGTGCGCAACATCGTGGATCTGCGATTCATCGTCGTGGCCACCGAGCAGGACGCTCTCCATCTGGAGAACGCGATGATCAAGGAATACCAGCCACGCTACAACGTCCTGCTCAAGGACGACAAGTCCTATCCCTGGATCGTGGTGACAAAGGAGCCGTATCCGCGCATCTTCATGACCCGCGAGAAGGGTCTCGGAGGGCATTACTACGGCCCCTACGCCAACACCCAGTCGGCACGCGTGGTGCTCGAACTCATACGCGAGATCTACCCCTTGCGCTCCTGCCGCCACATGCTCGACGAGAAGGGGATAGCCCGGGGTAAGTTCCGGCTTTGCCTCGACTACCACATCGGGAAATGCGCCGGCCCCTGCCGCGGCCTGATAACCCAGGAAGACTACAACAAGACAATCCAGCGGGTGCGACAGATACTGAGTGGAGAGACCCTTGAACTTGAACGCCACCTGAAGAACGAGATGAACCGCCTGAGCGAGGAATGGAAGTTCGAGGAGGCGCAGGGCGCCAAGGAGAGATACGAGGCCGTTAAGCGTTATAACGCCCGCAGCGTGATAGCCCGCACGGAGTCGGCAGACATCGACATGTTTGCCTATGAGGAAAATGGAGACTCCGCCTACGTCAACTTCATGCACCTGCATAACGGAGCCGTGGTGCAGAGCCTCAACCTCGAATTCCGCCGGCGTCTCGCCGAGAGCAAGGAGGAGATACTGTCGATGGCCATAGGGGAGATAGGACGCCGCTTCGACCGCACCTTCAAGGAGGTCATAGTGCCATTCCAGCCGGACGTGGACTTCGAGGGCGTGACGTTCACCGTGCCACAGCGGGGAGAGAAAAAGAAGATACTGGACGTGGGCATGAAAAACGTGGCGCAATACATGCACGACAAGGAGAAACAGACCGAAGCCCTCGATCCCGAAAAGGGGGTCAACGACCTCATGGAGACGATGAAGCGCGACTTCCGCCTCAGCGTGCAGCCGCGCCACATCGAATGTTTCGACAACTCCAACATCCAAGGCACCAACCCGGTCTCCAGCTGCGTGGTGTTCCGCGACGGCAAACCCTCGAAGCGCGACTACCGCCACTTCATCATCAAGACCGTGGAAGGCCCCGACGACTTCGCAAGCATGAAGGAGGTGCTCCACCGGCGCTACACCCGGATGATGGCCGAAGGGGAGAAGCTGCCCGACATGGTGGTCGTCGACGGAGGCAAGGGCCAGCTCAGCGCCGCCGTCGAGGCCTTCGACGAGATGGGCATACGCGGCGAGGTGGCCCTGGTCGGAATAGCGAAGCGTCTGGAGGAGATATATTTTCCCGGCGATTCGCTCCCCTTGTACATCGACAAGAAGAGCCGTAGCCTGCGTGTCATCCAGGCCTTGCGCGACGAGGCGCACCGGTTTGGCATCACGCATCACCGCCTGCGCCGCTCCAAAGGCCAGGTGAGCAGCGAGCTCGACGCGATAAAAGGGATAGGCGAGAAGACCGCCCAGGCCCTGATGAAGCACTTCAAGAGCCTCAAGAAGATGCGGGAGGCGACCCCCGAGCAGCTTGCAGCCGTCGTCGGCCCTGCAAAGAGCGCCCTCCTGACTGAGCATTTCGCCCAATCCGCCAAAAACCAAGCCAAATCAAGCTAAATCAGGATGAATCAAGCCAAATCAAGATTAATCAAGATTAATCCTGATTCATCCTGATTAATCATGATTGCTCCTGAAAATCCTGAAAATCCTGAAAATCCTGATAATTTGCATCAATCCCAATACCTATGTCTAAAGACAAGATCCATTTCGTAGGCTTCGACGGTGAGTTCACCGACAGGCAGCAGATGCTGGAGCTGTCCATGTACGCCTTTGACCATTGTCTCGCTGGCTCTTCGACACCCTCGGAGGGGCACCGGGAAGTGTTTCACCAGTATTTCAAGCCGCGCGACGAATATCGCTGGCCCAGTTCGGAGCGAGTGCACCATATCTCGCCGCGCATGGTGGCGCATAGGCCATACTTCAGCCGTTTTCGCCCGATGATAGAAGACATCATCGCTGCCGCCGACTGTCTTGTGGGATTCGCCATCTCAAACGATATCGATGCCCTCAGAAGAGAGGGCGTGAAGGGCCTTGACGACAAACCCTACATCGACATCCGCGACCTTCACTGGCTATGCCATGGACGCGAGGCAGGCGTCGAGCTCGACGCCCGCCGAGGGCTGAGCGTGACAGCCGGCGAGCTCGGCATCGACTTCAGCGACACCGACGCCCACGGCGCAAGCTACGACACCCTCAAGACGATGGAGTGTCTCGAAGTGCTGATCGATAGCTTCAAGGAGAAATACCCCCTGAAAGAGGAGGGTCAGGACCTGTTGGCACACTATTTGCAGATATGGGACACGGAGCGTGAGGCCTATTACGAAGAATACGCCAAAGGCTGGATAGCCCTCACGGAGGCCAATGGCGGGTATCGACTGAAGGCCTCGCGGCTCAGCGAGCCCAAGGGAGACAAGGTGGTGGCCACGGTGCGCGTCATGGCGCGCAACCGCGCCCTCGACGAGATGGATGCACGTTTCGACCGCAAGCGCCACCCCCAGAACCCCCACGTCTATCGCCTCGGCGAAGCCGACATAAAATGGTTTAGGAGCTACGCCAACGTCTATGACGGCCAGGAGCCCCTGCACCGCAAGATGCAGGAACTGCGTTCACACGGATTAGGATAGGGTGCGCAACCAACAGCCACGCTCCGGCGTTAACACATTAATGATATAACCCAAACAAAGATGAACAACACCGACAATAATAATAAAGCCACCGCTCAAGGTCAGCGGTTTCGGAAACAAGACCTTCAGAAGAAAATATTGGACTTCCTCTCCAAAGAGAAGAAGCAAGCCTTCAACTATAAGCAGATAGCGTTCGCCATCGGGGCCAACCATCCCTCCAACCGCAACGACGTCATCAACCTGCTCGACGACCTCGTGGCCGCCGAGGAGATAATGGAAGTGGGTCTGGGCCGCTACAAGGCCAAGGCCAACCGAGGCACCGAGGCCGAGGGCGTATTCGTGCGCCGCAGCAACGGCAAGAACGCCGTCATCGTCGACGACGAGCAGATACTCGTGGCCGAGCGCAACTCCATGCACGCCCTCAACGGCGACAAGGTGCGCGTCA